>NZ_JAAQRC020000001.1:2460000-2767500 GCF_019216885.1 Methylobacterium sp. SyP6R | reverse complement strand
GATTCCGCCTTCATGCACCCGAGTTGCAGAGTGCAATCCGAACTGAGACGGCTTTTGGGGATTCGCTCCAGGTCGCCCCTTCGCTGCCCATTGTCACCGCCATTGTAGCACGTGTGTAGCCCATCCCGTAAGGGCCATGAGGACTTGACGTCATCCACACCTTCCTCGCGGCTTATCACCGGCAGTCTCCCCAGAGTGCCCAACTGAATGATGGCAACTAGGGACGTGGGTTGCGCTCGTTGCGGGACTTAACCCAACATCTCACGACACGAGCTGACGACAGCCATGCAGCACCTGTGTGCACGCCTCCGAAGAGGACAACGGATCTCTCCGCCTAACATGCCATGTCAAGGGATGGTAAGGTTCTGCGCGTTGCGTCGAATTAAACCACATGCTCCACCGCTTGTGCGGGCCCCCGTCAATTCCTTTGAGTTTTAATCTTGCGACCGTACTCCCCAGGCGGAATGCTTAATGCGTTAGCGGCGCCACTGACCTGCATGCAGACCAACGGCTAGCATTCATCGTTTACAGCGTGGACTACCAGGGTATCTAATCCTGTTTGCTCCCCACGCTTTCGCGCCTCAGCGTCAGAACCGGACCAGACAGCCGCCTTCGCCACTGGTGTTCTTGCGAATATCTACGAATTTCACCTCTACACTCGCAGTTCCGCTGTCCTCTTCCGGTCTCAAGCCAACCAGTATCGAAGGCCATTCCGTGGTTGAGCCACGGGCTTTCACCCTCGACTAAATCAGCCGCCTACGCGCCCTTTACGCCCAGTGATTCCGAGCAACGCTAGCCCCCTTCGTATTACCGCGGCTGCTGGCACGAAGTTAGCCGGGGCTTATTCCTCCGGTACCGTCATTATCGTCCCGGAGAAAAGAGCTTTACAACCCTAAGGCCGTCATCACTCACGCGGCATGGCTGGATCAGGGTTGCCCCCATTGTCCAATATTCCCCACTGCTGCCTCCCGTAGGAGTCTGGGCCGTGTCTCAGTCCCAGTGTGGCTGATCATCCTCTCAGACCAGCTACTGATCGTCGCCTTGGTGAGCCGTAACCTCACCAACAAGCTAATCAGACGCGGGCCGATCCTTCGGCAGTCAAGCCTTTCCCCAAAAGGGCGTATCCGGTATTAGCTCAAGTTTCCCTGAGTTATTCCGAACCGAAGGGCACGTTCCCACGCGTTACTCACCCGTCTGCCGCTGACCCCGAAGGGCCCGCTCGACTTGCATGTGTTAAGCCTGCCGCCAGCGTTCGCTCTGAGCCAGGATCAAACTCTCAAGTTGAAGAGCTGATCAAAGCTGATCACAACATAAACGGAGGCTCACGACCGACCGGCGTTTCCACCAATCGTGTGAGCACCGAAACGTTAAGACCAGCATCATCCTACTCACGATCCCACCCGAAGGCAGGATCCGCAGGGACGACGCCGTCCACGCTTCTCTTTCTCGTATGAACTTGTCAAAGAGCGGTCCGGTCAGAAACCGGGCACCATCGGCAAAAACGTGACCAGCGCCTGACCAAGGTCAGGCTCGCCGGCCCGGACTGTCTCGAAGATGGCTCAGCGACCGGTCCGCGGGAGCGGCCGGCGCCGATGGGTGGTCGTATAGGCCCTGCTTCCCGGACCCGTCAACCCCTCTGCGAAACTCGTGTGACAGAGGCCGCGCCGCTCGAGCCTAAGCCCGGATCTGCATGACACATGTAACCCGACTCGGCGCGGCAGACACAGCGTCCGACTGGCTTGATGGGCGTGCGGAGCCTCGCTTGACGGGCGGGTGCAACTTCCGGAAGAAGGCTGCCTGATTCGCCAAACGGGCTAGGCTGGATGGCCAGCCGCATCGATTGCGAAGGTCGCCATCTGAATGAACACCTCTGGTGATGCTGCGCCCTCAGAGCAGGTCGTCGCCCCGGCTGTCCTCCGAGCCGTACCCACGATCGGGAAGGGTGCACGAGCGGAGCTGAAGGGCCAGAAGCCGCTGATCCTCTGGATGACCGGCTTGTCCGGCGCCGGCAAGTCGACGATCGCGACCCGCGTCGAGGAGCGGCTGTGGCGTTGCGGCCATCACACCATGCTGCTCGACGGGGACAACCTGCGCTTCGGGCTCAACAGCGATCTCACCTTCACGGATGCCGCACGGATCGAGAACATCCGCCGGACGGCCGAGGTCGCTAAGCTGATGCTGGATGCCGGCCTGATCGTGATCTGCTCCCTGATCTCGCCCTTCCGGCGCGAGCGGATGCTGGCGCGCCAGCTGGTGGGTCCGGACGAGTTCCTCGAGGTCTTCGTCGACGCTCCTCTCGACGTTTGCAAGCGGCGCGATCCCAAGGGGCTCTATGCCCGCGCACTCGCCGGGCAGATCCCGAACTTCACCGGCATCTCGTCGCCCTACGAGCCGCCGGAGGCACCCGAGATTCATCTGCGGACGGATGCCGACGATGTCGACGCCCTGGCCGAGCAGGTTCTGGAGGCGTTGCGAATCCGGGGCGCCACGACCTGCGGTTCGTGACGACCCGTACTGCATGAGCCGGATGCGCTGTAAGCGGTGGTCCCGCCCGCGGCGCCACGCTATGTTGCACTGCAGCATAACGTGGCGCCGGAGCGGAGCGTAAGGCGATGGTCGAGATGATCCCCGTGGCGGAGGCGGCCGGATTCACGGCCGGGTGCCTTGCCATCCATGCCGCCCGGAGCTGGGCCGAGACCCTGACGCCGATTCTGGCTTACCTGGTTTTCGCCCTCGGCGTCTGCCTGCTGATCGTCGCTGGCATCCAGAACGCCGCCGATCCGGATCAGCTCGTCGCGATGATGACCGAGGCGATGGCGACCTACTGACAAATCAGGCGGCCGGAGGCTGGGCCTCGGACGAGGATGCCTCGGCTTTGGCCTCCTCGGCGCATTTGAGGCAGAGCTGCCGCTTGGCCAGCAGGGCGGCGACGGCGTTCGCGCCCTCGAAGCTGACGACGTGGCCGCATTCGAGCACGTTGAGCACCCGCTGATCCGGATCGTCGCGCTCGCCCGACGGATAGCAGCGGATCGCCGTCACGCGGCGCATCGGGATCTCTGCCTGCATGGCGATGCCCTGGAACCTCGTCTCGGGGCGGCGGAAACGCCGCGCCGCAGCGACCCAACCCAGGGTCACGCCGGACGCTCCATAGCACGGACGATGCCGTCACGCATGGGGCCTTGGCCTGCGTCACGTCGCGGGGGTGGGGCGCGCCGAGGGCGGATCACGCGCGGCGAGGGAAGATCTAACAACCCGCCGCGACGGGCATTGCACCGCTCCCCGCCGCGGGCGCAGAGTGGCGAGGACGATCGCAACCTCGGGGTGCCCGCTGGCACGGATGCTGCCTGCGAGCGTAGTCCGGACGGGAGTTCCGAACGCTCCCGGTTGCCGACGATCCTGCAGAAGGAAGCGCGATGCCGCGTCTCTTCACCGCCTGCCTGCTCGCGGGCCTCGCCCTCGCCGCCCCGATGGCGGGAGGCGTCCAGGCCCAGACCCTGCGCTTCGGCCTGATGGAGGATCCGGACGCCCTCGATCCGACATTGGCCCGCACCTTCGCCGGCCGAATGGTGTTCGCGGCCCTCTGCGACAAGCTGGTCGATACCGGGCCCGACCTGAAGCCGGTGCCGCAGCTTGCGACCGAGTGGGCGTGGTCCGACGACCAGAAGAGCCTCACGCTGAAGCTTCGTTCGGGCGTGCGCTTCCACGACGGCGAGCCGATGAACGCCGCCGCGGTGAAGTACTCACTGGAGCGCCACCTGAAGCTGCCCGGCTCGCAGCGCCGCGGCGAGATCGCGCCGATCGACACCGTCGAGGCGGTCGACGACCTCACCGTCAGGATCGCCCTGAAGACGCCGTTCGCGCCTTTGCTGGCGCAGTTCACCGATCGGGCCGGGATGATCGTCTCGCCCAAGGCCGCCGAGCGGCTGGGCGACAAGTTCGCCACCGCGCCGGTCTGCGCCGGACCCTACAAGTTCGTCGAGCGGGTGCCGCAGGACCGCATCGTGGTCGAAAAATTCGACGATTACTGGAACAAGGACGCGATCCAGATCCGGCGGATCGAGTTCCGGCCGATCCCCGACACCACGGTGCGGCTGACCAACCTCCGGGCCGGCCAGCTCGACCTGATCGAGCGGCTCGCTCCCACCGATCTACCCCAGGTGAAGCGCGACCCGAAGCTGAAGGTGGGCCAGGCCTACGAGCTCGGCTTCTCCGGCATCGTGTTCAACACCGCCCGCGAAGGCTCGCCGGTGGCGGACCCGCGGGTGCGCGCCGCCTTCGAGGCCGCCATCGACCGCAACGCGATCACGCAGGTGGTCTATAACGGCGAGTACCTGGCCGGGAACCAGTGGGTCTCGCCGAAGAATCCGAATTACGTCACCGAGTATCCGGTGCCGAAGCGCGATGTTGCGAAGGCCAGGGCGCTGCTGAAGGAGGCCGGGATCGAGAAACCCGCGATCACCATGATGGTCTACGCCAACAACGACGCGCCGCAGGTCGGCCAGGTGATCCAGGCGATGACCCGCGAGGCCGGCTTCGACGTGAAGCTCCAGGCCACCGACTTCACCACCTCCCTCGACCAGGCCGACAAGGGCAGTTTCGAGGCCTATCTCTACAACTGGAGCGGCCGGCCCGACCCGGACGGCAACACCTACAGCTTCCTCGCCTGCAAGACGCCGCTGAACTATTCGCGCTACTGCAACCAGGAGGCCGATTCGGCGATGAATGCCGAGCGGCTGACCACCGATCCCACGGCCCGCAAGGCGGCCTGGAAGCGGCTCGCCGACCGGGTGCTGACCGACAAGCCGCTGGTCTACCTGTTCCACCGCCGGCTGCTCTGGGCCTATTCGCAGAAGCTCACCGGCTTCGGCGAGTATCCGGACGGGCTCGTGCGCTTCACCGGCCTGAAGCTCGACTGATGCTGCGCTTTCTCGCGCGACGCCTGGCCCTGGCGGTCCCGACCCTGGTGCTGGCCTCGATGATCATCTTCGCCCTGCAGCAATTGCTGCCGGGCGACACCGCCACCGCGCTCTCGGGCGAGGAGCGCGACCCGGAGGTGATCGCCTTCATCCGCGCCAAGTACCACCTCGACCGGCCGCTGCCGGTCCGCTACGGCTACTGGGCGGCCGGGGTGCTGCAGGGCGATCTCGGCGAATCGATCCGGCTGCAGAAGCCGGTGATCGAGCTGATCCGCGAGAAGCTGCCGGTGACGCTGGAACTCGCCTGCCTGGCGATGCTGGTGGCTCTGGCGATCGGCGTGCCGATGGGCATCCTCTCGGCGGTCCGGCCCGGCACCTGGATCGACGGGCTCGCCAACGGGATCGCGCTCTGGGGCCTGTCGGTGCCGAATTTCTGGCTCGGCATCCTGATGATCCTGCTGTTCTCGGTGCAGCTCGGCTGGCTGCCGGCCTCCGGCTACGTGCCGCCGGGCGAGAGCCTGTCGGAGAACCTGCGCTCGATGGCGATGCCGGCCTTCGTGCTCGGCAACGCCATCGCGGCGGTGATGATGCGCCACACCCGCGCCGCCATGCTCGGCGTGCTGCAATCCGACTACGTCCGCACCGCCCGGGCCAAGGGCGTGCCGACCGCCCGGGTGGTTTTGCGCCACGCGCTCCCCAACGCGGCGATCCCGATCATCACGCTGGGTGCCCTCGAATTCGGCCAGCTCCTCTCCGGCGCGGTGCTGACCGAGCAGGTGTTTTCCGTGCCCGGATTCGGCAAGCTGATGGTGGATGCCGTGTTCAACCGCGACTTCGCCACCGTGCAGGGCGTCGTGATCTGCACCACCGCGACCTACATCCTGCTCAATCTCGCGGCCGATCTCGCCTCGGCGCTGGTCAACCCGAAGCTCAGGCGCGCATGAGCGAGGCCGGTCTCTCCACCCCGGCGGAGATCGCCGCCCCGGCCGTCGCCCTGCCGCCGGAACCGGGGGCGTTGCGCGCCTTCTGGCGCCGGTTCAGCCGGCGGCGCGGGGCGCTCGCCGGGCTCGTCGTCGTGGTGCTGCTCGCGGTGCTGGCGCTCGGCGCCGAGTGGATCGCGCCCTACGATCCCACCGCCACCGACTGGGGCGCGGTGCGGGCCGCGCCCGATCTCGCCCACCTCTTCGGTACCGACGAGGTCGGCCGCGACGTGCTCTCGCGCATCGTCTTCGGCACGAAGGCCTCTCTCGGCGCTGGCCTGACCTCGGTGGCGCTCGCGGTGGCGCTCGGCCTGCCGCTCGGCATGCTGGCGGGCTATGCCGGCGGCGCGATCGACGGGGCGATCATGCGCCTGACCGACGCGCTGCTCGCCATCCCGTTCCTGATCCTCGCCATCGCGCTCGCGGCCTTCCTCGGGCCCAGCCTCACCAACGCCATGGTGGCGATCGGGCTCTCGGCGACCTCGATCTTCGTGCGGCTCACCCGGGCGCAGGTGCAGGCGGTGGCTGCGGAAGAGTTCGTCGAGGCGGCCCGCGCCATCGGCAACCCGCCCTGGCGGATCGCGCTCCACCACATCCTGCCCAACATCGTGCCGGCGATCCTGGTCCAGGCGACCCTCACCATCGCGGCGGCGATCATCGCCGAGGCGAGCCTGTCCTTCTTAGGGCTAGGCCAGCAGCCGCCCGAACCGTCCTGGGGCTCGATGCTCAACACCGCCAAGAACTTCCTCGACCAGGCGCCCTGGATGGCGATCTGGCCCGGGATCTCCATCTTCGTCGCGGTGCTCGCCTTCAACCTGCTGGGCGACGGCTTGCGCGACGCCCTCGACCCGCGGGAGCGGCGATGAGCGACTCCCCTCCCCTGCTGGATGTCCGCGATCTGGCCGTCGCCTTCGACACCGATGGCGGCACGGTGCATGCCGTCAACGGCGTGAGCTACACGTTGCGCGAGGGCGAGACCCTCGGGATCGTCGGCGAGTCGGGTTCGGGCAAGAGCGTGCACGTGCTCGCCATGCTCGGGCTGGTGCCGCGACCGCCGGGCCGGATCAGGGCTGGGCAGGTGCTCTTCCAGGGGCGCGACCTGCTGGCGCTGCCGGAGCGGCTTTTGCGCCGGGTGCGCGGGCCCGAGATCGGCATGGTGTTCCAGGACCCGATGAGTTCGCTCAACCCGGCGATGACGGTGGGCGCCCAGATCGCCGAGCCCCTGCGGCTGCATCGCGGCCTCGATGCGCGCTCGGCCTACGCGCGGGCGCGCGACCTCCTCGACCTCGTGCGCATCCCGGAGGCGGGCCGGCGTCTCGATCAGTATCCGCACGAATTCTCCGGCGGCCAGCGCCAGCGGGTGATGATCGCGATCGGGCTCGCCTGCCGGCCCAAGCTCCTGATCGCCGACGAGGCGACCACCGCCCTCGACGTCACCGTGCAGGCCGAGATCGTCGCCCTGGTGCAGGACCTGAAGCGCGAGATCGGCATGGCGATCGTCTGGATCACCCATGATCTCGGCGTGGTCGCGGGCATCGCCGATACGGTGCAGGTGATGTATGCCGGGAGAATCGTCGAGCGCGGGCCGGTCGACGCGGTGTTCTCCGATCCGCGCAACGCCTACACGCTGGGGCTCCTGCGCTCCCTGCCGGATCTGAGCCGCGGCCGGGCCGGGCGGCAGCGCCTGCGCCAGATCGAGGGCAGCCCGCCCGACATGCGTCATCCGCCGCCGGGCGATCCCTTCGCGCCCCGCAACCCCTACGCCACGCCGCGCTGCCGGGCGGAAGCGCCGCCGCTGGCGCAGGTGGCGGGCAGCGTGCCGGGCCATCTCGCGGCGGCGTGGTACGACCTGCCGGCCTTGCTGGCGCAAGGAGCCGGGCGATGAGGCCGGTCAAGCCCGAGCCGCTGCTCTCGGTGAAGAACCTCAGCAAGCATTACCCCTTGCGGCACTGGTGGGGCGGCCAATTCTTCGGAGGCTCGGCCTCGGTCTTCCGCGCGGTCGAGGGGGTGAGCTTCGACATCGCGCCCGGCGAGACGCTGGGCCTCGTCGGCGAATCCGGCTCCGGCAAGTCGACGATCGGCCGGGCGGTGACGATGCTGAACCCGCCGAGCGCCGGCACCGTGGCCTTCGAGGGCACCGACCTGGCCAGTCTTCCGGCCCGCGAGATGCGGCGGATGCGCCGGCGCATCCAGGTGATCTTCCAGGACCCCTACGCCGCCCTCAACCCGCGGATGAGCGCCGGGGCCTACGTCGCCGAGCCGTTCCGGCTGCACCGGCCGGAGATGGGGGCCGCGGAGCGCCGCGACGCGGTGGCCTTCCTGTTCCAGCGGGTCGGGCTCGATCCGCGCTTTGCCGGGCGCTACCCGCACCAGTTCTCCGGCGGCCAGCGCCAACGGCTCTGCATCGCCCGGGCGATCGCGCTGAAGCCCAGCTTCATCGTCGCCGATGAGCCGATCGCGGCGCTCGACGTGTCGATCCAGGCCCAGGTGGTCAACCTGCTGCAGGACCTGCAGGAGGAGCTGGGCCTGTCGTATCTCTTCATCTCCCACGATCTCAGGATGGTGCGCTACCTCTGCCACCGGGTCGCGGTGCTGCGGCGCGGCCGGATCGTGGAACTGGCCGACAGCGGCACCCTGTACGAGGATCCGCGCCATCCCTACACCCGGGCGCTGCTCGGCGCGGTGCCGGTGCCGGATCCCGCCGTCGAGCGGGCCCGCCTGCGGGCGAGGCGCGAGGCGCCTTCCGTCGACATTCCGGAGGCCGGGGCGCTGGAGGAGGTCGCCCCCGGGCATTGGGTGGCGCAGGCGGCGCATGCGTGAGTGCTTGCTTGGTGCTTCCTCCGATTTCATACCCGCCATGTCGTTCCGGCGCCGCGCCAGCGGCGCCGACCGGGTGCTTATGCGTCCCCTACCCACGACCTCATCCTGAGGTGTCAGTCCATCGAAGATGGACTGACCTCGAAGGAGGGCTCCAGCAATCTCTGCGATCCCTGGACCCCTCCTTCGAGGCTCCTTTCAGTCACACCTCAGGATGAGGTCGGGGGTAGGATCAAAGCGTGTGAATCGAACCGGGCCGGCCCGACGGCCCCGGAGCGACGCTGAAACCATCATTTCCGTCGATCGACCCGATCGACCTTCAGAGGACACGTCACGGTGAGGGATTTTTCGAGGCCCGGGCGCTCGCCCGTCTATGCCGCCAACGCCGCCGTCGCGACGTCGCACCCGCTCTCGACGCTGGCCGCCATCGAGGTGCTGCGCTCGGGCGGCAACGCGGTCGATGCCGGCATCGCCGCGGTGGCGGTGCAATGCGTGGTCGATCCGCTGATGACCGGCATCGGCGGCGATTGCTTCGCTCTCTACGCGCCGAAGGGGGCGAAGGCGCCGATCGCGCTGAACGGCTCCGGTCGCAGCCCGGCGGCGGCGCACGATGCCTGGTTCCTGGAACGCGGCATCACGCTGACCCCCACCTCGCCCCACGCTGTCACCGTGCCCGGCGCGGTCGCCGCCTGGGCCAAGCTCTCGGAGGATCACGGCACCCGCAGCCTCGGCGAACTGCTGCAGCCGGCCATCCGCTACGCGGAGGACGGCTACCCGGTGCAGCCGCGCGTCGCCCTCGACTGGTCGCGCAGCGTCGAGCGGGTCGCCGGCGACCCGGCCTCGGCGGCGACCTACCTGATCGACGGGCAGGCTCCGACCGTCGGCACGATCATGCGGCATCCGAAGCTCGCCGCCACGCTGAAGCGCATCGCGGCCGAGGGCCCGCGCGGCTTCTACGAGGGGCCGGTGGCCGAGGACATCGTGGCCCGCCTGCGCGATCTCGGCGGGTTGCACACCCTCGACGACTTCGCCACGGCGTCCCCTGAGATCGTCACCCCGGTGACCACCCGCTACCGCGGCTACGACGTCTACGAATGCCCGCCGAGCGGCCAGGGCCTCGCGGTGCTGATGATGCTCAACGTGCTGTCGCACTACGACATCTCAGGCCTGTCGGAACTCGACCGGGTCCATCTCTTCGCGGAAGCCTGCAAGCAGGCTTACCACCACCGCGACGCGCTGTTCGCCGATCCGGTCCTCAACCGGGTGCCGGTCGAGCACCTGCTGTCGGAAGCCTGGCGGGCGAGCGCCCACGGCGCCATCGACATGGCCCGCGCCCGGGAGCCGGTGATCTGGCCCGAGCTCCTCCACAAGGACACGGTGTACCTCAGCGTCGTCGACCGCGACGGCAACGCGCTCTCGCTGATCAACTCGATCTTCCAGGGCTTCGGCAGCGGCATCACCGCGCCGGAGAGCGGCGTGCTGCTGCACAATCGCGGCCTGTCCTTCCGAATCGATCCCGGCCACCCGAACACGATCGGTCCGAGGAAGCGCCCGATGCACACCATCATCCCCGGCATGCTGATGCGGGACGGCGAGACCGTGGCGCCGTTCGGCGTGATGGGCGGGCATTACCAGGCGATGGGCCACGTGGAACTCCTCACCGGCCTCATCGACCGCGGCCTCGACGTGCAGGAGGCCCTCGATGCCCCGCGCAGCTTCGCCTATGGCGGCGGGGTCGAGATGGAGCCGGGCTTCGGGGAGGGCGTCGTCGCCGGGCTCGAGGCGCGAGGGCACCGCATCATCGCGGCCTCCGGCCCGATCGGCGGCGGCCAGATCATCTGGATCGACCGGGAGCGCGGGGTGCTCGCCGCGGGCTCCGACCCGCGCAAGGACGGCAGCGCGCTCGGCTATTGAGGTGACCATGCCCTTTGACGTCAACGCCGCGGCGGCGGCCCTCCTCGACGCCCGCCGCTCGAGGACCCGCCTCGGCGCCCTCCCCGAGGGCGCCAGGCCGGGCAGCGAGGCGGAGGCCTACGCGGTCCAGGATGCGGTCGTCCGGGCGCTCGGCCCGGTCGCCGGCTGGAAGGTGGGGGCGCCGAGCGCCACCGCCACCCCGGCCCGGGCCGCGCTCAACGCCGACACGATCTTCGAGACCGACCACTTGCCGGCCTCGCTGTTCCACCTGATCGGGGCGGAGGCCGAGATCGCCTACAGCTTCGGCCGCGACCTGCCCCCGGAGGCCGGGCCCTACGACCGCGAGGCGGTGCTGGCGGCGGTCGCCACGATGCATCCGGCGATCGAGATCGCCGATACCCGCTTCACGGTCTTCGGCGCGGTCGACCCCCACAGCCAGCGCGCCGACCAGCAGAACCACGGCGTCCTGGTGCTCGGGCCCGGCCTGACGGAGTGGCGCCACCTCGACCCGGTGACGCAAGCCGTGCGGCTGACCATCGACGGCAAGGTCCTGCACGACCATGTCGGCGGCAACTCGGCGGTCGATCCGGTGCGCCTGCTGGTCTGGCTCGCCAACGAGGGCGCGCGGTCGCTCGGCGGGATCAAGGCCGGGCAGGTCGTCACCACCGGTTCCTGCACCGGCACGGATTTCGTGACGGCGCCGACCCGGATGGTGGCGGAGTTTTCGGAGTTGGGGAGCGTGGCGCTGGCGATCGGATAACAGGAGCGGTGCGCTCCCGGAACGGAGCAAGGCTCGCGCCAAACCCTCCTCCCTTCGCGGCAGGGCTGTCCGGGGAAACGTAAAGCGCGGGGTTTCCCCCTCCCCCCTCTGCGGGGGAGGGTGGCCCCTGCGTCAGCAGGGGTCGGGAGAGGGGACGCCGCCTCCGGAAATGTCGCGACCGTGGTGAAGGGCGCCAGTCCGGTATCGTCGCGCTGCCCCTCTCCCGGCTCGCATCCGCTCGCCACCCTCCCCCGCAGAGGGGGGAGGGTTGGGCCGCCGAGCCATTTCTTTCCCCGAACAGCCCTGCCTTTGCGGGGGCGGGGTTTTCCGACGCGTTTTTCAGGTGACGCAGTCCCCGGGCCGATCA
The DNA here is from genome assembly GCF_019216885.1 of Methylobacterium sp. SyP6R. Classification (NCBI taxonomy): domain Bacteria; kingdom Pseudomonadati; phylum Pseudomonadota; class Alphaproteobacteria; order Hyphomicrobiales; family Methylobacteriaceae; genus Methylobacterium; species Methylobacterium synurae. The sequence continues at coordinate 2,755,746 of NZ_JAAQRC020000001.1, read as the reverse complement.
TCCCTCGGCCCGCACGTCCTCCACGACCCCGGATCAAAACACCTTGCCGCGCGCCGTGACCGGCCAGAGGCATTCGACGCGGCCGTGGCGAATCCCGACATACCAGTCGTGGAGGTTGCAGGTCGGGTCGCAATGCCCGGGAATCAGGAGGATCTGCGCGCCGAGGCTCAGCTGCGCCTCGGGATCGGACAGGGTGCAATGCTCGTCGGAGAGGCCGGTGGCCGCGATGCCGGAGAGGCCGTGCACGAGGGGCAGGCCCGAATCCGCCGCCACGGCCTTGAGGCCGGCATCGCAGACGGCGCGACCCGTCCCCGGCACGCTGATCACCGTCGCCAGGACGAAGAGCGCGTGCTCGAAGGCTCCGGGCGCGGTCTCCCGCACCCGGGCGTAATCGGCATCCATGAAGGCGTAGCTGCCGGCCTGGATCTCGGTGTAGACCCCCGACGCGCCCTCGATCTCGAAGCTGCCGGTGCCCGCGCCGGTGATCCGGTCGCAAGATAGACCCTCGGCGCGGATCGCGTCGCGCGTCGCTTCCGTCAGCGCGATCGAGGTCGCCAGGGCGGCACGGCGCTCGGCGGGATCGACGATGTGCTGGGCGCGCCCGTAATAGGATTGGAGCCCGGCGAAACGCAGGCCCGGGCTGTCGTCGATCGCCCTCGCCAGGGCCACGCTCTCGGCGATCGATCCGGTCCCGCAGCGCCCGGAGCCGCAATCCATCTCCACCAGCACGTCGAGCGTGACGCGGTCCGATCCCGTCTCGGCCCGGCGGGCCGTCACGGCGCGGGCGAAGGCGGCGACCTGGTCGGGGTGATCGGCGCAGACGGCGACGGTGCCGCGCTCAGTCAGCCGCACCAGGCGCGCCACCCGGGCCTCGCCGACGACTTGGTTGGAGACGAGCACGTCGGTGATGCCCGCCCGCATCAGCGCCTCGGCCTCCGAGACCTTCTGGCAGCAGACACCGACGGCGCCGCCCCGCGTGGTCTGGGCCTGCGCCACATCGGCGGATTTGTGCATCTTGGCGTGGGCCCGCAGCGAAACCCCGAGTTCCGCGGCGCGGCGGCGCATCCGGTCGAGGTTGCGCTCGAACGCGTCGAGATCGACGATCAGGGCAGGCGTCGCGACCGCAGCGACGGGATCGCCCACCCGGGCCGGAATGTCGTAGCCCGGCTCCCAGACCGTCGCGGTGATGGCGTCTTGATCCCGGCTCGGCTGTGCTGTGCTCATCGGGGTGCGGACCTGCGGAAGGGTGACGGCCGCGAGACGGCGCGCGGCTCACGCCTTCACGTGATGCTCCTCCGCCGGCACCCCGTCCAGCGGCACCGGCCGCCCGAACAGGTAGCCCTGGACCTCCGTGCATCCCTCCCGCCGCACCGCCGCGTACTGGGCCTCGGTCTCGATGCCCTCGGCGGTGATGGTGGCGCCGAGCTGGGCCGCGATGCCGACCACGGCGCGCACGATCGCGGCGGTATCCGGATCGGCGATGTCGGCGATGAACGAGCGGTCGATCTTGATCGCGTCGAAGGGGAAGCGGCGCAGGTAGCTCAAGCTGGAATAGCCGGTGCCGAAATCGTCCAGCGCGATGCGCACGCCGAGGCGGCGAAGGGCCAGGAGCAGGTCGGCAGCGTCGCCCTCGATCAGCAGGCTCTCGGTGATCTCGATCTCGAGCCGGTCCGCCGCCAGGCCGGATTCGCGCAAGGCGGACTGGACGGCGGCGATCAGTGGCCCGTGCTTCACCTGCGCGGCAGAGACGTTGACGGCGACGCGGGTGCCGTCGGCCCAGGTCGCCGCGTCGCGGCAGGCCTGGTGCAGGATCCAGGTGCCGAGGCGGTCGATCAGGCCGGTCGCCTCGGCAAGCGGGATGAAGGCACCCGGCGCCACCAGGCCGCGGGTCGGGTGGCGCCAGCGCACCAGGGCCTCGCGGCAGACGAGCCGGCGCTCGGCCGCGGTGACGATCGGCTGGTAATGCAGCTCGAATTCGCCGCGCTCCAGGCCGAGGCGCAGGTCGAGCTCGAGGCCGTGCTGCTCGGCGACCGCCGCATCCATGCCCGGATCGTAGAGCCGGAAGGTACTGCGGCCGGCGGCCTTGGCGCCGTAGAGCGCCCGGTCGGCCCGGGCCATCAGCGTGTCGGCGTCGCGGCCGTGGCAGGGGGCGAGCACGACGCCGATGCTGACGCCGACATGCATCGGCCGGCCGGCGACGACGACCGGCGCCTGCATCGCCGCGATCAGGCGGCCCGCGGCCTGCGACGCCGCCAGCGGGTCGCCGTCGCCGAGGAGCACCGCGAACTCGTCGCCGCCGAGCCGCGCGATGGTGTCGTCGGGGCGCAGAACCGCCCGCATCCGCCGGGCGACCTCGCACAGGAGCGTGTCGCCGGCGGCGTGGCCGAGGGTGTCGTTGACCACCTTGAACCGGTCGAGGTCGAGCCACAGGATCGCGCCGGCGCCCTGCCGGAGCAGGGCATCGAGGCGCTCGCGGAACAGGGTGCGGTTCGGCAGGTCGGTCAGCGCATCGTGGCGCGCCATGTGGGCGATGCGCCGCTCGGCCTCGCGCCGGGCGGTGATGTCCTCGACCTGGAGCAGGGTCGAGACCGGGTTTTGCGGCAGGTGCAGGCCCACCGCCGAGACCCGAGCCCAGATCGGGCCGCCATTCGGGCGGGGAAAGCGCATCTCGCGCACCGCCGGCCCGCGATCCCCGGCGGCTTGCGCCGACGCCGCCAGCATCTCCGCCAGCACGCCCGCATCCTCCGGCGCGACGAGGTCGGCGAGCGGCCGGCCGACCGGGTCGGCGCCCTCCCCGAGGGCGGAGCGGAAGGCGCGGTTCGCCTCGACCAGCCGGCCCGCGGCATCGACCACCAGCATCCCGGACGGCGCGTGCTCGATGATGCCGCGGAAATGGCTCGCGCTGCGCAGGGCCTCTTCCCCGGCGGCCCGGAGCGTCGCCTGCTCGCGCTTGAGCGCGCTGATGTCGAAGTGGAAGCCGGTGCGCGCCCCGCCTTCGCGTACCCGCTCGATCACCCGGATCCAGCGCTCGCCCGGCAGCGGCACCTCGAACGGGGCCCCGGCGAAATGCTGGGATTCGCGCAAGTGCGCCAGGAGCTGGGCCGGCGCGGCCTCGCCGGAATCCTGCCAGGCCCGCGCCACCACCGCCTCGAGGGTCAGGCCCGCGGCCTCGGCGGGGGACAGGCCGTAGAGCTGGCCGAACTGCCAGTTGGCCGAGACGATGCGCCCGTCGGCATTCGCCGCCGCGATTCCGTCCGGCGCCCCGTTGCCGGCCTCCGCGGCGGGGGACCGGGGGGACGAGCCGGCCTCCCGGGTGATCTGCCGCCACAGCCGCACCCGGCCGAGGCCCGGGATGGTCTGGGCCGAGACCTGCAGCCAGGTGCCGCGATGCTCGAACTCGAACGGCCGGGTCTGAGCCTGGTGACGGGCGATCCCGCTCGCGATGTATTCCTCGACGTAGCGGAACTCGTCGGAGGTCAGGCGGGCGCGATAGAAGCGCCGCAGGTTCTCGCGGTAATGCTCGCCGGCATGCACGAACCCGTCATGCTCGGGGAAGAGGTAGAGGAAGGTCTGGTTCCAGGCGAGCGTCCGGTCGTCGGCGTCGAACGCGCACAGGCCGATGTCGAGGCCGTCGAGCAGGTCGGCGAGGAGGCCGAGGCTCGGCTTGGGCTTCAGCATACGGGCGACCTCGATGGCTCACGTCAGCGTCGACACCGGCCGCCATGACCGGGAGGACTGGACGCAGCGGCAGGGTTCGACCGTAGCGTGCTTCACCCCGCGGCCCAAGCTCCCACGATCCGGCATCCCGGGAAGACCCACCGATCCCACGGGTCGATCGCTATCGTGCTTAAATCTCCGCCCCTGCCGCCGGGCGCGGGGTTCCCGCCTCCGACAATCCCGGAAACCCTTGCGATCCCGGAAACCCTTGCCATCCCGGAAACCCTTGCCATCCCGGCGCGGATCGGCTGTGAAGGCGGAAGTGACGACAGGGCGACCACGCGCGGGAACGACGCGGGCGCCGGGAGGAACCGACCGATGACCCGTTTCGCCACCCGCCTGTGCGGGGCCGTCCTGACGCTCGCGGTTCTCGCGGGCCCGGCAGCGGCGCAGATCTCCGACGACGTGGTGCGGATCGGCGTGCTCACCGATCTCTCGGGCCCCTACGCCGATAGCGGCGGGCGCGGCTCGGTGGCAGCGGCCGAGATGGCGGCCAAGGATTTCGGCGGCAGCGTCCGGGGCAAGCCGGTCGAGATCGTCTCGGCCGACCACCAGAACAAGCCGGACGTGGCCTCTGCAATCGCCCGGCGCTGGTACGACGTCGACAAGGTCGATGCCGTCGTCGACCTGCCGGTGACGGCGATCGCGCTCGCCGTCCAGGCGGTGGCCAAGGAGAAGAACCGCACGGTGATGATCACCGCGGCGGCGACCTCCGACCTCACCGCCAAGACCTGCTCCCCCGTCAGCTCGCACTGGACCGACGATACCCACGCGCTGACCGCCGGCACGGCCCGCGCCGTGTTCGAGCGCGGCGGCAAGTCCTGGTACTTCATCACCGTCGACCACGCCTTCGGCCACGCGCTGCAGAAGGAGGCGACCACCGTCGTCGAGTCGCTCGGCGGCAAGGTGGTGGGCACCTCGCGCCACCCGATCAACACCGCCGACTATTCGTCCTTCCTGCTCCAGGCCCAGAGCTCGGGCGCGGACGTGGTGGCGTTTGCCAGCGTCGGCGACGACTTCACCAAGGCGGTCAAGCAGGCCGACGAGTTCGGGCTGACCGGGGGCCGCCAGACGCTGACGGGCTTTCTCGTCTACGTCACCGACATCAAGGGCCTCGGCCTGCCGGTGGCGCATGGCCTGACCTTCTCCTCGGCGTTCTACTGGGACCAGAACGACGCCGCCCGCGCCTTCGCCAAGCGCTTCTTCGAGCGCACCGGCGCGATGCCGACGAAGAACCAGGCGCTGATCTACGCAGCGGTCACCCATTACCTGAAGGCGGTCGACAAGGCCGGCACCGACGAGGCGGTGGCGGCGAACGCCGCCATGCGGGCCCTGCCGGTGGCGTTCTTCGACCATCCCGCCACCTTGCGGGCCGACGGGCGCCTGCTCTACGACCCCGTGCTCTACCGGGCGAAGGAGCCCGCCGCCTCCAAGGGCCCCTGGGATCTCTACGAGGTGCTGCGCACCATCCCGCAAGGCGAGGCGTTCCTGCCGATGAACCCGGCCTGCGCCCCGAAGGAGCGCGGGTAAAGCGATGGCTGATGCAGCCCTCGCCGAAGGCTTCGACCTGCGGCGCCTGCCGGAGGGGTTCATCGCGAACCCCTACCCGTTCTACGCGGCGCTCCGCGCGCACGCCCCGGTCCATGCCTTCGGCAACGGGCAGATCCTGCTCACGCGCTATGCCGACCTGGAGCGGGTCTACAAGGACGCCGCGACCTTCAGCTCGGACAAGACCGTCGAGTTCGGAGCCAAGTTCAACAGCGCAGAGTTCCGGGCGTCGGAGACGGGAGCTTGTCCGCTCTACCGGCACCACACCACGAGCCTCGTCTTCAACGATCCGCCGCGCCACACCCGGGTCCGGCGCATCATCGCCGGCGCCCTGACGCCGCGGGCGGTCGCCGCGATGGAGGCCGGCATCGTCGCGCTGGTGGACACCCTCCTCGACGCGGCGGAGGCGCGGGGCCGGATCGACCTGATCGAGGATTTCGCCGCCGCGATCCCCGTCGAGGTGATCGGCAACCTGCTCGGCGTGCCGCGGGACGAGCGCGGACCGCTGCGGGACTGGTCGCTGGCGATCCTCGGCGCCCTCGAACCCGTCCTGTCGCCGGAGGTGGAGGCGGCCGGCAACCGGGCGGTGACCGCGTTCCTGGCCTATCTCGGCGGCCTCGTCGAAGAAAGGCGCCGGAATCCGGGCGATCCGGACAAGGACATCCTCACCCGGCTGATCCAGGGCGAGGTCGGCGGCGAACGGCTCTCGCCGGAGGAGTTGCTGCAGAACTGCATCTTCATCCTCAATGCCGGGCACGAGACCACCACCAACCTGATCGGCAACGGTCTGCACCTGCTGACCGAGCATCCGGACGCGCGGGCGCGGCTCCTCGCCGAGCCGGACCTGATGCGCAAGGCCGTGGAAGAGATCCTGCGCTTCGAGAGCTCGAACCAGCTCGGCAACCGCGTGGCGACGACGGATTTCGCGATCGAGGGCCGAGACTTCCCGGCCGGCACCCAGATCACGCTCGGCATCGGCGCCGCCAACCGCGACCCGGCGCAGTTTCCCGACCCCGACATCTTCGACGTCGCCCGCGACCCCAACCGCCACCTCGCCTTCGCGAGCGGCATCCACCAATGCGTCGGCATGGCGGTGGCCCGGCTGGAAGGCCGGATCGCGCTGTCGCGCTTTCTGGCGCGCTTCCCGGATTACCACCTCGACGGGGTGCCGGAGCGCTCGCAAAGGGTGCGGTTCCGGGGGTTTTCGAGGTTGCCGGCGCGGCTGGGGTGAGGATCGCTCCGATTTATCGGCAGATTGCATCCCACCCGCGACCTCGTCCCGAGGTGTGGAGCGATCGCAGATCGCGGAGCCTCGAAGGAGAGCTCCAGAAATCGCCGAGATCAATGGAGCCCTCCTTCGAGGCTCCCTACGGTCGCACCTCAGGATGAGGTCGTGACTGGGAGAAAGAGGAACTCCGCGACGTCCTCGCGGATCGAGCCTGCGCCGAGAGTCATTCCCGGCCGCTTTCCCTCAAGCGCTTGTGTGCGGGCGCGCCGTGGGCAGGCCTCCCGCCGCGCCCTACTCTCCCGCCGGCGATCGACGAGCCGAAGGGACCTTTGCATGACGCTCCACCGCCGCGCCGTACTGGCCGGCTCCTTCGCCTGCTCCCTGGCCGGCCTGGTCTCTGGCCGCGCCTTCGCGCAAGGCGACGGCCCGATCCGCCGCCCGATCCCCTCCACCGGCGAGACGGTGCCGGCGATCGGCATCGGCACCTCGCGGCGCTACGACGTGGCGCCGGATTCGGATGCGATGGCGCCGTTGCGCGAGACCGTGGCGAAGTTCGTGGCCTTGGGCGGCACCGTGATCGACACCGCGCCGGATTACGGCCGGGCCGAGGAGGTGCTGGGCCGGATCCTCAAGGAGACGGGACTTCGCGACAAGGTCTTCCTGTGCAGCAAGGTGGCGGCCAAGGGCCGCGAGGCGGGTCAGGCGCAGATCGAGCAGTCGTTCCGGCGGCTGGGCACCGACCGGATCGACCTGATCGCGGTCCACAACCTGATCGACCCGCAGGCGCAGCTGCCGCTGCTGCGCGAACTCAAGGCATCGCGGCGCATCCGCTATCTCGGCGCCACGACCTGGGCCGAGGCGCAATACGCCGACCTCGAAGCCCTGATGAAGGCCGACACGCTCGACGTGATCCAGGTGAACTACGCGGTCGATGCCAGAAAAGCCGCCGAGCGCATCCTGCCCCTGGCGCGTGAGCGCGGCATCGCCGTGATGGTCAACGTGCCGTTCGGACGCGAGCGGCTGTTCACCCTGGTGCGCGGCCGCGACCTGCCGCCATGGGCCGCCGAGTTCGACTGCCAGAGCTGGCCGCAATTCTTTCTCAAATACGTCCTGTCGCACGAGGCGGTGACCTGCCCGGTCCCCGGCACCGCGCAGGTGCGCTACGTCGAGGACAATCTCGGCGCCGCGCGCGGGCGCCTGCCCGACGCCGCGACCCGCCGCAAGATGGAGGAGTTCATCGATGGCCTGTGATCGCCGCACGCTGCTGCTCGCCGGGGTGATGGCCCTGGCGCTCGCCGCCGCTCCCGCCTTCGCGCAAGAATCCAAGAGTCCGATCGCGGTGATCGGCGGCGGCAATATCGGCGGGACGATCGGGGGCCTGTGGGTCAAGGCCGGCCACCCGGTGATGTTCGCCTCGCGCCACCCGGAGGACCTGAAGCCGCTGGTGGAAAAGCTCGGGCCGCTGGCGAAGGCCGGCACGGTCGAGCAGGCCCTCGCCTTCGGCGACGCGGTGCTGATCGCGGTGCCCTACAAGGCCTATCCGGACCTTGGAAAAACCTACGGCGCGGCCCTGAAGGGCAAGGTCGTGCTCGATGCCGGCAACGCCACCCAGGCCCGCGACGGCGAGCTGGCGGCGGAGGCCGAGAGCGCCGGCATCGGCGCCACCTCGGCCAAGTACCTCCCCGGCGCCCGGCTGGTGCGGGCCTTCAACGCCGCGAATTACCGGCTCTTCGCCCAGAACGCCCATCGCTCCGGCGCCCCGATGGCGGTGCCGATCGCAGGCGACAACAAGCAGGCGCTCAGCGTCGCCGCGACCCTGGTGCGCGATGCCGGCTTCGAGCCGGTGGTGGTCGGCGGCCTCGACGCGGCAAGGAAATTCCAGATGGGCAGCCCCGGCTTCCAGCGGGACGCGACCGGGCCCGAGGCGCGCAAGGCCTTCGGGGTCACCGAATGACCGTGGACGCCGCGCAGGCGGCTCAGGCAGGCCTGAAGGTGCCGGGCTGGCTCCGGCGCCTCACCGACGTGCGGCCGGAGGAGGTGCCGGCTCTGGGCTGGGCCTGGCTCTACATCTTCGCCCTGCTCTCGTCCTACTACGTGATGCGGCCGATCCGCGACCAGATGGGGCTGGCCGGCGGGCTCGAGAACCTGCCCTGGCTGTTCACCGCCACGCTGGTGGGCATGCTGGTGCTCAACGTGCCGTTCGGCTGGCTGGTGCGCAAGCTGCCGCGCTCCCGCTTCATCCCGATCACCTACCGCTTCTTCGCCGCCAACATCCTGGTCTTCGCGGTGGTCCTGTATCGCAGCGGGCCCGAGGAGGCGGTGTGGATCGGCCGGGTGTTCTTCGTCTGGCTGTCGATCTTCAATCTGTTCGTGGTCTCGATCTTCTGGGCGACGATCGTCGACGTGTTCGATACCGAGCAGGGCAAAAGGCTGTTCGGCTTCATCGCGGCGGGCGCCACGCTCGGCGCCATCACCGGCTCGGCCGTCACCGCGGTGCTGGCACGCGACGTGCCCATCCCCTTCCTGCTGCTCGCGGCGGCCGCGCTCCTCGAAGTCGCGGTCATCAGCATGCGGGGTCTGTCGCGGATCTCCGACGCCCTGTCGCGCGAGCCGGGAGAGGCGGCGCAGGCCATCGGCGGCAGCCCGTTCGCCGGCATCAGCCGGGTGCTCGGCTCGCCCTACCTGCTCGGCATCTGCCTGTTCCTGCTGCTGTTCTCGATCACCTCGACCTTCCTCTACTTCGAGCAGGCCGGCATCGCGAAACGCAGCTTCCCGGATCGTGGATCGCAGACGGCGTTCTTCGCCAGCGTCGATCTCGCGGTGAACGTGCTGACGCTCGGCATCCAGCTCTTCCTCACCGGGCGGATCGTGAAGCGGCTCGGCGTCGGGCTCACCCTGGCGATCCTGCCGCTGGTCAGCGCGCTCGGCTTCGGGCTGCTCGCGGTGGCGCCCACCATCGCCAGCGTGGTGGTGTTCGGGGTCTTGCGCCGGGCCGGCAACTTCGCCATCGCCCGGCCGGTGCGCGAGGTGCTGTTCACCGTGCTGCCGCGGGAGGACCGCTACAAGGCCAAGGCCTTCATCGACACGGTGGTCTACCGCCTCGGCGACCAGGTCGGCGCCTGGTCCTATACCCTCGTGGCCTGGCTCGGCCTGAGCGCCACCGCGCTCTCGGTCCTGGCGGTGCCGCTGTCGCTCGCCTGGCTCGTCAACGGCCTCTGGCTCGGGCGCCGGCAAGACTCTATGGCTGACAGGAGGGAGCCGCAGGAGACGGGGAATGGCTGAGACCGAAGCGAGCTTGCGGGCCGGCATCGTCGCGACCTGCCGCAGCATGGCCGAGCAGGGCCTGAACCAGGGCACCGCCGGCAATGTCTCGGCGCGGTTCGGCGACGGCCTGCTCATCACCCCCTCGGGGCTGCCCTACGAGGAGATGACGCCCGACGACATCGTGCCGATGACCATGGACGGCCGGGCCGAGCATGCCCTCGCGCCCTCCTCCGAGTGGCGCTTCCACCGCGACATCCTGCGGGCCCGCCCCGACGTCTCGGCCATCGTCCACGCCCACCCGACCTACTGCACCGCCTTCGCGATGTGCCGCAAGGACATCCCGGCGGCCCATTACATGATCGCCGCCGCCGGCGGGCCGACCGTGCGCTGCGGCGGCTACGCCCTGTTCGGCACCGAGGCATTGTCGCAGCGGGCCCTGGAGGCGCTGGAGGATCGCACCTGCTGCCTGCTCGCCAACCACGGCATGATCGCCACCGGGCCGAGCCTGGCGAAGGCCCTGTGGCTGGCGGTCGAGCTCGAGACCCTGTGCCGGCAATACGCCGTGGCGCTCCAGGTCGGCCGGCCGCACATCCTGAGCGAGGCCGAGGTGGCGGAGGCGATGGAGCGGTTCAAGTCGTATGGGCCGCGGCCGAAGGCGGGGTGAGGCGTTCCGGATGCCTCCTGAGCGTCATCCCGGGGCCGCGCAGCGGAACCCGGGATCCATAACCGCCGAGGCTCCAAGATGAGACGGAACGCTGTCCGCCTTTTCAAGCATCGTCAGTGGTTATGGATCCCGGGTTTTCGGCTTCGACGAGCCCCGGGATGACGCAGTGCGGCGGAGAGGTCGAAGATAGTCGACCTCTGCCCCTACAGCTCCATCTTCATCGCCTGCGGATAGTACCGGAACCCGCCCTGCCCGTTCTCCGCGACGTGGCCGATGCCCGGCCAGGCGAAGTGGTAGGCGAGCACCGGGATCCGGTTCTTGGCGAGCATGGTCAGCATCCTGAGCCGGGTCTGGGCCGATTGCTTCGGGTCGGTGTCGTAGGCGAACTCGGTCAGCGGCTTCTCCATCAGCAGCACCGGGTGGTGCGTCAGGTCGCCGAGGTAGCAGAGGCTGTCCTTGCCCGAGGTGATCATGAACATCGTGTGGCCGATGCTGTGGCCGGGCGCCGCGATCGCCTGGATGCCGGGCAGGAATTCCTGGCCGTCCTTGACGAAGACGAGGCGGTCGCGGATCGGCAGCAGGTTCTTGCGCGCCGTGTCGAGGAAGGCGCTGAACGAGGCCGGCACCTTGGCCGGATCGGTCCAGTAGTCGAAATCGGCCTGCGAGATGTAGTACTGGGCGTTGGGGAAATGCGGCGTGCCGTCGTCGCCGACGCAGCCGCCGCAATGGTCGACATGGGCGTGGCTCATCACCACGGCGTCGATGTCCTTCGGGTCGATGCCGGCCTGGCGCATCGTGGTAAGCAGCTTGCCGGTGGTCGGCCCGAACAGCTTGAGCGAGCCCATGCCGGTATCGAACAGCACCAGCTTGCTGCCGGTGTTGAGGATCAGGATGTTCTGCTCCAGCACCGCGTTCGACAGCGGCAGGAAGTTGTTGTTGAGCTGCGCGTCCATCTCGGCCGGGGTGAGGCCGAGGAAGTTGGAATGGGGGTCGCCGAGCGGCAGGGTGCCGTCGGAGACCATGGTGGCCTCGGCATCGCCGAGGGTGAAGCGGTAGAAGTAGGGGCTCTGGCTGTGCAGCATCGGCGCCTTGGCGCTCGCCGCACCCGGCAGACCGGCCGTCACCGCGGCGGCCGCCGCGCCGAGCATCAGGCCGCGCCGGCTCGGCGCATCCAACCGAATCGTCATGGGGGTTCCTCCACGTCGGGGCCGCGGGCGCCTTTATGCGCGCCCCGTGCCGACGGAATCCCCGTTGGCTCGGTGCGGCCGGAACCTCTGCGGTGCGAATGTTGTCCGCCGGCCCGGACGGGTTGTCAAACCGGCCGTCCGGCGGAACCGGCTGCTTGCGTCACCTGCCGCCCGGGCGGGCACGGCCCGCGGGCCGGCGCTCAAATAAGAGGCCGGCTGCCCACCGCGCCGGCATCCGGCCAGGACCGGAATTGACAGTGTTTCAAGGCACTTCCTACACCCGCCTCCAGGGAGGAACCGCGATGACGAGCCACGATTTCGATTACGACCTGGTGGTGCGCGGCGGAACGCTCGCCGGCCCGGCGGAGGTGTTCGAAGCCGATCTCGGCATCCGCGACGGGGTGATCGCCGCCGTGGGCCGGTCCTTGCGGCGCGGGCGCGAGGAGATCGACGCCACGGGGATGATCGTCACGCCCGGCGGCCTCGATCCGCATTGCCATATCGAAGAGCCCGCCGAGGGCGGCGGCGTGCAGGAGGAGAGCTTTGCCAGCGGCTCGGCCGCGGCGCTCGCCGGCGGCACCACCTCGTTCATCTGCTTCGTGCCGCAATGGAAGGGGCACCCGATCGCCGCGACCGCCGAGGGCTACGAGGCCAGCGCCCGGGCCTCGCGCGCCGATTACAGCTTCCACCAGATCATCACCGACCCGACGCCCGACGTGCTGGAGCGCGAGGTGCCGGCGCTGGTCGCCCGCGGCATCCGCAGCCTCAAGGTCTTCCTCACCTACGATCCGTTGCGGCTCACCGACGGGCAGTTCCTGGAGGTGCTGGCGACCGCTCGCCGCCTCGGCGCCTTCGTGACGGTGCATTGCGAGAATTACGACGCCATCGGCTGGCGCATCCGCGCGCTGCTGGAGGCCGGCCTCACCGACCCGCTCCAGCACGCCTGGGCCCGCCCGCCGGTGGTCGAGCGCGAGGCGACGCACCGGGCCATCGCGCTTGCCGAACTCGTCGACCAGCCGATCCAGGTCTTCCACGTCTCCTGCGACGAGGCGGCGGAGGAGATCGCCCGGGCGCGGGCGCGGGGCATCAAGGTCTGGGGCGAGACCTGCCCGCAATACCTGACCCTCTCGACCGACGACCTGGCGAAGCCGAATTTCGAGGGCGCCAAGGTGGTGTGCTCGCCGGCCCTCCGGGCGCCCGGCGAAGCGGAACGGATCTGGGCCCGCATCCGCGAGGGCACGCTCGACGTCGTCTCCTCCGACCATTGCGGCTTCTCCTTTTCCACCGCCAAGCGCGATCCCGGCAGCAGCGGCTACGGCCAGGGCGGGGCCAAGGCGCGGCCCGACGGGATGCCGGCCTTCAACGCGATCCCGAACGGCGTGCCGGGGATCGAGACCCGGCTGCCGGTGCTGTTCTCCGAGGGCGTCTCGGCCGGGCGCATCGACCTGCCGACCTTCGTGCGCCTGACCTCGACCAACGCCGCCCGCCTGTTCGGCCTCGCCGGGCGGAAAGGCACCCTGGCGCCGGGCGCCGATGCCGACCTGGTGCTGTGGAACCCGGATGCCGAGCGGGTCCTGACGAACTCGGACCTGCACCACGCCATCGACTACACCCCCTGGGAGGGGATGCGCCTCAAGGGCCTGCCGACGATGACGATCCGGCGCGGCGAGATCGCGGTGCGCGAGGGCCAGGTTCTGGCCGCGCCGGGCTCCGGCCGGTTCCTCGCCCGCGGGCCCTACGCCCTCGCCACCCCGTCCGGCCGGGTGCCGGACGGGTTCGACGCCGCTTCCCGGCGCTGACCCCCTCGACGGAAGGAGCGCCCTGGCCGACCATGCCGGTTTCCTCGGGAGAACCGGCATGGCGACCGTGAGATTGTGGAGCGACGCGGAGGCGGAAGGCCATCCCCGCGTCAAGGCGGTGTTCGACGACATCCGGGCTTTGCGCCGCTCGGACTTCATCAACAATTTCTGGCGCGCGCTCGCCAACCAGCCGGCTTTGCTGGAGCGCACCTGGGCCGATCTGAAGCAGGTGATGGCCGCCGACGGCGCCCTCGACCCGCTGACCAAGGAGCTGATCTACATCGCGGTCTCGACCGCCAACGGGTGCAGCTACTGCATCCACTCCCACACCGCCGCCGCGCGCGCCAAGGGCATGACCGAGGCGCAGTACGGGGAGTTGCTGGCGGTGATCGGGATGGCGAACACCACCAACGCGCTCGTCACCGGGATGCAGGTGCCGGTGGATCGGGAGTTCGAGGTGTAGGGCGAACCATGGTTGGCGCGACCGTGTGAGCGGCTTCAGAGGGCGGAGACCGGTGGTCGACGCCCGCATGGCCCCGACCGGCCTGTGCGGAAAACCTTCCAATCCCGGTTTCCGTCTACGGCATCAATCCGACAGGGTTTGTCGTGCGCCTTCCACAGCGGAGATCGGTCAGGTGGCCAGCTGGCCGGCACACCGCCGTCAAGCACATGTTTTCCGCACACAGGCTTGGACCTGCCAAATGACCGCATGGGGTGGGAAACGGAAGTACTGGCTTATGCTATTTCGATGAGCGGGCACTCCCGACAAAAGTCCGACCTTTCCAGCAGTGAGGAGGCGATGATGTGCCGCGACGGAGTGAAGAAGGTCAAGGCCAGTCGGTCGCCAACTCGTGCGTGGCTCGCACGGTTCTGGCACCGGCACGATATTGACTTCGGCTTCGCGCTAACCCTCGTCGTGAGCGTGCTGCTCTTCGTAATGTCGCGACTTGGTAAGGACAGTCTGTGGTGGAGGCAAGCGTGCTTAGCGCTTTGGACGCTCTACGCTGCGATCCTGTTCGGCTTCTATTTCTGGAGAAAACAGAAGTCGCGATAAGATCGAACTGTTCCGTTATGACGACCGCTCAGGGTCGAAAGCAGCCCCCTGGCATGCCTGTCATGGTCAACCCAATAGCGAGAGACCATCCGGTGAGCTTCTTTGGAGGATGGTAACCACGCCCAGCCATTCTGCCCGCGAGCGGCGTCGCGTATCAGCTCCTCGTCGTGTGGGCACGACACGCCCCGCCAGGCCTTCGGGCCGGCGGGGTTCGAGCCCTGCCTCATCCAGCCTTTCAGATCACGCGACTCGGTCGCCCTACCGGTAATCCTGGATGTCGGAAAACACCTGTTTTCCAACACCCGAGCGTGACATGCCGAATGGCCGCGAGCGGCCGGATGCGGCCCCGGGCCGCCCCCCCGCCTACGCGGCGAGCGCCATCGCCTTCGTCTCGGGCGTGGCGAGCATCGCGGCGACGCCCACCACGCTCGTCGCGATGACGTACCAGGCCGGCGCGAGCGGATCACCGGTGACGCCGATGAGCCAGGTCACCACCAGCTGCGTCGTGCCGCCGAACACCGTGACGACGAAGGCGTAGGCCACCGAGAGGCCGGCGCTGCGCACGCTGCGCGGCAGGAGTTCGGGGATCACCACCAGGCTCGCCGCGGCGCTCATGGCGCTGAGGGTCGCCAGCAGCGCCGACATGCCGAGCAGCGTCGCCGGGCCGGGTGCCTGCGTCATCAGCAGGAAGGCCGGATAGGCAGAGAGCAGCAGCAGCACCCGCGGCACGATCATCACCAGGCGTCGGCCGTAAATGTCGGCGAGCCGGCCGGCCAGCACGGAGAACACCAGGATGCAGGCGCCGACCACCGCCGTCGCGGCGATCGAGAGGCCCGCCGGCAGCTTCAGGGTCGTGATCGCGTAGGTGGTCATGTAGTTGCCGACATAGGTCGAGACCGTGCCGCAGAGCAGGATCGGCACGACCAGCGCCAGGGTGCGGCCATGGTCCCGCAGCAGCCGGGCGAGCACGGCGCCGGTGGTGGCCTCGGCGTGGCCGGTGCTCTCGCCGGCGGTCTCGGGCATCGCGCGGCGGATGTAGATCCCGACCGGGATGATGAGCAGGCCGAGCAGGAACGGGATCCGCCAGCCCCAGGCCTGCATCTGGTCGGGGCTCAGGCCCAGCGACAGGACCACGCCGATCGTGCCGGCGCTGAGCGTCGCGAGGCCCTGGCTGGCGATCTGCCAGCTGGCATAGAGGCCGCGCCTGCCCGGCGGCGCGCTCTCGATGAGGTAGGCCGTCGAGGGACCGACCTCGCCGCCGAGCGCGAAGCCCTGGATCAGCCGCCCGATCACCACCAGGATCGGCGCGGCCATGCCGATCGTGGCGTAGCCGGGTGTCAGGGCCAGCATCAGCATGCCGATCGCCATCAGGGCGATGGTCAGCATCATCGCCGGCTTGCGCCCGGCCCGGTCGGCATAGGCGCCGATGACCACGCCGCCGATCGGCCGGGTGACGAAGCCGATGCCGAAGGTGGCGACCGAGGCGAGCAAGCTGACCCAGGGATCGCCGGCCGGGAAGAAGGTCCGGCCGATCGTGACGGCGAAGAAGGCGTAGGTGGTGAAGTCGTAGAATTCGAGGGTGTTGCCGATCACCGCTGCGACGACGCCGCGCCGGCGCGCCGCCTCGTCCGCGGCGGCGGGGGGTGCTTCGGCTCGGGTCTCGCCGCGATCAATGGTGGCGGTCATGGTCGCTCCTCCGGACGTTGCGCAGGCCTTTTCACGCGGGAGCCGTGCGCTCCCGGCGTAGCGCCGGGCCGGGGTTGAGCCCCGGCCGTCCTCCCGCCTGTCGTCGCTTCGCCGACCCTGGAGGCGGGACGTGCCCATGTCCAAGACCGTTCGGGAACGGAACCATTCCCAGGAGGAATGACGCGAGAGAGCGTCACGATCGCATCGCACACGGTACGCGGCAGAAGCTGCCCAGAGAGTCGCCGCCCCTTCCCGCCCACGACCTCATCCTGAGGTGTCAGCCGATTGAAAATCGGCTGACACCTCAGGATGAGGTTGCAGATGGGAAAAGCCCAACGAACTCGGGCCTTGCGCCAAATTGTCTACGACGAACCGGCATCCACTCTGTCGGAGAATGCTCCCGGGTCAGGCCCCGCCCGCCTCCCCGCGAAAAACCTCTTCCATCTCGCGCCGGAACCGGATCGCCGGGTCGTCGGCCGAGAACGCCACGTCGTCCCAGCTCACCGGCTTGCCGGCGGCGACCGGGCGGGTGAGGGTGAGGCCGTGCGCCAGCCCGATCGGCAGGCCGCCGGCCGCGAGCGAATCGCGCGCCGGCATCAGCCGGCCATAGACCGTGTAGCCGCCCTCCCCGTCCAGGCGCTCGCCGGCCTTCAGGTCGCGCTTGGCGGTCGCCACCACGTCGCCGGAGAAGCCCCGGGTCGTGCCGGTCGCCTCGCCGCGGACCGCGATGCTGGCGACCGAGATCCCGAGTTCGAGCCCGATCAGGTGATAGGGCTTGTACATCGCGCTGTAGTTGCCGCTCGGATCGGTCTTCAGGCCGTACTCCGCAAAGCACTTGCGGACGTAGTCGGAGGGCGCCTCGAAGGTGGCGTAGACGCCCCAGCGCAGATCGCGAAACACCGGGCGGCCGTCGCGCTCGAGCGACGACACCACCTCGACCGTGCCGTCCACCGGCAGGATGCCGCCGGCCGATTGCGGTTTCAGCAGGGTCGGCAGGTCGTCGACGCCGCAAGCCGGGAAGGCGAGGCCGGCGGGCGGGGGCGTCAGGTCGCAGGCATTGGCGACAGCGGCCATCTCCAGCGCCGATTTGGTGCCGTCGAGGAAGGAGTTGAACATCTGCCGGTTGAAGTCGCCGCCCGCGACCTGCTCCTCGGTGAAGCCGTAATGGCCCCAGACCGTGTCGGGGGTCGAGGCGTGGTAGACCGGCAGGTACTTGGTGCCCTTGCCGGCGCAGACCACCCGGAACCCCGCCGTGCGGGCCCAGTCGACGAGTTCGGCGATGAGCGCCGGCTGGTCGCCATAGGCGAAGGAATAGACGATCCCGGCCTCCGCCGCCTTGCGGGCGATGAGGGGGCCGGCCAGCGCGTCGGCCTCGACATTGACCATCACGATGTGGCGCTTGTGCCGGCAGCAGGCGAGCGCGTGCCGGATGCCGGCGCCCGGATGCCCCGTGGCCTCGACGATCACCTCGATCCCGTCCGCACCGATCAACCCTTCCGCATCGTCGGTGAGGAAGGTCGTGCCGTTGCGCATCGCCTCGGCCATGCTCCTGGCGTCATAGCGCTCCACCGGCCAGCCGACCCGGGCGAGGGCAGCGCGCGCCCGCTGGGGATCGAGATCGGCGATGCCGACGACGTGCAGGCCCGGCGTGCGCGGCGCCTGCGACAGGAACATCGAGCCGAACTTGCCGGCCCCGATCACCCCGATCCGCACCGGATGGCCGGCCGCCGCCCGCGCGGCGAGCGTGTGGTACAGGCTCATGTCCCCTCCCCCGGGCGGCCGCCGGCCGCCCTTCGCGTGTCCTGTCGGCGCGCGTTTCAGGCGCCGTTGCGGCAAGCGTCACGGATCGGCAGCATGCGGTCAACCGGCGCGAATCGCCGGGCGGGGATGGGATAGGGACATGGCCTTCACCTTCGCGCGGCTGACCCCGGAACTCCTGATCGCCGACCTCACGCGAAGCCTGCATTTCTGGGTCGAGCTGATCGGTTTCCGCATCGCCTACGAGAGGCCGGAGCACCGCTTCGCCTATCTCGACCTCGACGGGGCGCAGGTGATGCTGGACCAGTACGATCCGACCGCCCGGCACTGGCTGACCGGCCCGATGGACCGGCCGCTCGGACGGGGCATCAACCTCCAGATCGAGGTCGCGGCGGTGGAGCCGGTCCTGGCCCGGCTGGAGGCGGCCGGGTGGCCGCTCTTCATGGCGGTCGAGGATGCCTGGTACCGGGCCGGCGCGATCGAGGTCGGCCAGCGCCAGTTCCTGGTACAGGATCCGGACGGCTACCTGCTGCGCCTTGGCGCGAAGCTGGGAGAGCGGCCCGCCACCGGGAGGGCGTCATGACTCCGATCCGCATCCGCGCCATCGATCACTTCGTGCTGGTCGTCCTCGACATCGACTCGACGGTGGCGTTCTACCAGCGCACGCTCGGCGTCGAGGCGCGCGAGATCGCGCCCGGGCGCTGGGCGCTGCACTTCGGGTCTCAGAAGATCAACCTTCAGCAGTTGCACGCAAGCGTCGATCCGCAGACCCGCCACCCGAGCCGGGGCGCAGGGGATTTCTGCCTGCTGACCGATACGCCGCTCGCCGAGGTCATTGCCCACCTGACGCGGGAGGGCGTCGCGATCATCAATGGGCCGATCGAGCGGACCGGCGCGACCGGACGGATCCTGTCGGTCTACTTCTACGATCCCGACGAGAACCTGGTCGAGGTGAGCAACGTCATCGGCTGAGGCAAGGACGGCCGACGTTCCTCAGATCTCGATCTCCGTCCCCACCTCCACCACCTGCCGGGTCGGCACGCAGAAGAAGGCGCCGGTGCGCTCGCCGTTGCGCATCATGAAGGCGAACAGGGTCTCGCGCCACGCCGCCATGCCGCGGTGGTTGCGCTTGGGGATGATCGTCTCATGGCCGATGAAGACCGTGACGTCCTCGACGAAATCGGCCGGCAACCCGCGATGGGCCACCGCGCAGGCGAGTCCGTCCGGGATCGAGGCCTCCTCCATGTAGCCGTAGCGGAGCGTCACCCGGTAGAGGTCGGGGGATACCTGGGTCACCTCGGCGCGGTCCGTCGCCGGCACCACCGGCTTCTCCTCGTAGAGCGCGGTGACGATGGTGCAGCGGGACGGCAGGGCGTGGCTGCGCTCGAGCAGCCGGCTCATGTGGAGCGGGATGCCCTTGGTGGCCGAGGACAGGAAGGCCCCCGCCCCCGGCAGGCGGATCGGCGGATCGGCGCGTAACGCCGCCAGGAAGGCGTCCTCGTCCTGGCGGGCGCCGACCCGGTTGGCCTCGGTCAGACGCGTACCCTGGAGCCAGGTCAGCATCGTCACGGCGACGATCGCGGTGAGCACGAGGGGATACCAGCCGCCCTCGAACACCTTCACGCTGTTGGCGCCCAGGAACACGAGGTCGATCGTCAGGAAGGCGCCGTTGACCAGGAGGACGAGGAGCAGGTTGTAGCCCCAGCGCCGGGCGATCAGCGCCGCGAGCAGCGTCGTGATCGCCATCAGGAGCGAGACCGCGATGCCGTAGGCGCCGGCCAGCGCATCCGAGGTCTCGAAGATCAGCACCGCGCTCAAGGTCGCGATGGCGAGCAGCCAGTTCACCGCCGGCACGTAGATCTGGCCTTGCGCGTCCCGCGCCGTATGGACGATGCGGATGAAGGGCAGGAAGCCGAGCTGCATCGCCTGCTGCGTCAGCGAGAATACGCCGGAAATGATCGCCTGCGAGGCGATGACGGTGGCGAGGGTGGCGAGCCCGATCAGCGGGTAATGCGCCCAGTCGGGACTGAGATGATAGAATGGGTTCTCGATCGCGCCGGGCTCGGCGAGCAGCACCGCGCCTTGCCCGAAATAGTTGACGACGAGGGCCGGCAGCACCAGCCCGAACCAGGCGAGCCGGATCGGCCGGGCGCCGAAATGGCCGAGATCGGCATACATCGCCTCGCCGCCGGTCACCGCCAGGAAGGCCGCGCCGAGCATCGCGAAGCTGACGCCCCACCCGGCATGGGTCAGGAACTCGACCGCCTTCAGGGGATTGAGCGCTGCCAGGATCTGCGGCGCGTGCAGGATGCCGCCCAGACCCAACAAGGCCAGGACCACGAACCAGACCAGCATCACCGGGCCGAAGATCCGCCCGATGAAGGCCGCGCCCTTGCTCTGGATCAGAAACAGCCCGACCAGGATCGCCAGGGTGATCGGCACCACCGCGCGGGCGAGGCCGGGCGCCTCGACCTTCAGGCCCTCGACGGCGCTGAGCACCGAGATCGCCGGCGTGATCGCCCCGTCGCCGTAGAGGAGCGCGGCGCCGATCAGCCCGACCACCAGGAGGAGGCCGGCCCAGCTGCGGGGCTCGGCGTGGCGGGCGCCGAGCAGGGCCAGCATCGCCACGATGCCGCCCTCGCCGTGATTGTCGGCCCGCAGGATCAGCACCGCGTACTTGAACGACACCACGACGAGGAGCGCCCACAGGATCAGCGACACCGCGCCGATCACCGCGGCGGGCTCCGCCTGGCCGTGGCCGGCGGCCTTCACCGCCTCCTTGAAGGCGTAGAGCGGGCTCGTGCCGATATCGCCGTAGACCACCCCGAGGGCGCCGAGCAGCAGGGCCGGCTTCAGCCGGCGCTCCGGCTCCTGCGCGTCCGACTTTGACGGATCCTCGTCCACCGTCGCGAGCTGACCCACGGGCGCCTCCGCCGGCATGCCGGGGCGCCGTCGAAGGCCCCGCTGCCGCGATCAGGAACGCGGAGCCTCGCGTCCGGCTCCGTCGGGGGCATGGCCTAGGCGAAGAAGCCATACCCTAGCGGCATGGCCAGCTCGCGGCACGGCCGGCGATCTCGACCGGCGTGCCGAGCTTACAGGCCGAGGGCGACACGAAGGATTGTTTGAGTCGTCGATTGCGCCTCGACCGGCAGATGCCTGTTATGTGGCCGAAGCATGAGTTGCCCCATGAGGCTGGATGCGAATGCCGGGTCCATGGCATTGGCAACGGCCAGCGCCTCGGTGCATCGATCCGCCCCGCATGCCTTTAACGCATCGACGACGTAGCTCTGGCCGCATTCTTGTGCGACAGCCGCAATGTCGAACATGTCGCGCGGTTGAAGCCGCGAGCCTCGGCAATAGATCTTTTTGGCAACGATCTCAGCCGGCGTTTCGACGCGAACACTCCGACCACGGACTTCGGATGCTTTCGCGGACGCATCAGTGATCGACCCACAACATATGAAATCGATCTCACCCAAACCGTCGAAAATCAACTTCAACACCCGCGCGCCGTCGCTCTCATAATCATCAGGCCATCGATCCAGCACCAAATCTTGTGCGATTGGGTTGAGGAACGGCAATATTTGCGGATCATCCAGAAAGAGGTCGACATCGTGACTTTCGCGATGATCGATCTGCAACATCAGGGCCGTTCCACCGCCGAATGTCCAATCGAAGTCGTACGCAATGTCTCTGGCCTGGTCGATAAGGCGCAGCGACAGATCGAACAGTCGTGACCATTGGCTCGGCCGCACGCGAGGCATGATTTCAAGTCGACAGAGGCAACGGATATCCAGCCTTGGCCGCAAACTGAGCGGCGATGCTCCGTACCCGACCCTCGTCGATACCCATGGAAGCGATGAACTGCTTCTGAAGCTCTTCGCTTACCTCGGAGAAAAACGCAAAAACTGAGGCATCATTGGCATTGACGCTGGCCGGATCCAAGATCTTGGCGGCGAGCTGACGCGCCGAGAGGTCGGCCCCATAGGGCGTGTTCACCGTCGACAGCACTTTCGTCGCCACCCCAACCATGACCACCTCTCGATCAGCCGTATAACGGTCAATTTATTTAGTCGTTCGCAATGTCTCGAACAAGAACTCGCAGACGGCCAGATCGGGACGGGAAGCCACCGCATGGGGCAAGCTCGCATGGGGCAAGCTCGCATGGGGCAAGCTCGCATGGGGCAAGCTCGCATGGGGCAAGCTCGCATGGGGCAAGCTCTCATGGGACCCGACACGCCCGCCCGCGTTGTCCCGCCGACCAAGAGCGAACAAAGGAACCGGACATGACGGAGACCGTGCTGATCGTCGGCGCCAGCGGGATCGTCGGCAGCGCTGCAGCAGAGGTGATGGGCGAGGCCGGCTGGACCGTGCTGGGTCTCGCCCGCAACCCGCCGGCGCAAGAGGGGGTCGTGCCGGTCGCCGCCGATCTGCAGGACCCGGACGGGCTCATGGCCGCCTTGGCCCCGCACCGGCCGACCCGGGTGGTGCTCTCGACCTGGATGCGCCGGCCGACCGAGGCCGAGATGATCCGGGTCAACGGCGCGATGGTGCGCAACCTCCTCGACGCGCTGCGGCCCGCCGGCAGCGTGCGCCACGTCGCGCTGGTGACGGGCCTGAAGCACTATCTCGGGCCGTTCGAGGCCTACGGGAAGAGCGCGGTGCCCCAGACCCCGTTCCGCGAGGAGCAGGGCCGGCTGCCGGTCGAGAATTTCTATTACGCCCAGGAAGACGAGGTCTTCGCGGCGGCCAGGCGCGACGGCTTCTCGTGGAGCGTGCACCGGCCGCACACCGTCATCGGCAAGGCGGTCGGCAACGCGATGAACATGGGCACGACGCTCGCCGTCTACGCCACGCTCTGCCGCGAGACCGGCCGGCCGTTCCGCTTTCCCGGTTCGCCGATGCAGTGGAACGGGCTCACCGACATGACCGACGCGCGGCTGCTCGCCCGCCACCTGCTCTGGGCCTCGACCGCGCCGCAAGGGGCGAACCAGGATTTCAACGTGGTGAACGGCGACGTCTTCCGCTGGAGCTGGATGTGGGGGCGCCTCGCGGCCTGGTTCGGGCTCGAGCCGGCACCGTTCGACGGCACGATCCGGCCGCTCGAGGAGCAGATGGAAGGCGACGCCCCGCTCTGGGCGGAGATCGCGACGAGGCACGGCCTCGCCGAGCCGGACCTCGACCGTCTCGCCTCGCCCTGGCACACCGATGCGGATCTCGGCCGGCCGATCGAGGTCGTCACCGACATGAGCAAAAGCCGCCGCCTCGGCTTCCTCGATTACCAGCCCACCGAGGACGCCTTCCTCGACCTGTTCTCGCGGTTACGCGCCGACCGGCTGATCCCCTGACAATCCGCCTGACGCTGACAAAGCACAGATCGGGCGCCTCAACCGCAGGCTGCAGTGATGTAGTAGGAATTGCTTCAGACCTCACCGCTATCCTGCGGGCGGTGAGGAGATACGGAAGAATGTCCATCAGGGCGCGCGTATTCGGGGGGTTCGGGCTGATCCTCCTGCTGACGGTCGCGGTTGCGGCGATCGGGTGGCACAGCCTGACGGGCTTCGCCCGGCGGGTCGACACGGCCAATGCGGCACAGCTGCTGGCCGGCGAGATCGGGGAACTGGCGCTCGCCACCGACCGTGCCCTGAAGAGCGACGATGTGCGCCGGGACGGGGCGCTGACGGCGGCGATCGGCCGGGTACGGGCCAGCGCCGGCGCCTTCTCGGGCCGCCTGGCCGACGACCCGCCGGCCGCCGCCGCGGCGGCCGGCATCGCGGGCGCGCTCGACGGGTTCGAGGCCGCCGTGAAGGCCTTCGGCACCCAGAAGGCGACGGCGCGGGCGCTCCAGGACCGCCACGCGGCTCTGATCGCCGAATTGCAGACCAATGTCGCCGGCATCGGCACGGCGCAGGAGCGCCAGCTCGCCGAGGCCGGCAAGGCCCTCGACAAGGCCCTCGCCGACCAGAAGACCGCCACCAACACGGCCGTCGTGGTGGCCTTCGCGATCCGCTCGGCGCTCGAGATGCAGGTGCTCCAGGTCGGCTACCTGGCCGGCGACGGCGACGACGGCAACCTCGAGCTGCAATCGAAGGTGAATTCCGTCGCCGTGCTGCTGCGCCGCCTCGGCGCCATGACCTCGGTCGAGACCGTCGAGCCCGCCCTGACGGCCCTCAACGCCTATGGCGCCAAGATCGACCAGCCGGTCGCGGCCGGCGGCAAGGCGGCGCTCGGCGACGACCTCGCGCCCCTGTTCGGCAGCCTGATCGTCGGCCTGCGCCAGATCGAGCAGGCGCAGAACAACGCCCAGACCGCCGCCCAGGTGACGTTGCGCCAGCAGCAGGACAAGGTCGCCTCGGCCACGAGCCTGCTCGTCGCCAGCGGCAAGGCGATCTCCGCCGCCAAGGAGGCCGAGCGGCTGGAGCAGCGCCTGATCCTCGCCCGCGACGCCGCCGCCGCCGCGACCCTCGACGCGACCGCCGCCGAACTGATCGACCAGGGCGAGACGATCCTCTACGGCGACATCGATGCCGCCGCGCAAGGCGTGTTGCGCGACCTGAACACCAAGGTGCGGGCGTTCAAGGACAGCATCCCGGACATCGTGAAGGCGAACGAAACACAGGCCGCGATCTTCGCCGACCTCGACCGGCGCTCGGCCGAGCTGGTCTCGGCGGCGCAGGGCATCGGCGCGAGCGAGCTCGCCCAGCTCGGCGCCGAGCGCGACAGGGCCCTGTGGCTGCTGGCCGCCGGCGTGGCGCTCGCCTGCGCCATCGGGGCGGCGCTTGCCCTCCTGATCGGGCGCGGCATCACCCGGCCGATCGACCGGCTCTCGGGCGCCATGCGGGCGCTCGCCGGCGGCGACCTCGCCACCGAGGTGCCGGCGCAAGGCCGCCGCGACGAGATCGGCGCCATGGCGGGCACCGTGCGGGTGTTCCGCGAGGCGCTGATCGCCAAGGACGAGGCCGACCGGGCCGCAGGGGCGGAAGCCGCCGCCAAGGCCGAGCGGGCCGCGCGCCTCGACGCCGTGACCCGCACCTTCGAGGCCAACGTCGTGGCGATGACCGAGACCTTGGGGGAGGCCGCCGCCGGCATGGAGGCGACCGCCCGGACGATGACCCAGGCCGCCGAGACCACCAACGGCCGCTCGGCCGAGGTGGCGGGCGCCGCCGAGCAGACGCTGGCCAACGTCCAGATGGTGGCGGCGGCGAGCGAGGAACTGTCGGTGTCGATCGACGGCATCGCCGCCCAGGTGGCGCAATCCTCCGACATCGCCCGCGACGCGGTCGACCAGGCGCGCCGGACCGACGAGACGGTGCAGCGCCTGGTGAAGTCCGCCGACCAGATCGGCGACATCGTGAGCCTGATCTCGTCGATCGCCGGCCAGACCAACCTCTTGGCGCTCAACGCCACGATCGAGGCGGCCCGGGCCGGCGAGGCGGGCCGGGGCTTTGCGGTCGTCGCCGCCGAGGTCAAGGAACTGGCGAGCCAGACCAGCCGCGCCACCGCCGAGATCGCTCAGCAGATCGGCCACATCCAGGAGACCACCGGCGGCGTCGTGCAGGCGATCCGGGACATCTCGGGGGTGATCGAGCGGATGTCGGAGATCGCCGAGGGCGTGGCCGGCGCCGTCGACCAGCAGGGCTCGGCGACCCAGGAGATCGCCCGCAACGTCCAGCACGCGGCGCAGGGCACGCAGGCGGTGACGACCGGCATCGTGGCGGTGCAGCGCGAGGCCGGCAGCACGGGGGCGGCGGCCGCCGAGGTGCTCGGCGCGGCGGACCGGCTCGGGCGTTATGCCGGGGAGCTGGAGCGGGAGGTGGCGGTGTTTTTGAAGGGGGTGAAGGCGGCCTGACGCCGGTCCTGCGACGGATGGAATTGAGAAAGGGGGTGCGGGCGGGCCCGCATCCCCTTTCTTATTGCGAGGAAGCTCCAGCCTTCGGCTCGGTCCAGACGACCTGGCCGTCGACCGCGTAGGGGCGGCAGGCAAGCTGCTTGGCACGGCAGCCGTCGAGCAGCGTCGACAGCGGATCCGTCCCCGATGCGGCAGCGCCCCAGGCTCCACCCGGCGCGATCACGAAGGCCCGGGGACGGTCCATGGCGAGGAACCGGCGGTAACCGGTGCGGCCTGCCTCGGTGAGGTACGGAACGGCGCCGACGTCGTCGATCGCCGCAAAGCCGCTCGGCGGCGGCACCGAAGAGGGCTGCGTCCAGACCACGTCGCGGTTCACCGCGTAGACCTTGCACGCCATGCTCAGCGCCCGGCACTCCGCCAGGGCCCGCGCCAGGGGATCGAACCCGCCATAGGTCTCGTTGGCGTGCCGACCCGGCGCGATCACGAAGACGCGGGGAATGGGTCGCGTCAGGAAGGTTCGGTAGAGGTCGCGGGCCGGCGGCGTCAGGTGTGGGACCGCCTCGACATCGTCGATCGCCGCATAGCCGCTCGGCGGCGGCGAGGGCGTCGGCAGATACTCCGGATGGGTCGCCGCCGACGGCAGGCCGAGGCCGGCGAGGAATGCGTCGAGCCGCGGCGCGAAGAGCGGCAGGCCGTCGGACGAGGCGAGCAACGTGTGCGAATCGTCCCGGAAGCGGCCATAGGCGACCACCTCGACCGGGGCGCCGCCGGAGGCGTAGGCCGTCCGCATCGCCCGCCAGGTCGCCGCCGGGAAGAAGCGATCGTTGTCGCCGTAGATCCAGAGCGAGGGCACGCGGCTGCGGGCGCCGAAGCCGCGGGCCGCCTCGATCAAAGCCGGCTCCCAGGCCCGGCAGGTCGTCGCCCGCAGGCCACCGTGGAAATCGATCACGGCCCGGATGCGCGGGTCGCGCCGGGCCCCGGTCGCGAGGGCGTTGAAGCCGCCGAAGCTCTGCCCTGCCACGACGACGCGGCCCATATCGAGCGTCGGGTCGCGGGCGAGGCCGTCGAGGACCGCCAGGATGTCGGCGGCGTTGGCCGCGCCGTAGGCGTCGAGCGCGCAGCCCGAGACCGAGACGTCCCCGCCGGAGCGGCCGAAGCCGCGCATCATCGGCGCCGCCACGGCGTAGCCGCGCGACAAGAAGTAGTAGGTCGCGAAGGTGTTGGTGCTGGTTGCCATGGAGCGGCGGGCCGCCCCGTTCGCCGAACCGTGATTCCAGAGGATGACGGGAAACGGCCCGGGGCCCGACGGGGTCAGAAGGGTGACGTCCAGCGTGACCGGCCGGGCTGGATCACCCGGCAGCATCAGGTCGCGCCGCGAGATCGGTGCCGAGGGCCGCAAGGCCGCATCGGACGTCTCCGGGTCAGGTTTCCGCATCGGCTCCGCGGCCCCGGCCGAGGCGCCGGCAAGCAGCAGGGCGGCGCAGAAGGCGAGGCGCAGGCTCATCAGAACGGGCTTTCGTGGGGCGTTACCCGCAGAGCGGCGAGGCCGCGGTCACACCCGTATACTGCAAAGCCGGGCGCCCGATCAGCGCTCCAGGGTTGCAGCCGCCCGCAACCCCGAGAACCGGCGGGTTATTCCGTTCCGACCCGCACCGTCAGCGCCCCCAATCCCCCCAGCTCAGCCCGCACCACGTCCCCCGGCTCGACCGGCAGCGGCACCGTGGTGGTGCCGGTGGTCACCACCTCACCCTTGCGCAGGGTGATCCCCTGCCTCGACAACGCGTTGGCGAGCCAGGTGAGCGCGAGGCGGGGATCGTCGAGGGCGTTGCCGCCGCGGCCGTGGTGGGGCTCCCTTCCCTCGGCCGCGATGCGGGTCGGCATCGCGGCGAGGTCGAGGCTGCGCCAGCCCTCCGGCGCCGGGGGGCCGAGGACGAAGAGGTGGGCGCAGGCATTGTCGGCGACCAGCGCCGCCTCCCCTGCCCTCTCGAAGGCGTCGAGGCGCGAATCCGGGAACTCGATCGCCGGATGGGCTGCCTCCACCGCCGCCATCACCTCGTCGACGGTGTAGGGCCGAGGGCGCGGCGGCAGGTCGGCCCCCATCCGGAACGCCACCTCGGGCTCGGCCACCCGCATCTGGTTGCCGGCGAGAGGGATCACATCCTCCAGTGACAGGACCTGCTCGGCCAGCAGCCGCCCGGCGAGCGGCCCGTCGGCGCCGATATGGCGCTGGCCGGCGAGGCTCGTCGCGGCGATCTTCCAGCCGTAGAGCGGTGCGGCGCTGCGCGGCTCCAGCAGGGCCTGGATCCGGTAGGCCTCGTCGCGGTCGGCGGGCGCGAGGTCCGGCGGGAGGGCCGTGAGCAGGCGGCCCTCGCGCCAGTGGCGCCAGAGCAGGTCGGACGCGTCCTGGAGGCTCACGCGATCCTCCCGGTCAGGCCGCCATCGACGGGAAGCGCCACGCCGGTGATGTAGGCGGCCTCGTCGGAGGCCAGGAACAGGGCGGCGTTGGCGACGTCCCAGGCGGTGCCCATCCGGCCCATCGGGCAGGCGGCGTCGCGGGCGCGCACCATCTCGTCCGGGTCCTGGTACTGGCCGGAGATCTGCTGGTGGATCAGCGGCGTGTTCATCAGACCGGGCATGATCGCGTTCGCCCGGATGCCATCACGGGCGTATTGCAACGCGAGGCCTAGGGTGAAGTTGTTCACCGCGGCCTTGGCGGCGTAGTAGGCGGCATACGGATAGCCGGTGTAGCGGATCGCCGCCGCCGACGAGATGTTGACGATGCTGCCCGCGCGCTGCGCCAGCATGTGCGGCAGCACGTGCTTGCAGGTGAGAAAGCAGGTGGTGAGGTTGAGGTCGAGGGTGCGGTGCCAGTCGGCCTCGCTCAATTCGACCGGACCGCCCATCTGCGCGTAGCCGACATTGTTGTGCAGCACGTCGATGCGCCCTTGCGCCGCCATCACCTCGGCGACGAGGGCGGCCACCGCGGCCGAATCGGTGGCGTCGCAGGAGGCCGCCGTGGCGGCGCCGTCCTCGCGGCGGATGATCTCGGCGGTCTCTTCGGCCGCCTCGCGCCGGACGTCGACGCAGACCACCCGGGCGCCGTGGCGCGCGAAGGTCACCGCCGCGGCCTTGCCGTTGCCCCAGCCCGGCCCCGCGGAGCCGGCGCCGAACAGCAGCGCCACCTTGCCCTCGAGCCGCCGCGAGCCCGGGGCGCTCCCGCCCTCCGCCATGTCGTTCCTCCCGTGAGCCCCCTTCAGGGAGCCATGTTGTCCTCGCGCCTGTCGGCGGGGTGCGGCCCAGCCTATAGAGATCGGCGACCGGCCGCAAAACCGAAGACGGCCACAAGGAGGAGACGCCATGCCGACCCGCATCATCGCCGAGACCCCGCCCCGCCTCTCCGCCGACCTGATCGCGCGGTTTTCCGCCGTGCCGGTGGCGGTGGTGGTCGATCTTCTGGAGGGCCGCACCCAGGTCGATCCGGCGATCCGGCCGCTGCGGCGCATCGCCGGAGGCCCGACGCTTCTAGGCAGCGCCGTCACCGCAATCTGCGACCCGAAGGATTACGGCGCCGTGCACCACGCCATCGCGGTGGCGCAGGCCGGCGACGTGGTGGTGATCGATGCCGGAGGGCGCAGCGACGTCGCGATGATCGGCGACCTGCTGTCGACCGCGGCGCGGCGCAAGGGCATCGTCGGCCTTATCGCCGACGGGGCGGTGCGCGACACCGGCATCCTCGGCGGCTGGGACGATTTCGCGGTGTTCACCCGCCACGTCACCGCCCGCGGCCCGGCCTCGAAGGACGGCGGCACCGTCGATGCCCCGGCGACGATCGGCGGCGCAACGATCCATCCCCGCGACCTGATCCTCGGCGACGACGACGGCGTCGTGGTGATCCCGCGCGAGGCTGCGGAAGGGCTGATCGCCAAGGCCGAGGAGCGCGCCCAGGCCGAGATCGGCTGGGAAAAGCGGCTCTCGGCCGGGGAGACCACGCTGGCGGTGTTCGGGGTGC
Organism: Methylobacterium sp. SyP6R; assembly: GCF_019216885.1. Taxonomy (NCBI): domain Bacteria; kingdom Pseudomonadati; phylum Pseudomonadota; class Alphaproteobacteria; order Hyphomicrobiales; family Methylobacteriaceae; genus Methylobacterium; species Methylobacterium synurae. The sequence continues at coordinate 2,725,983 of NZ_JAAQRC020000001.1, read as the reverse complement.
CGGACGCGGTCCGGGGGTGAGCGTCATTCGCCGAAGCCTCTTCGGCTCGGCGGTGAAAACGATGCGTATCAAGAGGCTAGGCAGAGCTGCACCCTGCGACTCCGTCGTCCACGACACGACCGCAAAGCCCGCAGTGATCGAGCTCTCCCACCCGCGACCTCATCCTGAGGTCGCGGGTGGGAGGAAGTGGCGACGCTGCCAGAAATTCCGCCGCGTCCCGTCTGCAACTGTGCTCAGCGCCCCTTCGCGTCCTCGACCGTGACCCGGGGCACCGCGAAGCGGTCGCCGGTGCGGGCGTAGAGGTCGCCGTAGAGCCGTCCCACCGGCAGGAAGGCGCCCTCGCGCAGGTGGCGCCCGTCCGGGGTGAAGAGGTCGTCCCTCGCATGCAGCGACACGACCTGCCCGAGCACGATCCGGCGCTCGGGCGAGAGATCGAGCACCGTATGGGTGCGGCAGCCGAGGCTCGCCGGCGCCTCGGCGATCCGCCCCGGCGCCACGCCGGTGCAGGGCAGGAGCGTCAGCCCCGCCGCCGGGATCTCGCTCTCGCCGGGCGGGAACTCGGCGGCACAGATATTCATGCCCGCGACCAGCCCCTCGTCGACGAGGTTGACCACGAACTCGCCCGTCTCGGCGATGGCAAGAGCCGTGTCCTTCAGGGTCCCGTCGGAGCGCAGGTTGAAGCTCAAGGCGACGATCGGCGGCTCCTCGGCCAGCACCTGGAAGAAGCTGATCGGCGCCGCGTTGTCGGTGCCGGCCGCCGAGCGCGTGGTCACGAGGGCGATCGGCCGCGGGGTCACCAGGGCGGTGAGCAGGCGGTAGCGGTCGCGGGAGGGTAAGTCGGCGAAGCGCAGGTCCATGCGCTCACCCGATTCCGGGAAGCGCGCTTTTCGGCAGCAGCATGTGAACCCCCTTGTCGCCGTCCACCGTCTGGGTGATGCGCAGGTTTCCGGCGAGCGAGCACAGCATGTAGGCCGGGTTGCGGGAGAGGCGAGTGCGGGCGCAGACGTGGCGGATCATGTCGCGGACCGCCTGGCGCATCGCCTCGTCCAGGTTCTCGTGCAGGCCGATCGACACGAGGTCGGTCGGCGTCTCGGCGAAGGTCCAGTCGAGGGACAGATCCTTGCGCACCGTCAGCCGGAACGTGCCGGTGGGCCCGGTCTCCAGCGCCGTGATGCGGACCTCGCCGTCGCCCTGCACGCCGTGGCCGTCGCCGGCAGAGAACCCCGCCCCTCAGCGAAGACCGGACGATACAGGGTGATGCCGGCCTTCAGTTCCCTGCTGTCCATGTTGCCGTCCAAGCGGCGCGGCACCGACGAGGTCACCGTGCCCCAGGCCGGCGGCGGCGCGGTGGCGGGGATGCCGAAGAACGGATCGAGCGGCAGTTCCGTGCCCCAGGGCAGACCCGCGACGCCGCGACCGACGTCGATGTCCGGGCGGATGGTCTCGTAATCCGTGAACTCGTCCGGGAGCGTGCCGAGCAGCGGCAGGATCGCGACGAAACCCCGATCCATCCGGAATTTCAGGTTGAGGAGATCGACCTGGAGCACGTTGCCTGGCAGAGCGCCGCGGACATGGATCGGCCCGGTGACGAAGTGCGGCCCCAAGCCCGGCGCGAGCGCATCGAGGGCCGCGAGGCAATCGGCCGGGCGGCGGGCGGGATCGGGATGGAGCGTCGCGCGCCCGCCGGCCGGATGGGAATGCAGCGTGACGGTGTCGCCGGATTCGACCGTCAGCACCGGCTTCGGGGCGGCGTCGAAACAGCCCAGGACCGTCGTGTCGGGTGTGGCGGGGATCTCGTGATGACTGGGCAAGAAAGCCTCCCGGGCGGAGTCTGCCAGTGCCTGCACGAGCCGAACCGACCCGGAAGACAGCGGCGCGCTCCCGGCGCATGATGCGGACGAAATCACGGGAGGCACCGATGGCGGAGACCTGGATCGAGGCAGCCCTGAACGGGCCGTGGGGGCGCGAGCGCCAGCCCGGCATCCCGATCACCGTCGACGAGGTGGTGGCCGACGGGCTCGCCGCGGTGGCGGAAGGGGCGGCGATCGTCCACGTCCACGCCTACGATCCCGAAACCGGGCGCCAGAACGACGCCTGGGAGACCTATGCCCGCATCATCGAGGGCATCCGGGCGAAGGCCGACGCGATCGTCTACCCGACGATCCCGCTCGCCGGCTCCGGTTATGCCGCGAGCGCGGCGACGCGCTACGCCCATACCGAGGAGCTGGCCCGGCGCGGCCTGATCGAGTGGACGGTGTGCGATCCGGGTTCGACCACCTTCCTGCGCCATGACGAGGCGTCCGACGAGGCGAGCGGCTTCCTCTACGAGAACCCGATGGCCGATATTCGCGAGGGCCTGCGCATCGCCCGCACCCACCGCATCCGCCCGGGCTACGCCATCTACGAGCCGGGCTTCACCCGCCTCGGCGCCGCCCTCGCGGCGCTGGAGCCGCGCCCGCCGGTGCCGGTCTACCGCTTCATGTTCTCGGACGAGTTCGCCTGGGGTTTCCCGCCGCGGCCGGGCTATCTCGACGCCCATCTGGCGCTGCTGGCCGAATGCGCGCCGGGATCGCCCTGGATGGTGGCGGGCCTCGGCGTCGACATCCTGCCGCTGGTGTCGGCGGCCGTCCCCCGGGGCGGCCATGTCCGGGTCGGGCTGGAGGACGCGCCGTGGGGATCCGCGCGGGGCAACCGAGCCTGGGTAGAGGCAGCGCGGCGGGCGATCGAGGCGGCCGGCGGGACGGTCGCGGGGGCCGCGGCGGTGCGTCGGGACCTGGCGGGACGGGACGGGGCGGGCTGAGGACCCGCTGCGCGAGCCGGCGACGGGGCTCGCGACATAACGCGCGCCGGGTTTCCCGAAGGCTCCCACTTCGGATGGAGCCATGACGCGGCGGACGGCCCCGCTTTTTGCTGTTGCCGCGCTCGGCCGCCGGTCTCGGCCACGATCGGCGTCGACGACGAGCACCGGGAGGTCCGCGGGTTAGAGCCGGGCGGGCTACACTCGGCGCGGCAAACAGCGGCCCGATCTGATTTTCGGTCGCTTGTTGGGTTCCGTCGGGTGCGCTCCCGGGGCCGCAGAGGGGTTTTCAGCCGCAGGACGTTCTGGCTGACGCGCAACCAGTTCGAACAGACGATCGCGGACTTCGTCGTGATCGTTGCGGAGACGGAGAGGGTCGAGGCGATGATCGAGTTCGACGATGCAAGCTGCGATGCAGAGAAGGACAGGATCGCGCTGCACTGCTGGGGCCGGGTCAGTCTTCGGCGGGTAAAGGGGGTGAGAGCTTGCCGCTGTGCGATCGTGTCGTCAGCGTCAAAGCCGCGCTGAACATGATGATGACGCACCCGATCGTCGACTGCATGGAAGGTCGCTCGCCGAATGCGACGTAGCCGATCCCAGCGGCGTAGATGAGCGATACGTAGAAGAACGGTGCCAAGAAACTGGCCTCCGCCAGCCGTGCGGCTTGGATGACACAAGCTTGACCGACAACGGCGACAACGCCGACCGCCACAAAGAGCCAGACAATCTCAAGGCTCGGCATGATCATCACGGGCGCAGCGAAGATGCCCGCGAGCACCGAACCAGCCAAATTGCTGTAGAAGAGGATCGTTATTTTACTGTCATGCGTTTGACTCAGCCATTTAACCCCCACGACTTCAGCACCCATAAAGGCAGCCGCAGCCAGTGCGACCAAAGCTCCCGTGCTGATCATGTTGAAGTCCGGCGTTGCGATTACGAGAGCCCCCAAAAGTCCCACGGAGGCGGCAAGCCAGCGCCGACCGATGATCGGCTCTCCGAGCGCAAAGGTTGCGATCACCATAGCGAAAATCGGACTTGTGAAACCGATCGCCGTTGCCGACGCAAGTGGAATACTGCGGACAGCCTCGAACATGAGGGCGATGCCGCCGAGTCCCGCGATGGTCCGCCAGAGATACCGCGAGGGTGCCTCCACCCGCAACCGAGCCGGCTTTGACATTACGGCCGGCAAGAGCACCAGAGTTGCTATAGCGTATCGCCAGAATGTCACCTCCAAGGATGGGATATTTGCATGTCCGGCGATTGCGATAAATTTTGCCAGTGCGTTCATCAGCGAGAACGCAAATGCGCCTGCGAGGATCCAGCACCCCGCCCGAAAGCGATTCGCGGCAACGACGTTATGAGTGGTCACGTATCTCACTCTTTCGGAATGATTTATTTCAAGTGTTTATTTTTTATCAATGATCATACAACATTCACGCCCTCCTGAAATACAATACAATGACCCGCAGAGCAATATCACGCAAGAATGCAATAATTTTTCGATGTCTTGAGATTGAGACCACGCCTTCGAGATCGAACAATATTCCGCTACGCTCCGCATGGCCACGCCGGTTACCGGACTGCTTGTAGGCGCCGAAGAGCATCTGCATCCTGGCTTCGGTCGTCGATGTCGACGCTGCCCGCGCATCTCGACCGTCAGCCACCGCGCGCGACCGAGGTCGGCCGACTGGATATAGAAAACGAGATCGCAGACGATATCGTTGGCCATTTCCATCACCTCGTCTTCGCTCTCGTTGGAGGGAACGAACAAGACTGAACCCAGGACCGAACCCAAGATCTTTTCGCGCGATCGTCATCGGGCCCTCCTCCCGCAGGAGGAGTCCGCCATACGGCTCGGGTCAGGATCCATCTTTGGAACTGGCTCGACGTCGGTCGACAGTGCAAAGCGGGTGGAGCGAGGATCCGGCACAACATCGCCCTCCTCCGCCCAGACCATAGGTCCAATATAAAGTCCCGTTCCAGAGGGGCGGTGGCGCACGCTCCCGATTGCGATGCCGAACATCTCGTCGACCTCGATCGCAGGCTCCAGTCCCAGGGCCAGAGTTGATTGTACACAGTGCGGGAAATGGCCCATGAGATCCGGTGCGGTACTCTCAAATGCACGAGCGCCGTCGAAAACCATAGCACCCAGCCACATTGCCTGGGTTGCAGGATCGACAAACTTCACATCTCCGCTTTGCAACCGGCCCTGGTAAAACGCCCACCTCATGGCTGCGTCCCTTTGGCGAAAACTTGATGGATCGCATCCTTTAGTTTCGCAGCGATCTGCTCAAGTTGTTCGTCGGACGTTATGAAAGGCGGCGACAAGAGAATGTGATCGCCACAGCCGCCAGGGAGGTTGCCGCCGCCAGGGTAGCACAGCAGTCCCTTCTCCATCGCCGCGGCCTTGATCCGCGTCGCGACAGCGCCGCCCGAATTGAACGGCTGCTTGGTTGCTCTGTCTTCGACGAACTCGACGGCCCAGAAAAAGCCCCTCCCTCTGATATCGCCGACATGAGCGTGCCCGCCGAGTGCCTCCCTCAAGAGTTGGCCTAGAACGGGGCCCCGATCGGCAACACGGCGAACTAGCTTCAAGCGATCGAGTTTTTCGATGACGGCGAGCGCGGCGGCGCACACCGTCGCGTGGCCCATATACGTTTGCCCATGCATGAAACTTCTGGAACCGGCCTCAAGGACGGAATGGACTCGAGAGGACACGACCATGGCGCCGACCGGCTGAAATCCCCCGCCTAATCCTTTCGCCACACAAACGATATCGGGCTCGACGCCTTCGTCATGACAGGCCAGCCAAGACCCGCAGCGCCCCATGCCGCACATGATTTCGTCGAGTATGAGGATAATGCCATGCCGGTTACAAATGTCACGAACGTGGCGAAAGTATCCGTCGACCGGAGGGACTGCGCCGATCGTTGCTCCGGCTACGGTCTCTGCCACGAAAGCGGCAATCCGAGCGGCTCCGACGCGTTGGATCTCCAGTTCCAACTCTGCAGCCAAACGCCCACCATATTCAGCATCAGTCTCGTCCGGCCGCTTATAGCGGTAGGGATAACAAGTCTGGACAAGGCTTCGATGGTCGTTCGAAAACCAGGGTGCGAAAGCAACCTTTCGATTCTCGAGGCCGCCGAACCCGAGAGCGCCCAATGTCGCACCATGGTAACTCAGGGTGCGTCCGATGACGTGCACGCGATGGGGCTCACCGCGCTCAAGATGATACTGCCGTGCCAACTTAAGAGCTGCTTCCATCGACTCGGAGCCGCTACTGAAAAAGAGGGCCGATCGAGCCCAGGGACCGCAGAGCCCGACCAAGCGATCGCCGAGTAATTCCGTCGCCTCAGTGGTAAAAAAGCTTGAGTGAACGTAGGCAACATCGCGCATTTGCGCGAAAACTGCCGCCGCGATCTCACCGTCGCCATGGCCGAGGCAGGATACAGCTGCGCCTCCGCATGCATCGAGATATGTCCGGCCCTCGCGATCGTTCAAAAACACGCCTTTGCCGTTGGCGACAAGCGGGGGTTTGCGTCCCAGTGTTCGGTGCAGGATCGAGTTCATGCGCTCTGCCTGCAGCAGATACAGCGGCACGGTAGACGCCGCGACTCGCGAATAGCCACGCCGTTCACACGGAACCTTGCCCCGTATGGTAGCCCGGCAGCCTGTTCGACTGTGCGGGCAGGTCTCTTGCCGGAGCGGAATAAGCGGTTGTAGATCGCGCTGATCGCGGGAAGCTCGTCGAGCTCCGCAAGCGCCAGGCCGAGGAAAACCAGATCTTCGACTTCAAATCCTGCTGCACTGAGGACGGCAAATAGATTTAAGAAACTGTTGATAGCTTCAGCCTCGGCCGTACCGGCGCGATAACGTCCGAGCATGTCTACAGAAAGCTGACCTCCAATATAGCATATATCATTTATAACGACCGCATGGCTGATTCCAGCGCGGGACGGCGGCACATTTGGTCCGAAACTTATATGCTGGCGCACGGTATCTAAATCCGATTGGCAAATTCAGCATTTACGAGATTGATCGATCATCTCATTCACCGATCCGTCCGTGGGGGTATATCGTCGACCGCTTCTGATACGTAAGAATTTTCTTGTTTTGCACTGTTCCGCGAACGATCTCGGCTGCGTTTGAAAGAACCGGATTATGGAAAATTGCGTCGTGTCCGTCAGCAACGATGGGGAGGTAGCGCAGGACTTCGCGTGAAATTTGGAAAGTTGCCGCATCCCAAAGATAGGCTGGTGTGTGGTCGACGGCGCATATCGTCGCCTGCCCATACTCGTATGTCGGATGTTCGAAGCTTGTTGTACGGGAAAAATAAAATCCCATCCCAGGGTCGCAACTGATGTCGACGATTAAGCAACGATGGTCAAAAGCACCGAGATCACCTTCACGAACATACATGAGCGGTTCTTCCGGATCTTGTTCTCCGCAATTGACGATAATATCGGCGGTCGACAAAACATCGACGAATGGCACAAGAGGTTCGTTTGAATTGGCAGGCTCGACACAACTCCCATGAGCTTCGTCACGAAAAATTTGCCGAAATGCGACCCCGGGCGGCCGCTCAGTCACCTCGCCGACGGGGCGTCGCGTATAAACGGTGATGTTATCAAATCCGCGCGCAAGCAGCGCTTCAATCGCCGCTTGACCCGCAGAGCCGAACCCGATGACAACGACAGATTGTGAGGGGCCGTACAGGCCGTCGAGGCCCTTGAGACTGAGCGCATGCAGGATACCAGCATAACCCGCCAAACGGTTATTTCCGGAGAACACGTGCCTCGAACGTTTGGAGCCGATGCCTTTCATATTCTGAGTTTCGAACATCCCCTCGAAAGTCACAACCGTGTGGCGCCGAGCAATGCAAATATCTGCGAGATGCCCATAGAGCACGAAATGCAGCCATCCCCAGAGAATAGCTCCCGGCTTTAGAGCAAGAAGATCGCCCGGCATCGGCTTGGGCAGAACGGCGATGTCGCAGGAAGATAAAAGGCTCTCGCGATCCTCAAACGAATATCCGAGATCGGCGATTTTTTTGCTGTCTAACCCGAAGACTGACCCGTATCCTCGTTCCAAGGTGAGGCGCGACCGGAGCGCGGCATCGATATCTTTTAGATGGGAAGGATGAACGGGCATACGATGCTCGTTTTCTTTCAATGATGTACCCATAAGTGCGATCTTCATGGAAAATCTCCCCCTGGCTGAGGATCAGTGACACCGCGACGCCCACTCTCCGGAGCGTCGCGGTTCAGTCGACCAGTTAGAAATCGTAGATCGCGTCCATCGTCTCGTGGCCGTGTTGGCGCTCGAGATCGCGATGGCCCGCAAACGTGAAATTCAGAATAATTCTGGTCCCATCTCGCTCTAGCGGGTACGTACGATGTAGAGTTGTGTCGGTTGCAAAGAAATAAATATCTCCTGTTTCGTGCATGTAGGTCCGGATCGGATTTTCGACCAAGTGCCGGTGAACTTCAGGATTCGCCTTATTCCAGATGGTGTGGGGGACACATTGCAGCATACCGCCATGATCGATTGGCGGTGCCTCGACGATGAAGATCAATGCCCATTGGTAATCGCCCCAATGCCAACCATGCGTGTCGCCGATTTGATCCTGACGCGTAATGGTCATGCGCTCGTTGTCGAAATCACAATCCCGCACCGCGCTCTCGGCAATCCGGTCGAGCAGGCTGCGCAAACCGGGCAACCTGTAGAGTTCGCTGATGAATGGCGAAGCGTTGGAAATCTCGGTGTAATTGACAGTCCGCATTTTCCGCGGAGAGTTGTCGGTCGTCTGCACCTTGATGTCGATACGCCTAGACCGCGTTTCGGTGAGCGCCGTGACTTCATGGCGAAGTCGTGCCTTTAGTTCGTCTGTCAGAAGATTGGTCAGGCGAACATACCCATCACGCCGTAATTGCTGACGCATTCGCCAAATCGAGTCGGAGTCAAACACATTATCATAATGGCGAACCAACTCAGCATTGGCGATTGATGGCAACCCTGTCGAGTCGAGAGAATTATTGCTCTGCTCACGTGCTTGAGACATGAAGTATCTCCAGTTTCATGCGAAAGTTGCTCGGCACTAACCGGGCCGACCATGCGGAAAGACGTCACACGTGGTGCTCTGCAAGAAGCGGAGTGAAGTCGATCAGAATGATCGACCGTTCGGCTGGCCGCGCCGGATCTTCAGCCCGGATCGAGCCGACGTGGTGACTGACGGCGGGGTCGTGGATTGCGTAGCCGGCATGCGCCTGTTCCAACGTGAACCGCGCGAAGATGTCTTTTTCTTCTAGTTCGTCGGGGTGGACGCCAGCGTGAATGGGCGCCGCAATAGCATTCTCTCCACCGATGCAATTCTCGCGACGAAACAAATGTGCGAATGTGAAACGCTCGCCATCTTGGTGCAAGTGATCGGGTGTCGAGAAGGCAGCGAGTTCACCTGGGGCTACCAACAGCTTGACAAGACTGATGCCGAGCTGATGCGGTTGACGCGCTTCGTACTCGTCCCAGAAGGTCCGTGCGAAGTCGCTCTGGACGAGATGCTGCAGGTAGCAGCCCGTGAGTACATCATGGCTGACCGCCCTGAATCTGCGACGTGTATCGGTGAAGCCAGGGTGGTAACGCCCCTGATAATATTCCGTCTGCGGATGTCCGTCCTCGCTGACGGCCGGCGGAAGCCACTCGACGCGCCGGTTCCACGGCATGAATACGCCGCGGGAATGTGCCCGAAACCGATTTGCGCCGCGACCGTACGGATCCTCCGGAAGGGTCTCGAATTCGGTTGCGAGGCGCATCAACGAGCGTTGCATCGTGGCTTGGAGAAATAGGTCATCCGGGTGAATGAGGGTAAAACCGTCTCGCTCGAGAGCGCATGTCTGGACGTTACGGGATACGATAGCGGTATCGTCGACTGTTGGAATCTCGGCATCGGGGATTCGCAAAGTCAGACTCGAAAACGAGGCGGTGGTCATCGGATGAACTCCATCTTCTTACAGCCGCGCAGATACCACGAAGCATAGATTTGACATTAAATCATCGAACGCTGCGAATTGCGGCATGAAATACGATCGTTCTGGATATTCGACAAAGTGCAATTCACTAAATACTGAAATAGTGCAACAAAGACAATTTGCTTATAAGTTTTTAATAAAACTATACGACCAATTTTTAGTCACTGAGATGCACTGGAGAGGGCCAGGCATTTCCTGTGCGACATCGCCGAGCGATTTCATTCGACAGGATGTCGCTTGTGATGATTTGCGCCTGCTGGAGAATGCTCGACATCATAGTTTCCCATTGTTGATGATCATGGGTTCTATCCAGCTGAGTCTCGGCTTTGCAGGCATGGCTGACGTTCGTCAGAACTAGCCTCGAATGCCGGTCGGGCGCGCGGATCCGGCCGGGGCCGGACCCCGACATGTCGTCTCTGCGCCAAGTTTTCGAGCTGACTGTCCCGTACCCCGCGATGGGCCGAGGATCGCGTTATGTTCGACATGGTTGTCAAACTTGACGCAGATGTCAATCATGAATTTTGCAGGTCACGCAAAATGATCGGCGCTTGGCAGTTCGATGAGCCGGCGGTCCTCGAAAAGGCGCTCGATTTGTTCGACCAGCAGGGGCCCGCGGTGACGTCCATCTCGGCTCTCACCCGGGCACGGCCGTGCAGCGCGGATCGCTCTGCAATGCCTACGGTGCCAAGGAGACCCTGTTCCTCAAGGCGTTCGAACTCTCTACGTCCCGGTTCCTTGGCGCAGTCCGGCTCAGTCTCGCCGGCACGGGCGCGAGCGAAATCCTCACCCGCCTCGTCGAAACGCGGAGTTTCGCCGTCGGGATGGAGGGGTCCCGCCGCGGGTCGACCGACACCGGTCATCGCACCTGCCGGCGCGCACGGCTCAACCCGTTGAACAAGGCCGGACTCGACCGGGTCCGATGCCGTCGAGGGTCCGGACGGGGCGATGAGGCAATCGAGAGAAAATGGGGCTCGGAGACGCTCCGGTGTCGGGAGGCGGGGAATTCCCAATCCCCTCTTTCGCCGGCACGACACCATGTTTTAATGTCGAGCCGACCATGCGGCCTCCGGATGATCGGACTCGCGAGGTCGGGGCCGGAACGTGTTGCCGGGCATCGGTGCCGCTCGACAATGCCGGTTGGCACGCAAAGCCCGACCCGGCGGTGCCCGAGGGCGTGCGGCTGGTCTACCTGCCCTACACGCCCGAACTGCAGCCGGCCGAGACGCTGCGGCCGCAGGTCGATGCGCTCGTCGTCAACCGATCCATCGCCAACTCCGGATGAACTGGCACGCGTGGTCGAGCAGCGCTGCGAGGCCTTGGGCGAGCGGACCGATATCATCCGCACGGCCCAAAGGCTTCCACCGGCTCCCCGACACCGCCGAGCCGAAACCTGAGCTGGACCAAACAACCGAAAATCGTGTCGGTCCATCTTCGATCGACCGACATCTAAAGATGAGGCTATGAGCGGGACAGCCGAACGTATCGATGAACCGACCTGCGGTACACCACACATGAAGCCAAAGGTCGTCGTCTTGCGACCTTTGAGATCAATCGATCACACCCGCCCCGGATAGTTCGGGCTCTCGCGGGTGATCGTCACGTCGTGGACGTGGCTCTCGCGCAGGCCGGCATTGGTGATGCGGATGAATTGCACCTTCTCCTGCATCTCCGGGATCGTCGGGGCGCCGACATAGCCCATGGCGGCGCGTAGCCCCCCCATGAGCTGGTGCAGCACCGCCGCGACCGGGCCCTTGTAGGGGACCTGGCCCTCGATGCCCTCTGGCACGAGCTTGTGGGTGTCGCTGACCTCGGCCTGGAAGTAGCGGTCGGCCGAGCCGCGCGCCATGGCGCCGACCGAGCCCATGCCGCGGTAGCTCTTGTACGAGCGGCCCTGGTACAGGAAGACCTCGCCGGGCGCCTCGTCGGTGCCGGCCAAGAGAGAGCCGAGCATCGCCACCGAGGCGCCGGCGGCGATCGCCTTGGCGAGGTCGCCGGAATACTTGATGCCGCCATCGGCGATCACCGGTACGTCGGCCTCGTTGCCGGCCTCGACCGCCTCCATGATGGCGGTGAGCTGGGGCACGCCGACGCCGGCGACGATGCGGGTGGTGCAGATCGAGCCCGGGCCGATGCCGACCTTGATGGCGTCGGCGCCGGCATCGATCAGCGCCTTCGCGCCCTCGCGGGTCGCGACGTTGCCGGCGATGACCTGCACGGCGTTCGAGAGGGTCTTCACCCGGCGCACGCTCTCCAGCACCTTGGCCGAGTGGCCATGCGCCGTATCGACCACGATCACGTCGCACCCGGCATCGATCAGGCGCTCGGCCCGCTCGAACCCGCCATCGCCCGTGGTGGTGGCCGCCGCCACCCGCAGGCGGCCCTGCTCGTCCTTGATGGCGTTGGGGTAGGCGACCTGCTTCTCGATGTCCTTGACGGTGATGAGCCCGATGCAGCGGTAGTGGTCGTCGACGACGAGCAGCTTCTCGATGCGGAACTGGTGCAGCAGGCGCTTGGCCTCGTCCTGGGTCACGCCCTCGCGCACGGTGATCAGCCGGTCGCGGGTCATCAGCTCGGCGACCGGCTGGCTCTGGTTGGTGGCGAACCGCGTGTCGCGGTTGGTCAGGATGCCGACGAGCTTACCGCGCGAGCCGTTGGGGCCTCGCTCGACCACCGGGATGCCCGAGATGCCGTGGTGGCGCATCAGCCCGTAGGCGTCGGCCAGGGTCTCGTCCGGGTGGATGGTGATCGGGTTGAGCACCATGCCGGACTCGTACTTCTTGACCAGCCGCACCTGCTCGGCCTGTTCCGGCGGCTCGAGATTGCGGTGGATCACCCCGAGGCCGCCGTTCTGCGCCATCGCGATGGCCATCCGGGCCTCGGTCACCGTATCCATCGCCGAGGCGATGATCGGCATGTTGAGCCGGATCGTGCGGGTGAGGCGGGTGCCGAGATTCACCTCGGCCGGCATCACCGAGGATGCGGCGGGGCGGAGCAGGACGTCGTCGAAGGTCAGGCCCTCGATGATCGAATCGGTGCTGATGCGGGCCATGAACCAACTCCTGGTGCGTGCAGCACCCTTGAGAGAAACCGCGGGATCGGCTTCGCACGATGCGATCCGCCCGTCTTGAGTTGGCACCGGCCGATAGCACGCGTCTGTGACGGGCGCAAAGCGCTATCGCTGCAGCGCAAGCATGCGTCCCACGACTCTTGCGGCGGAGCGGTCCCGCCAAGCCGGCTCGATCGTACTGCGTCGTTGAAAGATCAAGCGCCTCCCCTCCCCCTTGTGGGGAGGGATTCGGGGGTGGGGGTGGTGCAGGAGGCACTGCCGAGGTCTATCCGGCACCACCCCCACCCCTGGCCCCTCCCCACAAGGGGGAGGGCAATGAGCGCGTTCTCACAACGGGTTGGCCATCAGAGGCGATATGTGAGCCCGCACGCTCACACCGGCGTCAGCACGAATTCGGACCAGTCCGGCGCCCGCATCGCCCGCTGGTAGGCCACCACCGTGCCGGGCCAGAGCGCGACGTTGCGCCCTTGCGCATCCTGGTACCAGCTGGCGCAGCCGCCCTGCTGCCAGATGCTGTCTGAGAGCCGGGCCTCGAGTTCGGCGAGGTCGCGCGCCTGCGCCTCCGGCGTCGGCTCGATCGCCGCGAGGTTGCGCGCCTTCATCTCGGCGAGGCAGGCGAGCACGTACTCGACCTGCGCCTCGATCATCAGCACAACGGAATTGTGGCCCAAGCCCGTATTCGGCCCGAGCAGCATGAAGAAGTTGGGAAAGCCCGCGAGCGCCAGGCCGCGATGCGCCGCCACCCGCTCGCCCCAGGCGCGCGCCAGGATCAGTCCGTCGCGGCCGACCACCGGCACCCGGGCAAGCGAGGCGGTGACGTCGAAGCCGGTGGCCAGCACCAGAACGTCGAGGGGGTGGTGGCGGCCGTCCTGCATCGTCACCCCGTCCGGCGTCACCGTGCGGATCGGGTCGGTCTCCAGGGTCACGTTCGGCCGGGTCAGGGCCGGGTAGTACTCGTCCGAGAGCAGCACCCGCTTGCAGCCGAGGCGGTAGGGAGGCACGAGCTTCGCCCGTAAGGAGGGATCGGCGACCTGCTTACGCAGATGATGCCGGCTCGCGGCCTCGGCCAGCCGCGTGAGGCCCGAGACCCGGGTGAAGCCGAGGGCCGCCCGCGCCTCCCGGGTCCAGAACTGGACCGCGCGCAACAGCCGGCGCGCAGCGGGCAGCCGGCGAAACAGCGCCTGGAGGCCTTTGCCGATCGGCCGGTCGTTGCGCGGCATCACCCAGGGGGCCGTGCGCTGGAACAGGGTGAGATGCCCCACTTGCGGGGCGATGGCCGGCACGACCTGGATCGCGCTCGCCCCCGTGCCGATCACCCCGACGCGCTTCCCCTGAAGCGGGACGCCGTGGTCCCAGGACGAGGTGTGGAAGAGCGGGCCGAGATAGGTGTGCAGGCCGGGGATCGCCGGAATCGCCGGGTGGTGCAGGGCCCCCATGCCGGAGACCAGCACCCGGGCCTCCAGCGGGCCGCGCTCGGTCTCGATCCGCCACAGGGACCGCGTCCCGTCCCAGACCGCGCCGGTGACGGCGGTGGAGAGGGCGATGTGGTTCTTGAGGTCGAACCGCTCGACCAGCTCGCGCAGATAGGCGGCGATCTCGGGCTGGCCGGCATAGGTGCGGGTCCAGTCGGGCTTCGGGGCGAAGGACAGGGCGTAGAGATGGGCCGGGATGTCGCAGGCCGCGCCCGGATAGGTGTTCTCGTGCCAGGTGCCGCCGACCGCGCCCGCCTTCTCCACCACCAGCAGGTCGTCGATGCCGGATTGCCGGCAGCGGATCGCCATGGCGAGACCGGAGAAGCCGGCCCCGATCACCAGCACGGCGAGGGGCTTGTCCGGCCACGGCGCGGCCGACGATGCCGTCACCGGACGGCCTCCGGCACCCGCGCGTGGCTCTTCAGGAAGGCGGCGGCCTCGGAGAGGGAGCGGCGGGCCTCGGGCAGGAAGGTCTGGGCGAGCTGCCAGACATGGGGCACCACCGGCCAGACCGTCACGGCGGCGGAGACGCCCGCGGCCTTGGCCCTCTCGGCGAAGCGCACCGAATCGTCGCGCAGCACCTCCCGGGCGCCGACATGGAACAGCAGCGGCGGCAGCCCGGAAAGGTCGCCGCGCAGGGGCGAGGCGAGCGGATCGGCGGGATCGTGCCCGGCGAGATAGGCCTCGACGAGGTCCTGGAGCTTCGTGGGATCGAACATCGCGTCGCGGCGGGCGTTGCTGCGCATCGATTCGCCCTCGCCCAGCATGTCGGTCGAGGGCGAGAACAGCACGGCGGCGGTGGGCAGCGGCAGCCCGTCCCGGCGCGCCCGCAGCATCAGCGCGAGCGAGAGGTTGCCGCCGGCGGAATCCCCCGCGATGCCGGCGGGCCCGGCCGCCGCGAAGGCCGACCAGGCCGCCGCCGCATCGTCGAGGGCGGCCGGGAACGGGTGCTCGGGGGCGAGCCGGTAATCGGGGCAGAACACCCGGAAGCCCCGCAGCGCGAAGCCGCCGGTGACCGACCGGTGGGTGCGGGGCGAGCAGGCGATGAAGCCGCCGCCATGCAGGTAGAACAGGCGCGGGGCATCGGTTGCGAGGTCGGGGCGCTCGGCCCACTCGCCCGGGACGCCGCCGACGCTGCCCTCGCGAAACACGATGCCGGGCGGCTCGGGGAACTTCGCCTGGTTCATGAGCCGCCGCACCGCCGCGATGTCGCCGCCGGTGCGGGCGAATCTCGGCTTCACCTGAAAGCGGATGATCCAGTCGAAGACGTGGGCGCGCAGGCTCGGCATGCTCTACTCCATGGCACGGGCGATCAGCGACCAGTAGCGCACCGGCATCAGGCGCTGGATCAGCGTGACCTGGGCGGCGTCGCGCCCGACGATGATGCGGGGCTCCCGCCGGACGATGCCGCGCAGGATGCGTGTCGCCGCCGCCTCGGGGGCTAAGCGAAGAAAGCGCTCGGCGGTGGCCTTGCCGCTCGCGACCGCGGCGGGGTCGAGGCGCGGGCCGGCGCGGGCGTTGCGGGCGATCGCCGTGGCGACGCCGCCCGGATGCACCACGCTGACCCCGAGGTTGGTGCCGGCATATTCGTGCCGCAGCGCCTCGGAGAAGCCGCGCACCGCGAACTTGCTCGCCGCGTAGGCCGTCTGACCCGGCGGGGCGACGATGCCGTAGAGGCTCGACAGGTTGACGATCTGCGCCGCCGGCCGGCTCTCCAGCTGGCCTAAGAAGGCGTGGGTCATCCGCACCACGGCGCGGAAGTTCACGTCCATCAGCCAGTCGAAATCGCTGAGTTCGAGATCGGCGAAGCGGCCGGCCAGCGCCACGCCCGCATTGTTGACCAGGAGATCGAGCGGCCCGTGCCGGGCGGCGACCGCGTCGGGCAAGCCGGCGATGCGGTCGGAATCCGTGAGGTCGAAGCAATGGGCGCCGACCTCGCGTCCCAGCGCCCGGATCGCGGCCTCGCTGCGGGCGAGGCCGTCGGGATCGCGGTCGACGAGGACGAGGCGGGCGCCCTTCCGGGCGAGGCTTAAGGACAGGGCCGCGCCGATGCCGCTGCCGGCCCCGGTGACCAGGGCCAGCCTGTCGTGCAGTGGAAAGGCGTCCGCCAACAGCTCGCTCCGTCCGGCCCCTGGCGATGGACATCGCGCGGGCAGGCCTTGAGCGCAAGGGGCGCAGGAACCGAGATGCCGGGGTCAGGCAGCCCGGTGGACGGCCTTCGGCAGCTCGACGTCGATCTCCAGGGTCGAGACGGCGTCGCCCCGCTCCATGGTGATCTTCACCTTCTCCTGGTCGATCGCGACGTGCTTGGCGATCACCGCGAGGATCTCCTCGCGCAAAACCGCCACCAGATCCGAGCGGCCGAAGGCGGTGCGCTCGTGGGCCAGCAGGATCTGAAGGCGCTCGCGCGCCACCGGCGCCGTTCCGCGGCGCGACAGCAGGCTCAGCAGGTTCATGCCGCCCTCCGGGGGAAGAGTTTGCCCAACAGCGAGCGCTTCTCGCTCGGTACGATCATCTCGACCGTCTCGCCCTTCAGGCGGCGCACCGCATCGGTATAGGCCCGGGCCGGCGCGCTCTGGGGCGCGTTCAGCGTGACCGGGCTGCCGAGGTTCGAGGCCTTCAAGACCTCCTCGCTCTCCGGGATCACGGCGAGCAGCGGGATCGACAGGATCTCCAAAACGTCGTCGATCTTCAGCATCTCGCCGCGCTCGGCCCGGTTGGGGTCGTAGCGGGTGAGGATCAGGTGCTTGTCCAGGCGCTCGCCGTTCTTGGCGCGCTCGGTCTTGGAATCGAGGAGCCCGATGATGCGGTCGGAATCGCGCACCGAGGAGACCTCGGGATTGGTGACGACGACCGCGATGTCGGCGTGGCGCATGGCGAGCGTCGCCCCGCGCTCGATGCCGGCCGGGCTGTCGCAGATCACCCAGTCGAATTTTTCGCGAAGCTCGCCGACGACGCGGGCGACGCCCTCGTCGGTGAGCGCGTCCTTGTCCCGGGTCTGCGAGGCGGGGAGCAGCGACAGCGTGTCGAGGCGCTTGTCGCGGATCAGCGCCTGCGGCAGCTTGGCATCGCCCTGGACGACGTTGATGAGGTCGTAGACGACCCGGCGCTCGGCGCCCATGATGAGGTCGAG
Organism: Methylobacterium sp. SyP6R; assembly: GCF_019216885.1. Lineage (NCBI taxonomy): Bacteria > Pseudomonadati > Pseudomonadota > Alphaproteobacteria > Hyphomicrobiales > Methylobacteriaceae > Methylobacterium > Methylobacterium synurae. The sequence goes on along the minus strand of NZ_JAAQRC020000001.1, from coordinate 2,708,489 downwards.
GTTGCGCAGGCCCACGTCGAAGTCGACGACGCAGACGTTCTGCCCGGCCTGGGCGAGGGCGGCCCCCAGCGCCGCCGTCGTGGTGGTCTTGCCCACCCCGCCCTTGCCGGACGTCACCACTATGATCTTGGCCATTGGGAGTGCTCCCCCGAGTCATCGGGATGAGGCGGCGTCCCGGGATCCGGGCCGCACGCTCACGGGATTGGTTGCGTGTCTCGCCGGGCGGACCGGGGCGCCGGGGCGCCCGCGACGAGCCTGCCCGGCCGTCCTGTCGTTCAGTCCAGGGCGGCGATGCGGAGGGTTTCCCCCTCGAGCCAGACCTGGACCGCCTTCTTGCGCAGCTTCGGATCGGTGGTGTCGGCGGTACGGAACAGGCCGTCGATGCCGATCAGCTCGGGCTCGAACTTGCGGCAGCAGATCCGTGCCCGGGGATTGCCGCCCGCGCCCGCGATGGCGCGGCCGCGCAGGGCCCCGTAGACGTGGATCGAGCCGCCGGCCAGGATCTCGGCGCCGGAGGCGACCGAGCCCATCACCGTCACGTCGCCTTCCGGGTGATAGACCGACTGGCCGGAGCGCAGCGGGGTCTCGAGGACGAGGGAGTTCGGCTTGCGCGGCTCCGGCGGCTTGACGGGCTCGGGGGCCTTGGCCTCGGGGGCCTTGGCTTCCGGCTCCGCCATCTCGGCCGGGCGGCCGCCGCTGAGCAGAGGCGGCAGCGCCGGGCCGAGCCAGGCCGGCTCGGCCTTCTCGACACCCATGATGCGGATGCCGCGCTGCTTGAGCTCGTCGAGGAGGCCGGCGATGTCGGGCGTCGCCGCCGCGGCATCGTGGTCGCCCTCGGCGGGCTCGGCCGCCTCGGGGCCGGCCGCATCTCCCCGGAGGGAGTCCTTGGCCAGGCCCGAGACGTCCAGAATCACGGCGCGCTCGGAGAAGAGCGTCGGCGAGCGCTGCACCAGGGCATCCAGGTGCGAGAACCAGTCGCCGAGCGGCGTCTCCGGCGCGAGCACGAGCGCCCGGAACGAGCGGCCGCGCAGCGGGAGGGAGGGGCGGGTGAGGCTGATGCTGGTCACGGCGGTTGACGAGTTGTTACCGAAAGCCATGAAGCGCGCAGCGTGGTTACCGGATCGTTAATGACGCCGGCGAGGTCGAGAATTCATCGGGGGACGGGCCGTCGGGGCACAGGGGTCAGGCACAGGGGTCGGGGCCGCCCCGGCTCCGTGATATGGCCGCGCGATCGTGCGGCCGGCTTCCCTCCGCGAGGATTCCGGGCGGTCGGCTCCCATCCCGCAGCGAGGTACGGCATGCGTCTTCCCCCTCTGGTCATGATCGCCGCCTCGAGCCTCGCGCCGGCGCCCGCCCTGGCCCAGGGTGCCGCGCTTCCCGGACCCGTGCCGAACCGTCCGGCCAACGACGCCGGCCCCGCTCCGGCAGGGCCCGGAGAGGGCGGCGTTTCCGGGGCTCGCCTGACGCTGGCGGACGGCGCGACGGCGGCCCTGGGCAGCGTGGTCCCGACGCTCGACATGACGCGCGGCGAGATCGGGGGGCGGGCCGTCCCGCTGCGATCGTTCGTCGTCAGCGGGTTCGCCTCGGCGGGGGACGAGGGTGCCGCCGCCCGCTACGTCCGTGGCACCGCGGCCGGCCCGATGGCCGTGCAGGATGCCGCCGGGACGTGGTTCCAGCTCGACCTCTCGGGCCCCGTCATCCCCGCCGGGTGGTGGGGCGTCGTCGCCGGCGACGAGTCCAAGGCGGCCCAGAACGGGATCGCCATCAACCGCGCGATGGCGGCACTGGGTGCCCGCAGCGGCGGCACCCTCCAGCTTCCCGCGGGCGACATCTGGGTGGACCGTACCCTGGACAACAGGTTCAGCTACGTCCTCGTGCGCGGGCAGGGCATGGGCAGCAGCCACGACACCGGCGCGCCGCCGGTCGGGACGCGCATTCTCCCGACGGCGCCGGTCACGGTCCTGCGCCACCGGTCGCAGACGGCCGCCGAGCGCGGCGTGCCACCGGCGCAGAACTTCAAGACGGTGGGCGGCGGCTTCGACAACCTCATGGTCGACGGCGCGGGGATCGCACCCCGCCTCCTCCATGTCACCTCCGTGACCCACGCGCTGCACCGCCTCTATCTGGCCAATGCGGTGTCCCCCGGCACCGAAGCGGCGCTCTACGACACCTACCCGGATTACCGCGTCCGCAAGGGCCAAGCGCAGCAGCTCGGCGAGGCCGGGGACAATCAATACGGGCTGGTGTCGTTGCAGATGCGCCAGGATCCGGGGCGCGGCACGGGCTCTCTCGACTGCGTGAACTTCGGCGGAACCTCCTTCAACGGCAACACCTCGTTGATGACGGGGATCGAGATCATCTGCCGTCACGCCGACGGCGTGGGCGTGCGGCTGTCGAACGCCGACAACCTGGAATTCGCCTTCATCCGGGACCAGCCGGTCGGCGGGTCGGGGGCGGCCCTGCTGGTCCAGGCGGCCGTCCCGGGCGACAGCGCCGGGCAGATCACCGTGCGCACCATCTCGGCCGGCAGCGCCATCAAGGTCGAGGCGGTCGCCGACCGCCCCGGCGCGGTCTCCGTCGGCGACCTCCACATCATCGACCTGGACGGCGGCAACGGCACGCCAATGCCGGTGGGGCCGAACATCAAGGTCGACAATACCGGCAACGCGACCTTCGTCAGCACGGGCAGCAGCCTGTCGGGCCTCGCCCTCGGCAACGGCGTCGCGTCGGCGGCGACGGCGCGGGCCTATCTGGCGAATCATCCCGTCTTCAGCGCGGTCGTCGCCAACCAAAGCAACGCGGGCCTCGCCTATCTGAGCAACACGACCCCCTACATGCAGCGCGTGGACACGGCCACGAACCGGTTCCAGTTCCTCGGGCCCGATACCCACGAATTCGGCACCGCTCTGCGCGTCGCCGGCGCCGTCGGCTTCAACGGCGCCGCGCCGGTCGGACGGTGCAAACTGTCGGGTGCCCTCCCCACGGACGGGAGCGCCGGCAACGCCGCCCTCGCGGCCGCTCTCAACGCGGTGCGCGCCTGCCTCGTGACCAACGGTCTCGCGCAGTAAGCTCGGGCCGACGCCTGCGCGCGCGGGCCCTTGGCCTGCACCCGGCGGATGCGGCGGCGCCCTTGCGGACCGGGGCCCACCCCCGTAATCTGCAAGTCACTGTACGCAAAGAAGAATTAGTGTGATTCCAAAGTACCGCCCGGTTCTCACGGCAAGCGGGCTCCCCCCGCGGTGAGGCACGCCGCCGCGATCCGCAACGCCCACGGTCTCCTCGCCGGATGGCGCCCGCTCGCCCCGTTCTTCTGCCTCTACGTGACCTTCGGGGCCACGCTCGGCTTCCTGTCGGGCGGGGCGCCGCTGATCCTGCGGGCGCGGGGACTCGACCTCGGCGGCGTCGGGCTGTTGCAGCTCATCAACCTGCCGGTCGGGCTGACCTTCCTGTGGGCGGCCGTGCTCGACCGGGTGCGCCTGCCTTTTCTCGGCCGCCGCCTCGGCTGGATCGTCGCGGCGCAGGGCGCCACGGTCGCGCTGCTGGTGGGCTTGAGCTTCGGCGAGGACTGGCCGCTGCCGGCCTTGCTGGCGCTCGCCATCGCGACGTGCGCCTGCGTCGCCACCATGGACATCGCGCTCGAAGCGCTGGTGGTCGAGACCGTGCCCGCGGACAGGCGGGCCTTCGTCGCCTCGGCCAAGCTCTGCGGCGGATCGCTCGGGGGCATCCTGGGCGTCGGCGTGCTGGTCGGCTCCTACGACGCCTTGGGCTGGCCGGCGGCGTTGCTCGGCTGCGCCGCCCTCGACGCGCTCTGCCTGCTGCCGATCCTCGCCTATCCGGAGGCGCGGCTGCAGGGGGCCGGCGGGGTCCCCGAGCGCCGGTCGGGCGGGTTCGCGCGCCTGCGGGTGCTCGCCGGCCGCATCGCGGCGCTCGGCGCCTATTTCGCCGCCGCCTATCTCATCGGCGGGCCCAACACCCTGGCGCTGCTCGATCTCGGGGTGCCGCTGACCCGGGTCGGCTTCCTCACCGGCACCGTCCTGCCGGCGGTCAACCTGGTGATGGCAGCGATGGCCGGGGGCCTGGCGGCCCGGTTCGGCACCGTGCGGCTGATCGCCTTCGGCGGGACCGGCGTGCTCGCCGCCGGCGGCCTGATGGCGGCGTCCTGCGCGCTCCGCTCCGCGGATCTCGCCGTGACGGCCACGATCCTGAACTTCGTCTTCGGCGGCTTCCTCGGGGTGCCGGTGTTCAACATGATCTATCGCTGGTCGCAGGGGCCGCGCCCCGCCACCGATTACGCGCTCCTGTTCGGCGCCGCCTTCTTCGCGGCGATGCCTTTGCGCGTCGCCGCCCCGGCGCTCGCCGGCTGGGCGGGCTGGCCGGGCTACTTCACCGCCACGCTGCCGCTCTACGCGGCGGCCCTGGCCTGGCTGGCGCTCACGATCGCCCACACCCTGCGGACCGACCGGGCGGCGGGACGGGGGACCGCGCGATGATCCCCGACCTCGCACCCCATGTGCCTGCCTCGCTCGGCACCTACCGCGACGGGGTCGCCGCCGATCCCGGGGGCCGCGCGGCGACACCGCTCTCCGCCCTGCACGATCCCGCGGTGTTTAACGCCACCCTCTCCGCCTTCGAGGCCGGGCTCGGCTCGAGGTCCGGTGCGGTCGACCGGCGGGCGCTCGTCTCGTACTGGAGCCAGTTCTACCTCGCGCCGCTCGCCACCCCGGCGATGACGGCGCTCGTGCGCCTCGGCCGGCCGCTGCCGCTCACCTTCGCGACGACGCGCCTCGAACTCGACGGGGCGGGCCGCCCGGCCCGGTTCCTGGTGCGGCCGGAGGCGCCGGAGGGCGGCTCGCCCGGGCTCGCGGGCCTGATCGAGGATCATCTGCGGCCCTTCGTCGAACTGTGCCGGGCGCAATGCGGCATCGCCCCCCGGGTGATCTGGGGCAACGCGGCGGTGATCCTCGACTACGTCGCGCGCGAGCTCGGCGAGCCCGAGACCCTGGCCCGCCCGGAGGTCGCGACCTGCCTCGGCTGGTGCGGCGGGCCGGCTTGCGCCCTCAGCCCGCTCGCCCGGGCCCTGTGCGACCGGCGGCGGCGCACCTGCTGCCTGCGCCAGCGCCTGCCGGGGGTGCCGTCCTGCGGCGATCTGTGCCCGGTCCGGGAAGGTGGGCGGTGCTGCGCCGCCGACGGCTCGTGACCCGGGCCGGTCACGGGTCGATGATGTGCGGCACGAAGCGGGCCCGGTCCGTGGTGATCGGCCCGTCGCCCTCGCGCAGGCATAAGCCCGCGGGCTCGTCGCCGACGATCCAGCTGCCGATCAAGGCGTGGCGCCCGTCGAAGCACGGCAGCGTCGCGAGGCCCTGGCGGATGAAGCCCTCGGCCCCGTACGGCCCCTCCTCCCGCGCCGCGACGGCGCCGTCCTGCACCATCAGGACGTTGGCGCCCTCCCGGGCATGGATCGGTTTCCTGACGAAGCTCCCGCCGAGGGCGGCCTTGGCCGGATCCGCCTCGAAGAAGGCCGGCAGCAGGTTCGGATGGCCCGGCGCCATCGCCCAGAGATGGGCGAGCATTCCCTTGTTGGAGAGGACCGCCTTCCAGGGCGGCTCGATGAAGCGGGTCGGCGAGGGACCGACCGCGCGGCCGAACGGATCGGCAAAGATCCATTCCCACGGATAGAGCTTGAACAGAGCCTCGATCGGGTGCCCGGCCCCATCGACGAACCAGCCTTCGGCATCGAGCCCGATCGCCTCGACCGGCAGGAACGGCGCGGACAGGCCGGCCTGGAGGGCGCAATCCTGGAGGTAGGCGACCGTGCCGCGATCCTCCGGCGCGTCGGCAAAGGCCGCGAAGGCGATGCCGGGGGTGCGGAGGGTGGCGGCGACGGTCGCGAGACGCGCGACCAGCCGCTCGTGCAGCGCGTTGAACTGGTCTGAGCCCGAAGGCAGGCGGCCCCGGGCGAGGCCATCCTCGAGCCAGAGCCACTGGAACACCGCGCTCTCGTAAAGCGCGGTCGGCGTGTCGGCATTGTATTCCAGGAGCTTCGCCGGCCCGGTGCCGGCACCGCCATAGCTGAGGTCGAGGCGGCCGTAGAGGCCGGGGTCGCGCCGGCGCCAGCTCGTCCGGATCGCGTCCCAGGCGTGGTCGGGGATCGCCAGGGAGGCGAGGATCGCGCCGTCCTCCACCGCCCGCTCGACGAAGGCGAGGCAGAGCGCGTGCAACTCGCGGCTCGGCTCCTCGATGTCCCGCTCGATCTCCGCGAGGCTGAAGGCGTAATGCGCGCTCTCGTCCCAGTAGGGCGCGCCGTCGAAGGAGTGGAAGTGGAACCCGGCGCAGGCCGCGTGCTCGCGCCAGTCCGGCCGCTCGGGGCTGGCGACGCGGCGCATCAGCCGCCCCCGGATCCGTGCCCGCTACTTGGTCCGCTGCTTGCCGCCGCGACCGCCCGCCCGGTCCCGCCGAAGCCGCCGCGGGCGATGGTGCGGGGCGTCGAGGCGGTGCTGCGGGCAACGCTGGCTGGGACATGGGCCCGCGAGCTGCCGCCCGCGGAAAAAATCCGGGCGCCCGAGCCGGTGCAGTAGCCGCCGGCATATCCGCCGCCATGAGCGTGCCGCTCCTCCTGCGGGGCGTGGGCGTAGAGCGGCTGGACCGGCAGGTCCTGCTCGTCGGTCCGCCCCATCATGAAAGCGGCCATCGCCGGGAGGAAGCGCCCTTGCGCCGCCGCCGTCACCGTCTCGCCCGGGACGCAGCCGCCGGGGCCGTGATGGCGCTCGCAATCGGCCAGGGTCTCGTAGCGCGGCGCGCTCGCCGCGTAGGCGGCGCGGGCCGCCGCCTCGGCCTCCGTGCAGGCCTGGGCGCTGCGCACCCGCTCGGCGATGCAGGCGCCCAAGCTGCCGTAGACCAACACGTCCTCGTCCCGCTGCGAGGAATCGAGGCGGGCCAGCGCGAAGGCCGCGGCGCCGGCACCGGCGACGAGCACCAGGGAGATCGTGGCCGAGCGCTTGGAGCGGCGGGCCGGGTCCGGGGCAAGAGCACTCATGAGACCTCAGCGCTCATGCGACCCTCAATAGGTCATCGAGGCGGCGTTGAGCACGCCGCCGGCCAGGGCGGCGGCGCCGAGCAGGACGGCCGCCGCCATCCGGTCCTCCTCGATCCGCCGCGACAGGTCCGGCAGGACGAGGCGGACGAGCCAGTAGACCGCGATCTGCACCACCAGGGCGACGAGGCCCCAGACCAGGCAGTCGAGCACGGACGCCGCATTGTAGATCGCCACCGCCAGCGGCAGGGCGAAGCCGAGGAGGCTGCCGCCGAGCGACACCGAGGCCGCCGTCACGTCCCGGCGGATCAGCGCCAGCTCGTTATGCGCCGTGGCGAGGGTGTAGACGGCGAGGTACAGGCCGGTCAGGCCCGCGGCGGTACCGAGATAGAGGAGAAAGTCGGGCAGGCCGGCGATCGAGGTCATCGGTCCGGGGCCGCCATCGCGGTCGAGGAATCGCCAGCAGGCATGGCGGCGATCATCCGCGGGCGGGGACGGCCCGTCAACTCCGCCGCCCCGCCGTCACGCCGCCCGCACGGTGTCGAGGAAGCGCGCCACCTCCGCCGAGAGATGCGCGGAGTGACGCGACAGGGTGGAGGCCGCCGACAGCACCTGGCCCGCCGCCGCCCCGGTCTCCTCGGCGGCCTCCGCCACCCCGACGATGTTGGCCGTCACCGCGCCGGTCCCGGCCGCAGCCTCCACGACGTTGCGGACGATCTCCCGGGTCGCCGCGCCCTGCTGCTCCACCGCCGCAGCGATGGAGGCGGCGACGCCCGAGATCTCCTCGATCCGCACCGTGATGCCGCCGATCGCCCCCGCCGCGCGACCGGTCGAGGCCTGGATCGCCGCGATCTGAGTGGTGATCTCCTCGGTCGCCCGTGCGGTCTGGCCGGCGAGCGCCTTCACCTCCGCCGCCACCACCGCGAAGCCGCGGCCGGCGGATCCCGCGCGGGCCGCCTCGATGGTGGCATTGAGCGCGAGCAGGTTGGTCTGGGCGGCGATGGACGAGATCAGCCCGGCCACGTCGCCGATGCGCGAAGCGGCCTCCGCCAGAGCCTGGACGCGGGCCGCGCTCTCGCCGACCTCCGCGACCGTCGCCCGGGTCAGCCGGGCCGACCCGTCGACCTGGCGGCCGATCTCCTCGACCGAGGCGCCGAGCTGCTCGGTGGCCGCCGCCACGGTGCCGACATTCGAGGAGGCCTCCTCGGCCGCATTCGACACGGCGGTGGACCGGGCGGCGGTCGCCGTCGCGGTCGCGTTCATGGTCATGGCGGTGTCCTGGAGGTCGGTCGCGGAGGCCGAGACCTGGGAGAGGATCCCGCCGACCGACCGCTCGAACGCCTCGGCCATCTCACGCATGCCGGCGCGGCGCTGCGCCTCGGCCGAGGCGCGGGCGAGCGCCGTCTCCTCCTCCAGGGCCCTGGTCCGCACCATGCCCTCCTTGAACACCTGCACGGCGGCGGCCATCGCGCCGACCTCGTCGCGCCGCCCGGCGCCGGGGATCGCGGTCGTGGCGTCCCCCGCCGCCAGCCGGCGCATCGCCGCGTCGAGCTGGCGCAGGGGCGCGACGGCCCGGCGCAGGCTGAGCCACAGCACGACGGCGCCGGCCAGCGCCAGCACGAGGCCGAAGCCGGCCGACTGGGCCTTCAGGCGATCGATCAGGGCGTAGTAGTCGCCCTTCTTGACGCCGGCATAGAGGACCCCGATCACCGAACCGCCGGCATCCCGGATCGGCTCGTAGATGGTCAGGTACGGGACGCCCAGGATGGTCGCCTCGCCGCGGAAGGTCTCGCCCCGCACCAGCACCGCCTGGTAGACGGGCCCCTGCGCCAGGGTGGTGCCGACGGCGCGGGACCCGTCGGGATTGACCACGTTGGTGGCGATCCGCCGATCGCCCTGGAACACCGTCGCCGTGCCGCCGAGGATGTCGCGCACCCGGTCCACCGCCGGGTCGGCGGGGCCGACGACGTGCGATCCGATCGCCAGGCGACCGTCCCGCAGCGCGAAATGCGGCGCGCCGCCCTCGTCGGCCAGGGTCTGCCTGAGCAGGCGGAGGTTGCCGCCGAGGGTGTCCGTCGCGTGGCGCAGCATCTCCGCCTCGACCTCGCGCATGATGCTGCCGACCACACCGCCGATCGCCAGCAAGAGGATGACGATCCCGATCAGGCTGCTGCGCATGGCCAGGGACATCGCAGGAAGCCCAGGAGTTCGACCCGACATGACGAACGGTTTCCAGACAGGGAACAACAGTCATTCGTCGATATATAGCGCCCAGATCACTTGGCAAGAACGAGTATATCGTCCATTCGGACTAGGCAACCCAATGACATTATTAATATTGACTTAAACATCGGTCGAGCCCCTGGCGGTACCGTCGCCATCCCCCATAGGCGGCAACGCCGCCACCAGCACCGACAGGAAGGCCTGCACCGCCCGCGGCAGGCGCCGGTCGCGCATGGTCTGGACCTCGATGCCGCGGGCCAGGCTGCGGCGGGACCGGATCGGCAGCACCCGGAACTCGCCGCGCCCGACCTGGCCCTGGAGCGCGATCGACGACATCAGGGTCAGGCCGCTTGTGACGCGCACGAAGGGCAGGATGGCCGAGAGCACGTTCGCGCTGAGCACCGGTTCGATGGCGATGCCCTCCGCCGCGCAGGCCGCGTCGAGGATGGTGCGCAGGGTCGTGTCCCGGGGCAGGAGCGCGACCGGATAGGCGGCGAGGTCGGTGAGCCCGATCAGTCTTCGTTCGGCGAGCGGATGGTCGGGCGCGCACAGGGCCACCATGTCGAGGCTGTTGCGGTAGGCCACCGCCGTGTCGGTGGAGGGCTCCAGGCTGAAGGTGAGCCCGATATCGGCCTCGCCCTGCACCACCCTCTGGGTCGCCTGGCCCGGCGGCAGCGCGCTCAGCTCGAAGCGGATGCCCGGATGGCGGGCATGGAACGCTGCGATCACGCCCGGCACGAGGTCGATGGCGAAGGCCTCGGTGGTGGCGATGCGCACCAGGCCGCGCTGCAGGCCCTCCAGTTCCTGGATCTCGGTGACGACCTGCTCGGCGCTCGCCAATACCTGATGGGCGTGGCGGGCCAGCAGCTCGCCGGCCTGGCTCAGCACCATGCCGCGGGGCCGCCGCTCGAACAGGGGGCAGGCCAGCTCCGCCTCCAGGTTGGCGATCTGCCGGCTGATCGCCGAGGGCGCGACGTTGAGCCGGGCGGAGGCCGCCGCGATCGTGCCCTCGCGGGCGACCGCCAGGAAGTAGCGCAACGCCGTCGTCTGCATCGCCACCCCATGCCTTGCCGTTTCGGCAACGATCCTATCGAAAAATTCGACTTGCTGCGATAGGTTCTGCGCAACATCCTGGCAGGGTGAATTTTGCGGCAGTGCAACATGACGGGTGGAGACGCCCACGCTGCCCCCGACGAGGCGGAGCCGACATGTCGACACGGATCGAAGCGGGCCAAGTGCGGGTAGGCAAGGAACGGACGCGCCTCATGCAGACGGGACGGATGCGCAGGGCCGGCGCCCTCCTGACGGGCCTCCTCCTCGCCGGGATCGCGGGACCTGCGCTGGCCGGCAAGGCCAACGACACCCTGGTCTACGCCTCCGACAGCGAGCCGGAGAACCTGAGCCCCTACCACAACAACCTGCGCGAGGGCGTGATCCTGGCCCGCAACGTCTGGGACACGCTCCTCTACCGCGACCCGAAGACCGGCGAGCACCAGCCGATGCTGGCCACCGCCTGGACCTGGGTCGATCCGGTGACGCTCGACCTCACGATCCGCGACGGCGTGACCTTTCACAACGGCGATCCGCTGACGCCCGAGGATGTCGCCTTCACGTTCAACTACGTGCTGACGCCCGAGGCCAAGGTCGTCACCAAGGGCAACGTCGACTGGATGAAGTCGACCGAGGTGACCGGCCCGCACAGCGTGCGCATCCATCTCAAGGCGCCGTTCCCGGCCGCCCTCGAATACCTCGCCGGCCCGACCCCGATCCTGCCCGCCGCCTACTTCAAACGAGTGGGTCTGGCCGGCTTCAGCAAGGCGCCGGTCGGCACCGGCCCCTACCGCATCGTCTCGACCGAGAGCGGCAAGGGCGTGAAGATGGTGCGCAACGACAAGTACTGGCCGGGCAGCCCGATCGGGCAGGCGAAGATCGGCAAGCTCGAATTCCGCATCATCCCCGACGGCGACAGCCGGATGGCCGAATTGATGACCGGCGGCGTCGACTGGATCTGGCGGGTGCCGACCGACCAGGCCGAGCAGCTCAAGCGCGATCCCACCCTGACGGTGGTCTCCGCCGAGACGATGCGGGTCGGCTTCCTGCAATTCGACGTAGCGGGCCGGGCGATGGAGAACTCGCCGCTCAAGGACGTGCGGGTGCGCCAGGCGATCGCCCACGCCATCGACCGCAAGGCGATGGTCGACAACCTGGTGCGCGGCGGCTCCCGGGTGATGAACGCGCTCTGCTTCATCGAGCAGTTCGGCTGCACCGAGGAGGGCGTGCCCACTTACGCCTACGATCCCGCCAAGGCGCGGGCGCTCCTCAAGGAGGCCGGCTACGGCAACGGCATCGACATCGACCTCTCCGCCTATCGCGAGCGCGACTATGCCGAGGCCGTGATCGGCTACCTGCGCGCCGTCGGCATCCGGGCGAAGCTCAACTACCTGCGCTACGCCGCCATGCGCGACGCGATGCGGGCCGGCAAGACCTCGATCGGCTACCAGACCTGGGGCTCGTTCTCGATCAACGACGTCTCGGCCTTCACCGGCACCTACTTTCGTGGCGGCGAGGAGGATCTGGCCCGCGATCCCGCGGTGATCGCCGATCTCCAGGCCGGCGACACCAGCATCGATCCGGCGGTCCGCAAGGCGAAGTACAAGGAGGCGCTGACGCGCATCGCGGCCGAAGCCTACGCCCTGCCGATGTTCTCCTATCCGTCGAACTACGCCTTCACGGCGGACCTGAACTTCACCGCGCAGACCGACGAGGTACCGCGCTTCTTCGCGGCCTCGTGGAAGAAGTAGGGGACGCGCCATGCTGGGCTTCGCGCTGCGGCGCATCCTCGTCGCGATCTGCGTCGCGCTGACCGTCTCGGTGGCGAGCTTCCTGCTCCTCCACCTCTCGGGCGACCTCGCCACCGCCATCGCCGGCCCGGAGGCCACGGGCGAGCAGATCGCCGCGGTCCGCGTGCAGCACGGGCTCGACCAGCCGCTCGTGGTCCAGTTCGGCACCTGGGCCTGGAACGCGCTCCACTTCGATTTCGGGCGCTCGTTCTACTTCCCCGAGCCGGTCACCGACCTGCTCGCCTCCCGGATGCCCGTGACCCTGACACTCGGGGTCATCGCGCTGGCCGTCGCCCTGCTGGTGGCGATCCCGCTCGGGGTGCTGGCGGCGTTCTACCGCGACACCTGGATCGACCGGACGGCGCTCGCCGTCTCGGTGCTGGGCCAGGCGATGCCGAGCTTCTGGTTCGGCCTCACCCTGATCATGATCTTCTCCGTCAACCTGCGCTGGCTGCCGGCCTCCGGCAATGGATCCTGGAAGAACTTCATCCTGCCGGCGGTGGCACTGGGCTACTACGCGATGCCGGCGGTGATGCGGCTCACCCGCAACGGGATGCTGGAGGTCCTGTCCTCGGACTACGTCCGCACCGCCCGGGCCAAGGGGCTGCCGCCGCGCAAGATCCTGATCCGCCACGCGCTCCGCAACGCGGTGATCCCGGTGATCGCGCTCGCCGCGGTGCAGTTCGGCTTCATGCTCGGCGGCTCGATCGTGATCGAGGCGGTGTTCTCGCTCCAGGGCCTCGGCCAGCTCGCCTGGGAATCGATCGCCCGCAACGATTTCCCCGTCGTCCAGGCGATCGTGCTGGTGCTGGCGATGATCTACATCGCGCTCACGCTCGCCGCCGACCTCCTCAACGCCCTCCTGGATCCGAGGCTGCGCGCATGACCACCCGGCCCGCCTCCCCCGCCGTCCCGGCTCCCGCCGAGACCGTCCTGCCTCCGGCTCGCTCTCCCGCGATGATCGCGCTGCGGCGCGGCCTGTCCCATGGCGGCTTCCTGATCGGGGGCGGCCTCGTCGGGCTCGTGGTGCTCGTCGCGCTCGCCGCCCCCCTCATCGCCCCGCACGACCCTTACGCGCAGGACGTGTCGCGCCGGCTGATCCCGCCGATCTGGCACGCCAAGGGCAGCATGGAGCACTGGCTCGGCACCGACAAGCTCGGGCGCGATTACTTGAGCCGCCTGATCTACGGCAGCCAGATCTCGCTGCTGATCGGGCTCTCCGCCGCCCTGATCTCGGGGATCATCGGCACGACGCTCGGCGTGCTCGCCGGCTATTACGGCGGCCGGGTCGACGCGGTGGTGAGCTACATCGTCACCACCCGGCTCGCCATGCCGGTGGTGCTGGTGGCGCTCGCCATGGCCTCGCTCGTCGGCGGTTCGCTGAAGGTGGTGGTGCTGGTGCTCGGCTTCCTGCTCTGGGACCGCTTCGCGGTGGTCACCCGCGCGGCGACCCGGCAGGTGCGGGGCCAGGATTTCGTCGCCGCCGCCAAGGCCTCGGGCTTCGGGCCGGTGCGGATTCTCGCGCAAGAAATCCTGCCCAACATCCTCAACGCGCTGATCGTGGTGGCGACCCTGGAGATGGCGCACGCCATCCTGCTCGAAGCGGCGCTCTCCTTCCTCGGGCTGGGCGTGCAGCCGCCGCTGCCGTCCTGGGGCCTGATGATCGCCGAGGGCAAGCAGTACATGTTCTTCCAGCCCTGGGTCATCACCATCCCGGGCGTGGCCTTGCTGGTCCTGGTGCTCGGCATCAACCTCCTGGGCGACGGGGTGCGGGACATCACGGCTCCGGAAGGACGGCATTGAGGATGTCTCCGTCGGCTTTTCCTTTCGTCCCGCCCTCAACCTCATCCTGAGGTGACCGGCGATCGAAGATCGCTGCGCGAAGCAGCCTCGAAGGAGGGCTCCAGTTAGCTCGGAGATTTCTGGAGCCCTCCTTCGAGGTCAGTCCATCTCCGATGGACCGACACCTCAGGATGAGGTCGCGGGTGGGATGGAGCGAGGCCAACCGGGGTTCCACCAAGCGACGATCGAGATCTAGCAATTCTTCTCTTCTCACACGCGCATAGAAAGTCCCCCCATGTCGCGACGCGACGCCATCGCGCTGGCCCACCGGCATTACGACGACGGTCAGTTCCTCACCGTGCTCCGTGAGGCGGTCGCCCTGCCGACCGAGAGCCAGGCCCCGGACCAGGGGCCGGCACTCGCCGCCTACCTCACCCGGTTCATGATCCCGGCTCTGTCGCGGCTCGGCTTTGCGACCCGCCTCCTCGACAACCCGCAGGCGGGCCGCGGGCCGTTCCTGATCGCGACGAGGCACGAGGGCGACGACCTGCCCACCGTGCTCACCTACGGCCACGGCGACACGGTGCGGAACTACCCCGAGCAGTGGCGCGAGGGCCTGCACCCGCTCGCGGTGACGGTCGAGGGCGAGCGCTGGTACGGGCGCGGCACCGCCGACAACAAGGGCCAGCACCTCATCAATCTCGGCGCCCTCGAGGCGGTGATGCAGGCCCGGGGCGGACAACTCGGGTTCAATGTCAAGTTCCTGATCGAGATGGGCGAGGAAGCGGGCTCGCCGGGCCTGCGCGAGGTCTGCCGGGACGAGGCCGAGGCGCTGAAATCCGACCTCCTCATCGCCTCCGACGGGCCGCGGATCGAGGCGAGCCGGCCGACGATGTTCCTCGGCTCGCGGGGCGGCTACACCTTCGAGCTGATCGTGAACCTGCGCGAGGGCGGCCACCACTCGGGCAATTGGGGCGGGCTGCTTCGCAATCCCGGCACCGTGCTGGCGAGCGCCATCGCGAGCCTCGTCGACGGGCGCGGACAAATCCTCCTCGACGCCCTGCTGCCGCCGCCAATCCCCGAGGGCGTGCGCGCGGCGCTCGCCGACATCACCGTCGGGGGCGATCCGAACGCGCCGGCGATCGACGAGGGCTGGGGCGAGCCGGGGCTGACGCCCGCCGAGCGGGTCTTCGGCTGGAACACGCTGGAAGTCCTGGCCTTCAAGTGCGGCGATCCGGACGGGCCGCAGAACGCGGTGCCGCCCTCCGCCAAGGCGACGATGCAGCTGCGCTTCGTCGTCGGCACCGACTGGGAGGGGCTGCTGCCGGCGATCCGCGCCCATCTCGACGCGAAGGGCTTCCCGATGGTCGAGGTGCGGGCGACCCGCGGCGAGGTGTTTCGCGCCACCCGCCTGCCGGTCGAGGATCCGTGGGTGGGGTGGGCGCTCGCCTCGATCGAGGCGAGCACGGGAAAACGCCCGGCACTCCTGCCCAATCTCGGCGGCTCGCTGCCCAACGACGCCTTCTCGGAGATCCTGGGGCTCCCGACGCTGTGGGTGCCGCATTCCTACCCGGCCTGCTCGCAGCACGCGCCCGACGAGCACCTGCTCGGCGGCCCGACCCGCGAGGCCCTGGGGCTGATGGCCGGGCTGTTCTGGGACCTCGGCGAGACCGGGCCGGCGGTCCTGGCGGGGCGGAAGGCGGTGGGGTGAAGGGTCGTTCCCCCTCACACGAAGGCGCGGCGAGACACTCGTCATCCCACCCTCGACCTCATCCTGAGGTGTCAGTCCATCGAAGATGGGCTGACCTCGAAGGAGGGCTCCATTTCGCTCGGCGACTTCTGGAGCCCTCCTTCGAGGCTCACTTCGTTCGCACCTCAGGATGAGGTTGCGGGCGGGGCTAGAACACAGTCGAGCAAATCGCGCAGAGACATAGAACAGCACAAGTCGCTTGAATGATGCCGCGCATAGAGGGCCAGAGATGAGCGAACCGATCGTCCAGATCCGCAACCTGACCCTCGCCCTGCCGCGGGGCGCCGACCGGCCGCACGCGGTCGAGGGCCTGAACCTCGACCTGATCCCGGGGCGTATCCTCTGCGTCGTCGGCGAATCGGGCTCGGGCAAGTCGATGAGCGCCTACGCGCTCACCGGTCTGCTGCCGCGCTCGCTGAAGGTCGCCGGCGGCGAGATCCTGTTCGAGGGCCGGGACCTCTTGCGCCTCGACGAGCGCGCCTGGCGCGACTTGCGCGGCCGGCGGATCGCCATGATCTTCCAGGAGCCGATGACGGCGCTGAACCCGGTGATGCGCATCGGGGACCAGATCGCCGAGATGTTCGAGGCGCACGACCTGCTCACCCCCCGGGAGAGGCGCGCCCGCGCGGTGGCGCTGGCCGGCGAGGTCGGCCTGCCGGAGCCTGAGCAGATCGTCCGGGCCTATCCGCACCAGCTCTCGGGGGGTCAGCGCCAGCGGGCGATGATCGCGATGGCGCTCGCGCTCGAACCCGCCGTGCTCGTCGCCGACGAGCCGACCACGGCGCTCGACGTCACCACCCAGGCCCAGATCCTCAAGCTGATCCGCGAGATCCAGCAGCGCCGCAACATGGCGGTGTTGTTCATCACCCACGATTTCGGCGTGGTCGCCGACATCGCCGACCACGTCGCGGTGCTCCAGCGCGGCCGGCTGGTCGAATCCGGCTCGGCCGAGGCGGTCCTGCGCCATCCGCAACACGCCTACACCAGGGCGCTCCTCGCCGCCGTGCCGAGCCTGACCCCGCCCAAGCGCGAGCCGATCACCGAGGCGCCGGTCGCCCTCTCGGTGACGAACCTCGCCAAGACCTACGCCACCCGTTCGGGCCTCCTCGGCAAGCCCCGGGTGGTGGCGGCGGTGAAGGAGGTGAGCTTCGATCTGCGTCGCGGCGAAACCCTCGGGATCGTCGGCGAATCCGGCTCCGGCAAGTCGACCACGGCGCGGCTGGCGATCCGCTTGATCGAGCCCGACCACGGCACGGTGCGCCTCGGCAGCCTCGACTTCACGGCGCTCGGGACCAGGGAGCTCCGCGACGAGCGCCGGCGGATCCAGATGATCTTCCAGGACCCCTTCGCCTCGCTCAATCCCCGCCGCACCGTCGAGCAGATCATCGCCGGCGGACCCATCGCCCACGGCACCCCGGCCCGCCAGGCACGGGCCCGGGCGCGCGAACTGCTCGACCTCGTCGGCCTGCCGCCGAGCGCCGCCGAGCGCTACCCGAACGCCTTCTCGGGCGGCCAGCGCCAGCGCATCGGCATCGCCCGGGCGCTCGCGATGGAGCCGGACGTGCTCGTCGCCGACGAGGCGGTCTCGGCCCTCGACGTCTCGGTCCAGGCGCAAGTGTTGGCGCTCCTGGAAGACCTGAAAGCACGCCTCGGCATCGCGATGCTGTTCATCACCCACGACCTGCGCGTCGCCGCCACGATCTGCGACCGGATCGCCGTGATGCACCGCGGCGAGATCGTCGAGATGAACCGCACCGAGGCGTTGTTCCGGGCACCGGAGCATCCCTATACGCGCAGCCTCCTGGCGGCGGTGCCGGGGGCGATGTTCGCCGAAACGGCGTGAACAGCGCTGATCGTGGGAACCCTAGAGAGCTTCACGATCGCGTTGCAATCGCGAAGCTCTCCAAGTCCTTGTCATGCCGCATTTTCTGCGACGAACCGGTTTCCATTTCTTCGGAAAATGCTCTAGGAGTGGAATAGCTGGATTTTCTCGTTTCATACGATTTCCGACTGATCGCTTCGCGATGCGGAAATCGGCTTCGCTCACGCGCCGCGCGGGCTGGTGATACGAAATCCGGAAGATCACTTCCGGATTTCGTATCACCGCAGGCGGAATGCTGTCCGGGTAAAGGAAAGGCGCGGGTTCTCTCCTCTCCCCGCCCGCGGGGAGAGGGGATTTCCTGCGCCACTCCTTTCAGTGGATAGGCCCGCGAAGAGGCAGGAGGGGAACTCGTCACATCTCGCGCCTCCAATGATAGATCAGCGGCGTCACCCGAACCCGACGAGCCGACCGCCATGGTGCCCTCCCCTCCCCACCTCCCGACACGGCCGGCCTTCGCCCAGTGGATGGGCACCACGAACCAGATCACCCGCACCTTCCTCGCCGCGGGCGCCATCCCCGACCTGATCAACGTCGCCGGCGGCCTGCCCGACCCGGGCCTCTACCCGACCGACCGCCTGGCCGAGATCGCCCGCCGGGCCGTCGCCGAGCATCCGGACGAGGTCCTGGGCTACGGGCCGGTCGAGGGGCTGCCGGCCTTGCGCGACGCCCTCGCCCGGCGCTTCGGTTCGCCCGCCCTGCCGCTGACGCGCGACAACGTATTGGTGACCACCTCCGGGATGCAGGGTCTCGACCTCGTGGGAAAGGTGCTG
The DNA here is from genome assembly GCF_019216885.1 of Methylobacterium sp. SyP6R. Lineage (NCBI taxonomy): Bacteria > Pseudomonadati > Pseudomonadota > Alphaproteobacteria > Hyphomicrobiales > Methylobacteriaceae > Methylobacterium > Methylobacterium synurae. Next base: position 2,690,212 of record NZ_JAAQRC020000001.1, on the reverse strand, counting down.
CTCGACGAGGGCGGGCTGATCGCCGGCCAGCACCCGACCTATCTCGGCGCCCTCGATGCCTGGCGCCCGCGCGCGCCGTCGTTCCGCAACCTCCTCCTCGACGCGCCCGGCTTCGACGCCCGCGCGGCGCTCGCGGGCGCGCAATTCGCCTACGCGGTGCCGAACTTCTCGAATCCCACCGGGCGCCTCGTCGGGCTGGAGACCCGCCGGGCCCTCGTCGCGGCGGCGCACGAGACCGGCACCTGGCTCGTCGAGGACGATCCCTACGGTACCCTGCAGTACGACGGCGAAGAGTTGCCGCGCCTGATCGAATTGTCGGCGCAGGCCGCGCCGGGCGCGCCGTATGCCGGCCCGGTCGTCTCCATGGGCACGCTGTCGAAGGAGATCGCGCCCGGCCTGCGCATCGGCTGGATCATCGCAGGCCCGGCGATGATCGAGGCGCTGACGCTGGCCAAGCAGGGCTCGGACCTCTGCACCAGCGGCCTGACGCAGCGCATCGCGCTCGCGGCGATCGAGACCGGCCTGATCGAGGCGATCCGCCCGGCCGTCGTCGCCTTGTACCGCGCGCGCCGGGACGCGCTCTGCGCCGCGCTCCACACCCACCTGTCCGCGTGGTTCGACTGGGAGGTGCCGGTGGGCGGCATGTTCGTCTGGGCGACCGCCCGTGATCCGGGCCTCGACACCGACGCCCTGCTCCCGCACGCCCTGGCGGCCGGGATCTGCTACGCGCCGAGCAGCGTGTTCGACGCCGCCGGGGCGAACCGGCGAGGGATGCGGATCAACTTCACCCTCAACCCGCCGGAGCGGCTCGCCGAGGGGATGCGGCGCCTCGCCGGAGCGGTCGCCGCATTCCGGCGAGCGGGCTGACGCGGCCCGTCACTGAGAGGAAACGATCCCGATACGGTTTGGAATTGGACTTGCCATAAAGTTGCGCGCAATTCAAAGTGCTCTCGATACAATCGAGGAAGCGCTTCCATGATCCGGTCCTTCTCCGTCCTGGCCGGCGCCGCCGTGCTGGCCTCATCCATATTGCCTGCGCCGGCCCAGGAGGCCGATCCGGCCGCCATTGTCGCCCTGCAATTTGCCGTCAGCGGCGACCACAAGGGCGTGCGGGCGAGCGGCGCCAAGGGCGTCTGCCTGAAGGGCAGCTTCACGCCCGCCTCGGACGCGGCGAGCCTGTCGAAGGCGCCGCAATTCACCAAGACCGTGCCGGTCACCGCCCGCTTCTCGATGGGCGGCGGCAACCCCAAGATCTCGGACAAGACCAAGCCGACGACCCGCGGCTTCGCGATGCGGATGCAGGATCCCGCCGGCGACCTGACCTTCGTGACCATCTCCGCCCCGATCTTCTCGACGAAGACCCCGGCGCAGCTGCTCGAATTCCTCCAGGTCCGGGCGCCCGGGCCGGACGGCAAGCCGGACGCCGAGAAGATCAAGGCTTTCGCGGCGAAGAACCCCGAAACCGGCCGCCAGGCGGCATGGCTCAACGCGCGGCCGGTGCCGGCGAGCTTCGCGGGCACCGATTACTGGGCGGTGCACGCCTATACGCTGACCAACGCCAAGGGCGACAAGACGACGGCCAAGCTCAAGTTCGTCGCCGCCGACAAGGCGACCCTCTCGGACGAGGAGCTGAAGGCCAAGCCCGATGCGTTCTACGCCGACGAATTGAAGGAGCGGCTGTCCCGGGGCCCGGCGAAGTTCGACCTCGTGGCGATCCTGGCCGAGCCGAACGACCCGACCACGGACGTCACCGCGACCTGGCCGGAGGACGAGCGCAAGCAGAAGACGCTCGGCACCCTGGCGATCGCCGGAATCGAGCCCGACGCTCCTTGCGACGCCGCGACCTTCGATCCCGTCGTCGACCTGCCCGAGGGCATCGCCGGCCCGGCCGACGACCCGATGTTCGCGATCCGCTCGCCGGCCTACGCGGTGTCGCTGTCGCGGCGCTCGAACTGAGGTTCGGGACGGCGGGGCGGCCCGCCGTCCCGCAGCACGTCGAGCCGGTAGGCCTCTGTCCGGACCTGCCGGTCGACGGCGAGACGGTCCCGCGTCTCGCGGATGAACAGGTCGGCGGCCTCGTCACCGGTCAGGGGATAGTGCGTCTCGCCGGTCCAGTGCACCAGGACGACGTCGCCGCCGGGACGCAGGCTCTCCCGGACACGGGACGCGAGGCGGGCGACGTCGGCGGCGTCGAGGTAGTAGACCACCTCCGATAGCAGGATCAGGTCGAAGGTGCCCTCCGGCCAATCGCCCGGCACCTGGGCTTGCAGCAGGCGCAGATGGGCCAGGTCCCGGCAGCGCGCGAGGGCCTGGGCCAGGGCGGCCTCGGCCACGTCGAGGGCGGTGAGGGTGCCGCAACGGGGCGCGAGCGCCGCCGTCAGCACCCCGATCGAGCAGCCGATCTCGAGACCCGCCGCGTAATGCGGGCGCGGCAGGGCCGCGAGGGTGGCGGCGTACTTGTCGCGCTCGTAGGGGCTGGCGGCGAAATTCCACGGATCGGGATCGGCAGCGTAGCGCGCGTCGAAATAGTCCGGCGGCAGCGTGGTCGTGTGGCGGGTCACGATCCTGTCCTCACGGCGCGACCTCCAGGAAAATCTCGTGATTCCGCGCGAAGCGGGCGAGCATCGCCGGCTCCAGGCGGAAGCCCTCGGGATCGTCGGCGATGAGGTCGGTGGTCTGCGAGCGATGGGCGGCGATGGCCGCCGCCTTGGCGGGGAGATGCCGGGTGACATCCAGGCGGATGCCCCGGGGCGCGGCGCCGATTTCGGTCTCCGGCGGCAGCGTCCAGCCCCAGACCGGGTAGGCGTAGAGGCGCACATCCCCGCCGAGATCCCGGCAGATCAGGTCCCGGGCGCGGCGGGCGAGCGCGGCGCTCGCCGCATGGTCGCAATGCGGATCGTGCTCCCAGGTCACGAATAGGGCGCCCGCGCCGCAAGCCCGGGCCGCAGCGGCGATCGCCCCGGCCGCCGCCTCGGCCTCGGGGCCAATGGCCGGGACGAACCGGTCGGGCAGGCGCAGGAAGGCGACGTGCTCTGGCGCAAGCCCGAGATGCGCCACCGCCGCCAGGGTCTCTGATTCGCGTAAATCCCGCAGGCGCTCGGGCGGATGGCTCCGCGAGTTCGGATGCGAGCCGACCCCGTCGCTCACCACGACGAGACGCACCGGAACTCCTTGGGCGCGGGCCTCGGCGACGAGCCCGCCGCAGCCGAGGCTCTCGTCGTCGGGATGGGGTGCCACCACGACGATCCCGCCCGCCGGCACGAGGTCTTCGAGCGTGTGCACGGGCAGCGCCTCGGCGGCGGCGAGGACGGCGTCGGCCCGCATCAGCGCGGCTCCCACAGGGCGGCCATCGGCCCGTCGACGGCGAGGATCGTGGCGGCGGCGCTGGTGAGCGCCCGGTCGGGGGCGGGCTGGCGCAGGTAGGTCGCGAGGTCGCGCGATAGCCGTTCCAGGGGATGCCCGCGCAGGAAGCCCTGGAGGCCGACCGAGCGCTGGGCGAGGCCCAGCACCTCGAGCCCCGCCCGCTCGACCGCGAGCCGGGTGAGATCGACGAAGGCGACGAGGCGCTCGGCCGGAAGGGCCTCCTCCGCCATCAGGGCCGCCGCCCGGCCGACGAAGAGCCGGGCCCCTTCGAGCGCGATCACCCCCTCGCCGAGCCGGGCGAGCTGGTGGGGATCGTCGCCGCGCCCGGTCCGGGCGAGATGGCCGCGCCAGGCCTCGAACACCGCCTCGATGCCGCCTAACTGCACCGCCGCGAAGCGCCAGGCGCCGCCGGAGAAATGCGGCTGGCGGTGGTAATCGCCCGACCCGCCGAGGTGGGCGAGCGGCGTGAGGCCCGTGAGGTCGATGGTGCCGGTGGCCGAGGCACGCATGCCCTGCGCGCGCCAGGCCGAAAGGTCGGCCCGCGTACCGGGTTCAAGGGAGGCGACCAGCATCAGCGGCTCGGCCTCGCCGGGACGCCGCGCCGTCACCAGGGCGCGGGTGACGTGCCCGGCCCCCGACGCGAAGGTCTTGACCCCGGCAAGCCGCCCGTCCGGCCCAAGGACGAGGCCGCCCGCCGGCGGCTCGGTGTTCCAGACCCCGAACAGGTGGCCCGCGCGGGCATCCGCGAACAGGGCGCGCCTGTCCGCCGGTGCGGCGTAGCGGGCAACGAGCTGGAGCGCGTTGACATGGCCCTCGTAGAGCCGGCCGAGGGCCAGGCTGCCGAGGCCGACGAGGCGCAAAACCGCGGCGAGGTCGGCCGCGCCCGCCTCCTGCCCGAGGCCGGCCCCGCCCTCACCCACGGGCACCGGGGCGGCGAGCAGGCCGGTTCGGGCGAGATCGGCCACGTCCTCGGCCGGGAAGCCGTCGTCGCGATCGTTCGCGTCGGCCCGCCCGGCCGCCAGGGCCGCGACCCGGCGGGCGGCGGCGACGCTGTCGGGCGCCTGACCCTGCACCGCGTGAAGGGCGGATTCACGCATTGCCGGCCTCCTCGGACGCGCGGCCGAGGGTGGGCCGGGCAGGGCTGGGCCGGAAGGCGCCAAGGAGCCCCACGCCCTGTGCCCCGCGCCGCAATCCGGCGAGCACGAGGCGGGCCGCGCGGATCTGCCGGGGCAGCGCGCGCGGGCGCAACGGGCGGGCGGCGAGGAGCGGGCTCGCCGCCTCGATGGCCACGAGGACCGCCCCGAGGGTGGGGAGGCCGGCGATGCGGTGCGCCTCAAGCGGCGGCACGCGCAGCCAGGGCGCCCACAGCCCGGTCCGCGCGAGGCGCCCGGTCGCGTGGAGGCGCCGCAGCCGCCGTCCCCAGGCGAACCGGAACAGGGCGGCTCTCAGGGGTTCGAGGCGCGGGTCGCACGGGGCCTCCGGCACCGCGCAGCGCTCCCGCATCGTATCGGCGGCCCCGCCCGGGGCGCGGCCGTCGAGCCGGCCCGAGGTGACGACGACGATGTCGGGATCGTGGCGCACCCGGGCATCCGCCCGCAGGAGGGAGGCCACGAAGGCGCGGTCCTCGCCCAGGGGCAAAGCCGGCATGCCGCCGGCGGCGCGGTAGGCGGACAGCCGGACCGCGAGGCTCGCCCCGGATCGGGTCGCGTGCCGCGGCCAGGGATCGTGCGCGACCGGATCGATCAGCGATTCGAGGGCGACGAGCAGCGCTTCGTAGGCGCCCTCCAGCCGGCCGCGGGCGTGGAGCGCGTCGGGCAGCCGCGCGGCCTCGGCCTCGTCGAGGGCGATGCGTCCGGCGACCGCGTCGGCTCCTTCCGCCAGGGCCGCGAGGTTGCGCGCGACCCAGTCGGGCGGCACGCGGCTGTCGGCGTCGGTGGTCAGGATCACGCCGTCCGGCGCCGCTTCCTGGAGCCAGGCGGCGCCCGGCGCCGCTTCCTGGAGCCAGGCGGCGCCCGGCGCCGCTTCCTGGAGCCAGGCGGCGGCCGCCTCCATCGCCTCGCGCCGGGCCCAGCCGGCCTGCGCCCCGGCGAAATCGCGCGTGATCACCCGAACCCGGACCGGCAGGCCGGCCAGAATCGCCGCCACCGCCTCCGCCGTGCCGTCGGTGCAGTTGTTGAGGAAGAGGACGATCCCGAGGGCGTCCGGCCCGATCCCCTCCTGCGCCGCCAGCGCATCCAGGCAGGCACCGATCCGGTCGACCTCGTTGCGGACCGGAACGGCGACGACGCAGAGCGGCGCGGGCGGGCCGTCGGAATCCGGCCTCCGGGTTCGGCCCGGATCCTCTGTCTCGGTCACGCGCGGCGTCTCCGGGGCCTGGCTTGGTCGCCCTCGGACATCAACATAGGACATACTCCACCCCAGTGCCTAGGGTGCGACCAAATCGACCGCTTCTCCGATCGATCGCTTCTCCTGGCGAAGCCCGCCCGCCGCCCACGACCAGTCTTCAGGCTTCGGCCCGGAATGTTTCGGCCGGACCATGCAGATACAAACCTCCGCCGTGCCCCCCGGTGCGAAGCGGCCCGCTCTCGGCTATCGTGGCGGTATGACCGGACGCGCCGCTTCCCGCTCCCGCCGCCGCCTCGCGGCCTGTCTCACCGCCTGTCTCACCCTGGGCCTCGCCGCCCTCGGGCCGGCGCCCGCCGCGGCCCAGGGTTTCGCCGGCTTCGGGTTCCTGCCCGTCTTTGCCTGGCCGCAGAACCTCGAGGAAGGGTCCGGCGGGGATGGGCGCTGGTCCGGCTCCTATGCCCGGCTGTCGACCGGGTTCGAGGCGGTGTCGTCGCGGCATTTCGGCAGCTATGCCGGGCCGACCATCGGCTTCGAGGGCGGGCGGATGTGGCAGGAGGGCCGGTTCGTCTACGGCATCTCCGGCGGGTTCGACTACCTCGCGGCGACCTCCGGCGGCCTGACGCCGGGCTATGGGGCCTTGAGCTACACCCGCGACTTCGCCGGCGGAGTGCAGGTGAAGGTCGGCACGCTGCTCACGCCGGACGTGCTGCTCTACGCCCGGGCGGGCGCCGCGGCCGTGCACGGCACGGTCCGGGCCGGGGCGACCCCGGTCTCGATGCCGTTCTCGCGCGACGACATCGCGGTCCTGCCGAACGCCCATGTCGGGGTCGAGTGGGCGATCACCGACCGCCTGTCGGTCGCCGTCGAGGCGGGGGTGGTCGGCGGCGGCCTGCGCTGAGGCAGGCGCCGCCGGCATCCGACCCGTCGCATCGAGACGCAAACACATTCGATAACAATTCAGCCAAAAAATCATTTCCACCCGACGCAACCTCCCGATCGGCGAAACGAATTCCCGGCACGATCGAACGCAAATAGCGCCTCGCGAAGCGATCAAGCCCCGGCCTTTTCCTTCCAAGGCCGCGGATTTTGCTCGATCCATGGTCCGCCATGCCGCAAAATCGCCCGGTTTTGGCTCGCATTCCTGCCTGAACAACGGCTCCGCTCGGCGAGACCGGCATGCGTGACCGCATCTCGCGGCTGCCGCGCCCGGCGCCGTGCCCAGCATGGGAGATCTGGCATGATCCCTGACCGGACGATGCCCCGCGCATCCCCGACCGACCGGGCCGCCCCCTCGAACGGAGGCTGACGGTCCCGATGCGCCGCGCCATCATCCATATCGGCACGCCGCGCACCGGCACCTCGTCGCTGCAGATGCTGCTCCACACCCGCCGGGACGACCTGCACCGGGCCGGCCTCCTCTACCCCGACCTGACGCCGGCCTCCGCGGCGCAGCCTCACGTCAGCCACCAGCATCTCGGCGAGACCCTGGACGGGCGCCGGCCGCGGCGCGAGCGGAGCGAGCTGATGGCGCGCCTCGATCGGGCGCTTGCCGAGAGCCGGGACGAGGTGGCGCTCCTCTCCTACGAGAGCCTGTGCCAGCTGCCGCCCTGGCACCGGGCGCCGGGCCTCCTCTGCGGCCTGTTCGAGCGCCGGGGCTTCCGGCCCGAGATCCTGATGACGGTGCGCCCGCAGGCGGCCTACCTGCAATCGCAATATACCTGGCGGATCCAGTTCCTGCGCGAGGCCCGGACCTTCGCGTCGGCCTTCGAGGCCGAGTTGCGGGCGCGGCGGTTCGATTACTGGCGCGGCCTCACGGCCTGGGCGCGGGCCGCCGCGTGGCGCGTGCACCTCGTGCCGGTTCAGGACCGACTGTCTTCGGCCCCGCTGATCGAGCGGATCGCGGCCGAGCTCGGGCTGGCCGACCGGCTGCTGCCGCTCCTGACGCCGGCCGACCTCGCCTATCGCACCAACGCGAGCCTCGGCCCCGTCGGCGTCGAGGTGTCGCGCCGCCTGCGGGTGGGCGGGGCCGGCGGCGCGCAGGGCCCCACCCGCGCGGTGACCGAGCGCATCGAGACCCTGGCCCACGAGCGCGGTTTCGACGGCGAGCCGTTCCGGGCCCTCGATCCGGCGATGACCGCGCGGGTCGGCGAGGTCTATGGCCGGCGCAACGACGCCCTCGCCCGCCGGGTCTGGGGCACCGACTGGGCCGCGCGCGTCGCCGACCCGCCGCCCCGGGCGGTAAACGAGCTGGCCCGGCTCGGGCCCGACAGCGGGCGGGAGGCCCAGGTGGCGGAGCTTCTCGGGACGATCCGGGGCGAGTTCGCGGGACGGCTCCCGGTCGCGCCGCCGGGCCTGCGCGGATGCGTCGGGTCGGCTTTCGCCAGGGTGATGCAGTTCGCCCGGAGGATCCTGTAGCCGCGGGCTCCTGATCCCGCTCGGCCGCGCCATGCCCTTTCCCCGGTATCGTCACCGCCGCGGCCGGCCTTCAGGCCTGCACCATTCCCGCATCGCCGAAATACGCCCGCTCCAGCCGCTCCGGCAGGTCGGGCGCGCCGGCCTCCGATTCGAGCACGATCCGCCCCTGCGCCAGGGCGTAGACTCGGTCCGAGACGGCGCGGGCCTTCTCGACCAGCTGCTCCACCAGCAGCACCGCGGTGCCCTGCCGGCGCAGCCGCGCGACCACCTCCAGCACCCGGTCGACCAGAACCGGCGAGAGGCCGGCGGAGGGCTCGTCGAGCATCAGGAGGCGCGGGCGCTGGACCAGGCCTTGGGCCACCGCCAGCATCTGCTGCTGGCCGCCGGACAGCGAGGCGCCCTTGTCGTGGGCCTTCGCGGCGATCTCGGGGAAGTGGGACAGCGCTTCCGCGATCCGCGCCTCGCGCTCGCCCCGCGGCAGGTCGTAGGCGGCGAGCAGCAGGTTCTCGCGCACGCTCTGCCCGGTGAAGACGCGGTGGCCCTCGATCACGTGCGAGAGCCCGGCCCGGACGGCCGCGCGGGGCCCGGCCCCCGAGAGCAGGGTGTCCCCGAGCCGGACAGTCCCGGCCCCGACCGGCAGCAGGCCGGACAACGCCCGCAGGAGCGTCGACTTGCCGGCGCCGTTGGGGCCGAGCAACGTCACCACCTCGCCCGCCCGCACCGTCAGGTCGACGCCGTGGAGCACACGGATCTTGCCGTAGCCGGCCTCCAGCCCCTCGACCCGCAGGAGCGGCGGGCTCTCGGGATCATGCGCCGAGATAGGCACTGACCACCTCCCTGTGGCTGCGGATCTCCGCCGGCGTGCCGGCGGCGAGCACCCGGCCGAGATTGAGCACCGTGACCTCGTCGCAGATGGCGAAGATCAGGTCGGCGTGGTGCTCGACGAGGAGCACGCCCACGCCCGCATCCGCCACCGCCCGGATCAGCCCGCCGAGGCGCTGGATCTCCAGCGCCGAGAGGCCCGCCGCCGGCTCGTCGAGGAGCAGGAAGGCCGGGCGCAGCATCAGCGCGCGGGCGATCTCGAGGAAGCGCAGCTCGCTGTGCTGGAGCCGCCCGGCCCGGACCTCGTCGAGGCCGTCGAGCCCGACCGCCCGGAGCGCGAGGCGGGCCTGGTCGCGCAATCGCCGCTCGTCCGCGCGGTGTCGCGGGAGCGCGAGGAGCGATTCCGCCAGGCTGGCGCGCCCCGCGACGCTGCCGCCGAGCATGACGTTCTCGATCACGCTCGCCTCCCCGACGATGCGCGGGGTCTGGAAGGTGCGCGCGATGCGCAGGAGCGCGCGGGCCTCCCGCGCCTCGGCGAGCAGCGAGCGGGCGCCGAGGGTCACCTGCCCCGCTTGCGGCCGGTAATAGCCGGAGATGACGTTGAGCGTCGTGGTCTTGCCCGAGCCGTTGGGGCCGATCAGGCCGTGGACTCCGCCGGGGCGCAAGGTGAGGTCGAGCCCGTCGATCGCCTTCACGGCGCCGAAGCTCAGGCGCACGTCCTCGAGGGCGATCGGCTCCCGGACCGATGCGCCGCCCGCGAGTTCCTGGAGCGCGGCGGTCCGCGGGGCGATGCTGCGCTCAGGCGGCAGCGGGCGGCGTTTGCCGCGGTCGAGGAGGTCGGCGATGCCGCCGGGCAACGCCACCACGATGACGAGGAGCAGGACCGCGTAGAGGAAGGTCGACCAGGCCGCGAGGGGGGCCGCCACCTCCGGCAGGACCGTGAGCAGAACCGTGCCGATCAGCGGCCCCAGCACGGAGCCGCGCCCGCCGATCAGCACCGCGATGAAGAACAGGAGCGAGAGGTCGAAGGTGAAGGCGTCCGGGGTGATGTAGGTCTGGAGCGAGGCGAACAGCCCGCCGGCGATGCCCGCGACGCAGCCGGCGAACAGGAACACCGCGACAAGGAGTCTTGGCTTGGCGATGCCGACGGCTTCCGCCGCCACTTCCGCGTCGCGGACCGCCACCAGCGCCCGGCCCCAGCGGCTGCCCGCGACGTTCAGGGTCATCCAGGTGCAGAGCACGGCACCGGCGAGGCACAGGCCGTAGAAGCCGAAGCGGGACTCGAAGGGCGCGGGCATCTCCGGCCCGGTGATGCCGATGCCGCCGCCGGTCACGTCCTGCCAGGCGAGCGCCACCTGGGTGACGATGGTGGCGAAACCGAGCGTCGTCATGGCGAAGTAGAAGGTGCGCAGGCGGAGCGCCGGCAGCCCGACGATCACCCCGACCACGGCTCCGACGGCGCCAGCGCAGGCGAGCGCCAGGACGACCGGGAACGCCGGCAGGACGGTGCCGGCGGCGAGCACGCTGGCGGTGTAGGCGCCCACCAGCAGCAAGGCGACATAGCCGATGGCGAGCTGCCCGGCGAAGCCGACGACGAGGTTGAGACCCGAGACCAGGATCCAGTAGATCGCCGCCCGCGTGGCGATCAGCGTCCAGTAATCGTTGCCGGCGAGCGGCACCGCGAGCGCCAGGCCGAGGATGAGGAGGAAGGGTGTGGCCGCGGCGAGGCGCGGTCCCAGCCCTGTGCGGGCGGGGGTGTCGGAGGCCGCGAGGGCGGACGGACGATTCATGCGATGTCCACCCGATCCGTTCGCATCGAGACAGAGCGCGGGTTTCCCCCTCTCCCCGCGGGCGGGGAGAGGCTTTCGCCCCCCTTGCCGGGGGCGAAAGGAGCGTAGGCGTAGCCGGAGCGAGGGTGAGGGGGTCTCGACGCGTGAGGCTCCTCCGGAAACACCCCCTCACCCCCGCCCTCCGGGCTCCCTGAGCCCCTTCGGAGCTCAGGCCTCTCCCCGCCCGCGGGGAGAGGGGATCCCGCGCCGTCTCCATATCGGACCACATCACGCGAAAACCGGATCATACGCGCCTCGCCTGGGCGGAGCCGAGCAGGCCCTGGGGGGCGGCCAGCAGCACGACGATGAACAGGGTGAACACCGCCACCGACGCGAAGATGCCGCCGACGACGAAGTTCGCGGTCTGCTGGAACAGCCCGAGGACGAGGCCGCCGATGAGCGCGCCGCGGTTGTTGCCCAAGCCCCCGAGCGCCACCGGGATGAAACCGTAGAAGTTCAGGTGCGGTCCGTTGGCGAAGAAGGCGAGCAGCAACTCGCCGCCGGCATAGCCCGCGAGCGCCCCGATGGCGCCGGCGAGCCCGTAGCTCATCACCCTGAGGCGGCGCTCGGGCAGGCCCAGGGCGCGGGCGGCGAAATTGTCCTCCGCCACCGCCAGGAAGGCGTGGCCGAGAAGCGTGCGCCGGTAGAGCAGTTCGAGCCCGACCACGACGAGGAGACAGGCCACGACCGGCAGCCAGAACTTCTCGTCGAGGATGGTTTCGCCGAAGCCCCCGAGGAGGCGCGGGAAGGGCTGCGGCTCGGTGCTCCAGCCGATCGCCGTGACCTGCTGGATCATCAGGGCGAGCGCCAGCGTCGAGAGCACGTAGAGGTGCTGGTCGAGGCTCTTCAGGACCGGGCGCACCGCCACGAACTCGGTGACGATGCCGATGAGCGCCCCGCAGGCGAGCGTCGCGACGAGCCCGAGCGGCCAGGGCAGGCCGAGGCGAAGGGTGAACAGCGAGCCGAGGACGCCGCCAAGCATCCCGAGTTGGCCGGCGGTGAAGCTCATCACCCGGGAGGTCGAGAACATCGTATTGTAGGTGATGCCGATCAGCGCGTAGATCGCGCCGACGGCGAGGCCCGAGGCCAGAATCGAGGCGAGCATGGCGGTGCTCCCCGGATCGCCACCTCAGGAATAGCCCGGAGCGAGCCGGAAGCTGCCGTCGCGGCCGGAATTGGCCGTCGACATCACCACCTCGTCGGTCGGGTAGCCGTTATGCTGCGTCGGCGTGTAGGTGTAGTCGCCGAAGATGCCGGGATATTTCGTCAGGCCGTTCCAGTGCTTGACGATCGCGTCGGGCGCGCTCGATCCGGTCTCTTCCACCGCCTTGGCGATCAGGTTCACCGCATCGTAGCCGGCCGCCACCCACCACAGCAGGGTGTCGGCGAGCGCGACCTTGCCCTTGAGCCGCGCGACGAACTCCTCGCTGCGGGCGTCGAGCTTGCCGTCCTCGCCGTAGGAGCAGCTGCGGTAGCCGATGGCGTAGACCTTGTCCCAGTTCTGCGGCTTCTCCAAGAGCCCGCCGATCTCGCCCGAGGCCATCGAGGGATGGCCGATGAAGGGCACGTCCCAGCCCATCCGGGCGCGGGTGTTGAACAGGCGGGCATCCATGCCGGTCGACACGCTCCAGACCACGATCGCCTCGGCGCCGGCATTGCGGGCGCGCAGGAGATCCGGGGTCATGTCGGGCTGGGTCGAATCGATGTTGCCGAGATAGACCACCTCGGCCCCGTCCTGCTTGAACGCGGCGGCGGAAGCCTTGGCGGCGGTGACGCCGTAGCCGGTCGTGTCGCCGATCACCGCGACGCGCTTCACCTTCAGGACCTTGAGGCAGTAGCCGCGCACCGCATCGTCCCACTGGGTGTTGGACGGGGCGATGCGGAAGGCGTTGGGGTATTTCGCCGGGTCGATCAGGCTGTCGACCACGCAGGGATGGATGTTGGGCATCTTGGCCCGGGCCATGATCGGCGTGACGGCGAGGGACTCGCCCGAATTGGTCGGCCCCCAGATGGCGTGGACCTTGGCCTGGCTGATCATTTCCTGGGTGGCGTTGACCGCCTTGGTCGGGTCGCCCTGCGTGTCGCGGGTGACGAGTTCGACCTTGCGGCCCTTGACCCCGCCGGCGCCGTTGATCGCCTCGACGGCGAAGACGACGCCGCGGTTGAACCCGACCGTCGGGGCCGAGCTCGGGCCCGTCATCGCGGCGAGCCAGCCGATGCGCAGGGGCTCGCCCTGCGCCAGGGCCGGCCGGGGGAACCCGAGGGCCGCCGCCCCCGCGAGGCCGGCAGCATTCATCACGAGCGCACGACGGTTCGTCGTCACCATGGCGTCCTCCTCCCGTTTGTCTCCCGGCCGGCGCGGTTGTTTTAGGCGCCTTGCCGCTCCAGGTGCCGGATCCTGTCCTCGTCGAAGGTGAACCCGAAGCCTGGCCGCTCCGGTACGATGGCGGATCCGTCGGCGAAGTCCAGTCTTTCGCAGTAGAGTTCGGAGAACCACGGCATGTATTCAAGCGAATGCGCGTTCGCCAGCGCCCCGAGCACGCTCAGGCTCTGCTCCGGGAACAGGTGGCTCGAGACCGGCAGGTCGTGCGCCTCGGCGAGATGACCGACCCGCATGAACTCGGTGACGCCACCGACCCGTTGCAGGTCCGGCATCAGGATGTCGGCGGAGCGCAGCTCGATCATCCGGCGGAAGCCGTAGCGGGTATAGTCGGTCTCGCCGCTGGCGATCGGGGTGTCGAGGGCGGCGGCGACGCGGGCCAGCCCCTCGACGTCCCAGGCCGGCAGCGGCTCCTCGAACCAGGTGAGGTCGAATTCCTCCAGCCGCCGCCCGAGGCGGATGGCGTCGTTCTCGGTGAGTCCCTGGTTGGCATCGGCCATGAGCCGGATCTTCGGGCCGATCGCCGCGCGGACCGCCCGCACCCGGTCGATGTTCCAGTCCGGATCGCCGGCCGAGAGGCGCATCTTCATCGCCGTGAAGCCCGCCGCCTTGAAGCTCTCGGCTTCCGCGACCAGCTCGTCCGTCGAGCGGTCGAGCCACAACCCGCCGGAATGGTAGGCCGGGACGCGGGCGCTGGCCCCGCCGAGCATCCGGTAGAGCGGCAGCCCGGCGCGCTTCCCCGCCAGGTCCCACAGGGCGCCGTCGAGGGCCGAGATGCCCATGACCGGCATGCCCTTGTGGCCCATGAAGTTGACGTCGCGCCAGGCCCGCGACCAGAAGCCGGCGATGTGGCCGGCATCCTGGCCGATCACCAGGTCGGCCATCTCGTCGATCAGGCTTCGCAGCACCTTGGTGCGGCGGTCGTTCAACGTGAACACGATGTTCTGGCCCGTCAGCCCGTCGGCGTGGATCGTGACCAGGATGCAGCCGAACGAATGCAATTGCCCGAGCGCCGAGCCGATCGGCCGCTCCGGGCGCAGGACGATGGGGCGCGTCTCGACGCGTTCGACCTTCATGGCGTGTCCTCTCTGTTCTTGTGCCGTTCTGTTTTTATGCCGTGCGGACGATGTCGCCGACCCGGTAGCGGTCGAGGACACCGGGATCCGGGTCGCAGCCGAGGCCCGGGCCGGTGGGCACTCGCACGTGGCCGTTCTCGGCCCGGACCCAAGGATCGAACGGGTTCGCCTCCATGTCGAGCCACAGCACCTCGACCAGCGGGTCTTCGACGCGCGCGGCGACGACGTGCATCGTCGCGACGAAGCCGGGTCCGAAATACGGGCTGTGGGGGGCGGGCCGGACCCCGTGCGCCTCGCAGAGCGTGATCACCCGCAGCATCTCGCCGACGCCGCCGATCTTGGTGACGCTCGGCTGGGCGACGTCGATGGCGCCGGCCTCGATCAGCGCCTTGAAGCCGAACAGGCCGGCGGTGTTCTCGCCGGCGGCGATCGGGATGCCGCGGGCGCGGACCTGCGCCAGTCCATGTACGTCCTCCGGCGGCCAGACCGGCTCCTCGAACCAGAGGAGGTCGTGGGGCGCGAAGGCCTCGGCCATCCGGAGGGCCGCCGGCACGCTCCAGGCGCAGTTCACGTCGACCATCAGGGCCGCACCATGCGCCCGCGTCACCTCGGCCGCCGCCGCGACCGCCTCTTGCGTCACCTCGTGCAGCTTGATGTGGCGGTAGCCGGCCGCGCAGGCCGCCTCGACATTGCGGCGCACCAGAGCGGGGTCGTGATAGGCCAGCAGCGACGCATAGGCCGGCAGCCGCTCGCGCACGCCGCCGAGAAGCCGCGCCACGGGTTGGCCCGCCCGCTTGCCGGCGAGGTCCCACAGCGCCGTCTCGATGCCTGAGAAGGCGAACACGAACGCGCCGTTGCGGCCGAGCAGATGCGTGGCGTGGAGCACGCTCCGGCTCATCTCGGCGATGTCGCCGGACGAGCGCCCGAGCACGAGGGGCGCCACGATTCCATCGAGGGCGGCCCGGGTCGCCTGGATGCCGGCATGGCCGAAGGCCTCGCCCCAGCCGACCAGCCCCTCGTCGGTCTCGACCCGCACCAGCAGGATGTCGAGATGGGTCCAGGCCTTGCCGGCGAAGCGGGCCGGCGGGCCGCCCATGTCGAACGGCAGCGACACGATCTGGGACTGGATGTCGACGATCCTCACCCGTTCCTCCCTGCGCAGAGCCTGTTGGTCGGCTCGTCGGCCGCGGCGCCCGCGAGGTGAATCGGAGCCGCGATGGGGAGTCGATACGAGAAGGGCCTACTGCGCAATCGGTTAGGGTGGGTGGGAGGTATGACTTGCCGGATATCTCGCCAGACACACTGCGGCGCACGACAAGAACCCAAGCGGTCATGGGCCAAGTTTTTAGATCCCATGCCCCACCCGCGACCTCATCCTGAGGTGCGACTGAAAGGAGCCTCGAAGGAAGGCTCCAGAAGTCGCAGTTCTATCTGGAGCCCTCCTTCGAGGTCAGTCGATCGTTGATCGACCAACACCTCAGTGTCTGTCCGGGATCATGCTGATTGTTGGCAGAGTTTTCTGAGCATGATGCGGATGGAAGCAAGGCGCAGGAAAGCCAGCGCCTTGCGGGTGCGGCACTCCCAATCCTTCGCCAGCCGCCGGCAGCGATTGAGCCAACCAATCGTCCGCTCCACGATCCAGCGCTTGGGCAGGACCTCGAACCCGACCGCCTGATCCGACCGCTTGACGATTTCCACCGTCACAGACCGGCAGACCCGTTCCAACGCCTCCCGGAACACCGGCCCCTGGTAGCCGCCATCTGCATACAGCTTCAGCAGGAACGGGTAGAGACTAAACAGCGTCGCCATGACCCATACGCCGCCATCACGATCCTGCACGTCGGCCGGATGCACCAGAGCATGCATCAGCAGACCTTGCGTATCGACGAGGAGATGGCGCTTCTTGCCTTTGATCTTCTTGCCCGCATCATAGCCGGACGGGTCGATCGTGCGCCCCCTTTTTCCGCGCTCTTGACGCTCTGGCTGTCAATGATCGCTGCCGTTGGGCTGGCCTCACGTCCTGCCTGTTCGCGGCAGAGAACGTAGAGGGTGTGATGGATGCGCAGGAGAGTTCCGTCGTAATCCCATAGATCGAAGTAGCCATGCACCGTCGAGCGAGGCGGTAGATCTTTTGGGATAGCGCGCCATTGGCACCCCGTTCCAAGGACATACATCAAGCCGTTGACCACCTCGCGCAGATCAACCGTTCGTTTGTTTCCCCCGCGTCGAGCCGGCGGGAGAAGGGGAGCAACAAGCGCCCATTCCTCATCCGTCAAATCAGTGGGATAGCGAAGCTTGCTGCGGTCGTACCGCTGGCGGTTCTCAGGCGTCCACATCGCTCAAGCATACGCCTGTCGGCGCGAACCGCAACGCGCTCCGAAAAAACAAATTCTTCCCGGACAGACTCTCAGGATGAGGTCGCGGATCGGAATACCAGGCACGGTGACCGAAACTCGAACTACTCCGTCATGCACCGTGCAGACATACGAAAGCCCGCCCCCGCTTGAGCGGGGACGGGCTTTGACGGCTCGCGAGAACCAGGTCCCGAACGGGGCGAACGGGACCGAGGCTCGATCAGCGGCCGTAGACGTACGGGGCGGCCGGGGCGTAGCCCGGGGGCACCTCACGAACGATCACGCCGCGCGAGTCGCGCGGATAGACGATGACGCTACCGGTGCTGTCGACGGCCGGGGCACCGCCCGGAGCGCCGTAGGCGCGCTCAGCACCGGCCAGCGGGCCGCCGGCCTGCGAGCCGGAGCGGTTGTAGGGCGAGCCGCCCTGGGCGAAGGCGGGGGCGGCGGCGACGGTCAGCAGGGCTGCGGCGAGGGCGAGGCGGGTCTTCATCGTAAGTACCTGTCAGTTGAGGGGGACCGCGTTGCGGTTTCGCAGCGTCAACCATCCGCCCCGCGAAAGGTTCACTGCGACATGTGCGCTGCCGCACGCGGCCGCACCTGGGCGGTGCGAGGCACAGGATTAGCTTGGAGCGGGTCTAGCCTGGAGAACACCGCATGAGCGTCGACATCGTCCTGACGGTGAACGGCACGAGGCGCACGATTCCGATCCCCGACCCGCGCACGACCCTGCTCGACCTGCTGCGCGAGGGCCTGCACCTCACCGGCACGAAGAAGGGCTGCGACCGCGGCCAGTGCGGCGCCTGCACGGTGCTGGTCGACGGAAGGCGGATCAATTCCTGCCTCGCCTTAGGCATCAGCCTCGATGGGGCCGAGATCCTGACCATCGAGGGATTGGCGGAGAGCGGCCGCCTGCACCCGGTGCAGGAGGCCTTCATCGCCCATGACGGGTTCCAGTGCGGCTTCTGCACGCCTGGGCAGATCATGAGCGCCGTCGGGCTGATCCGCGAGGCGCAAGCCGGCGACGATCCCGAGCGGGTGCGCGAGGCGATGAGCGGCAATGTGTGCCGCTGCGGCGCCTATGCGGGCATCACCGAGGCGGTGCTGGAGGCGCAGGCGGCCATGAACCAGCATCCGGGAGACAAGCGGCAGGGAGAGGCGGCATGATCCCGTTCGAATACGTCCGCGCCACCGACGTGGCGGGCGCGGTCGCCGCGGGTTCGGCGCCCGGCGCAGCCTATCTCGCCGCCGGCACCAACCTCCTCGACCTGATGAAGGGCGACGTCGCCCGCCCGACCCGCCTCGTCGACATCACCCGCCTGCCGGGCCTCGCCGCCGTCGAGCGGCGGGACGACGGGTCGGTCCGCATCGGGGCGCTTTCCCGCAACAGCGACCTCGCCCACGATCCCGCCTTCGCCCGCGCCTATCCGGCCGTGGCGGAAGCGCTGCTGTCGGGCGCCTCGGCGCAGCTGCGCAACGCCGCGACGGCCGCCGGCAACGTGATGCAGCGCACCCGCTGCCCCTACTTCACCGACACGGCGAGTGCCTGCAACAAGCGCGAGCCTGGCAGCGGCTGCGACGCGCGCGGGGGAGAGACGCGGCTGCACGCGGTCCTCGGCTGGAGCGAGGCCTGCATCGCCACCCACCCGTCGGATTTCTGCGTGCCGCTCGCGGCTCTGGACGCGAGCGTCGAGATCGCAGGCGCCGGCGGCACCCGCACGATCCCGCTCGAATCCTTCCACCGCCTGCCCGGCGACGCGCCCGAGCGCGAGACGGTGCTGGAGCCGGGCGAGCTGATCACCGCCCTCGTCCTGCCGCCGGAGGCCGCGGCCTTTGCCGGCCACAGCCGCTACCTCAAGGTCCGCGACCGCACGTCCTACGCCTTCGCGGTGGTCTCGGCGGCGGTGGGCCTGCGGCTCGAGAACGGGCGCATCGCCGAGGCCCGGCTGGCGCTCGGCGGCGTCGCCCTCAAGCCCTGGCGGGCCAGGGGAGCGGAAGCCCTCCTCGCCGGCCGCGCGCCCGACGAGGCCGCCTTCCGGGCGGCGGCGGATGCCGCGCTCGCCGAGGCAAGACCCTCCGGCGACAACGCCTTCAAGATCGAGCTCGCCCGCCGCCTCGTGGTGCGGGCGCTGCGCCACGCCGCCGCCGGCACGCCGGAGCGCCTGCCGGCCCTGCCGGCTTCCGTCTTCGCCCCCACCCCGGAGGCCGCGCATGTCTAGTCCGATCCGCCACGGCTCGAATCTCGGCCAGCCGCTCACCCGCCGGGACGGGATCCTGAAGGTGACCGGCGCCGCGCCTTACGCCGCCGACCACCACCCGCCCGGCATGCTCACCGCCGTGATGGCGGTGAGCCGCATCGCCCGCGGCCGCGTCACCCGCCTCGACGTCGCGGCGGCGCAAGGCCATCCCGGCGTCGTCGCGGTGATGACGCCGGACAACAAGCCGGCCCTCGCCCAGCACCCGGACGAGAAGCATGACGGCTTCACCTTCCGGCTCGACCTCCTGCAGGACGACCGCGTGCGCTACGCCAACCAGCCGGTCGCGGTGGTGATCGCCGAGACGCTGGAGGCCGCGACCGAGGGCGCCGCCCTGCTCGATCCGGCCTACGAGGCGGAGGTGCCGGCGGTCGGGCTCGATGCGGCGGACCCCTTCACCCCGCCGGCGATCGGCGTCGGCGACCCGGCCGACCTGGAGACGGGCGACGTGGCGGCGGGCCTCGCCGCGGCCTCGCGGCGGATCGAGGCGACCTACGAGACGCCCGCGCAATACCACAACGCCATGGAGCCCCACGCCGTCGTCGCCACCTGGGACGGCGACAGGCTCGACCTCGACATGCCCTCGCAGGGCCTCGCCATGGCGCAGGGGCGCATCGCCGGCCTGTTCGGCATCTCGCCGTCGAACATCCACATCCGCAGCCCGTTCCTCGGCGGCGGCTTCGGCTCGAAGGGGATGATCGCCGGACCCCAGGTGCTCGGCATCATGGCGGCCCGCCTCGTCGGCCGGCCGGTGAAGCTCGTCATGACCCGGCCGCAGATGTTCGGCCCGGTCGGCCACCGCGCACCGACCCGCCAGACCCTGCGGCTGGGCGCCGCCGACGATGGCGGCCTCACCGCCCTCGACCACGAGACGCTGACGGCGACCAGCACCTTCGACGACTTCATCGAGCCGAGCGGCGGCGTCTCGCACACGCTCTACGCCGCGCCGGCGCTGGCCACCCGCCATAGGGCGGTGCGGCTCGATACCGGCACGCCGCTCTTCATGCGCGCCCCCGGCGAGGCCTCCGGCAGCGTCGCGCTGGAGGGCGCCATCGACGAGATGGCCGAGGCCTGCGGCATGGACCCGCTGGCGTTCCGCCTGCGCAACTACGCCGAGACCGAGCCGGCCTCCGGCAAGCCGTTCTCCTCGAAGGCCCTGCGGGACTGCTACGCGCAAGGCGCAGAGGCCTTCGGGTGGGCCGGGCGCCCGCTCGCGCCTCGGCAGATGCGCGATGCGAACGGGCTGCTGGTCGGCTGGGGGGTGGGCACCGCGACCTTCCCGGCCCTGATGTTCCAGGCCGAGGCGCGGGCTGTGCTGAAGGCCACCGGCGAGGCGTCGGTGGCGATTGGCGCGATCGACATGGGCCAGGGCGCCTGGACCGCGCTCGCCCAGATCGCCGCGGAGGAACTCGGCCTTCCCATCGACGCGATCGACTTCCGCATCGGCTCCTCGGACCTGCCGAATGGCGGCATCGCCGGCGGCTCGGCCCACACCGCCACCGCCGGCACGGCGATCAAGGGGGCCGCCGCCGACGCGATCACCCAACTGGCGGCGCTCGCGACGCAGGATTCCCGCTCGCCCCTCTACGGCGCCGGCAATGCCGGGGTGGTCGCCCGCGGCGGCCGCCTGGTGCGGCGCGACGACGAGAGCCGATCCGAGGCCTTCACCGACATCATGGCCCGGGCGGGCCGCGAGTCGGTCGAGGGCAAGGGCGCGGCCGGGCCCGACGCGGCGCGGGAGCATTACGCCATGCACGCCCACGGCGCGGTCTTCGCCGAGGTGACGGTCGATCCCGATCTCGGCCAGATCCGGGCGACCCGCCTCGTCGGCGCCTTCGCGGCCGGGCGGATCATCAACCCGCGGCTGGTGCGCAGCCAGTATTACGGCGGCATGATCTGGGGCGTCTCCTTCGCCCTGCACGAGCAGGCGGTGATGGACCCGCGCACCGGCCGGCCGATGAACGCCAATTTCGCCGAGTACCACGTGCCGGTGAATGCCGACGTGCCCTCGCTCGAGGCGATCCTGGTCGAGGAGGAGGACCCGCACGTCAACCCGCTCGGCATCAAGGGGGTGGGCGAGATCGGCGTCACCGGGAGCGCCGGCGCCATCGTCAACGCGATCTGGCACGCGACCGGCAAGCGGGTGCGCAAGCTGCCGGTGACGCTGGACAAGGTGTTGTAGGGGTGGGCTGAGCAGGGCTCGGAGTCTCCTGAGAGGGTCCGGGCCCACAACCCATCTCCCCGCCGCCACGGCGCAAGGCTGATCGAGTAAAAAGGCTGTCCGGGTAAAGAAGAGGCGCGGACTTCCCCTCTCCCCGCGGGCGGGGAGAGGCCTGAGCTCCGAAGGGGCTCAGGGAGCAGCGAACCGCAGGTTCGCCGCGAGGGTGAGGGGGTGGTTCCGGAGGAGCCTCATCCGGAGATACCCCCTCACCCTCGCTCCGGCTGCGCCTCCGCTTGCCGACGACACGACAAGGTGTCGTCGGCCCTCTCCCCGCCCGCGGGGAGAGGGGAAACCCGCGCATCAATTTCCATCGGACAGCCCTGCCCCATGGCAGGAGAAAAACCCACGCCCCCACGGCCGGGTTCACCGCCTAGCGGCCTCCCACCGGATCGGCCCGACAGCTTGCCTCGGCCGCATGCCCGGTGTGAACTCCGGCCCCCCGAGAACCCCGAGCCGCCCGCCGATGACCGCTCCCGCCCCTCCCATCGTCCTCGCCCACGCCGCCTACCGCCTCGGCGACGCCTACGCCGCCAGGGGCGCGCCCGAGCCCTTCGTCGAGGTGCGCAGCCTGGAGGCGCTGGAGGCGGCGGTGGCGGAGGCCGAGGTGCTGGTGGTCTCGGGGCTGTGGCGCCATTCCCTCCTGGAGCGAGCGCCGCGCCTGCGCTTCATCCAGTCGGTCAGTGCCGGCACCGACCAGTTCCCGAAAGAGGCGTTGCGCGAGCGCGGCATCCGGCTCGCCAGCGCGCAGGGCGGCAACGAGCGCGCGGTGGCCGAGCACGCCCTCGCGCTGATGCTCGGCCTCACCCGCCGCCTGCCCGAGGCCCTGCGGAACCAGGCCGCCGCGACCTGGCGGCCGATGATCGCCGATCCGGCGAGGCGCGAGCAGGAACTCGGCGGCCGGACGCTGCTGGTGATCGGGCTCGGGCGCATCGGCACCCGCATCGCCCGGCTGGCGCACGCCTTCGACATGCGGGTGATCGGCCTGCGCCGCCGCCCGCTCCAGGCCGGCGACCCGGTCGAGGCGGTGTTTCCCCCCGACCGGCTGCACGAGGCGCTGGCCCAGGCCGACGTGGTGGCGCTCGCCTGTCCGCTGACGCCGGAGACCGAAGGCCTGATCGACGAGGCGGCGCTCGCCGCGATGAAGCCGGGGGCGCTGCTGATCAACGTCGCCCGCGGCCGGGTGGTCGACCAGGACGCCCTGGCCCGGGCGCTGACCGCGGGACGGATCGCCGGTGCCGGCCTCGACTGCTTTCGCGAGGAGCCGCTGCCGCCGGAGGCGCCGTTCTGGCGCATGGAGAACGTGATCGTCACGCCCCACAGCGCCGGGGAGACGAGCCTCTACGAGGGCCGGGTGATCGACCTGCTGATCGAGAATCTCGGGCGGCTGCGGCGGGGGGAGGAACTGGTGAACCCGGTAGTGTGAGGACATCACCGGGTATGGCAGCCGGTCCGCTCCAGGCTTGAAGCGGATGGTCAGATGATCTCCACCGCAAGGCTGTCATGGAGCGGCTTTAGCCGAACGCCTCAGAAGCCCCCAGCAAGCATGAGACGGTCATGGACAGAAGCGACGTACTGGGTGAGATCGCCGGGCGGATCGAACGCCGGCACCTCGGCCATCCGGTTCGGGTAGCGGTCGATGGGCGGACCGCCTCGGGTAAGACCACTTTGGCCGACGAACTCGCCGCTTTGCTGAGGGAGCGTGGCCGCGAGGTCATCCGAACCTCCATCGACGGCTTCCATCGCCCGCGGGCGGAGCGCTATGCGCGAGGGCGCCACTCGGCGGAGGGGTACTATCACGACGCGCGCGACCTGCCCGCCATCGTCGCACTCCTCCTCGCCCCGCTCGGGCCAGAAGGAGATCGGCACTACCGTACGACGTCGTTCGACCTCGACGCCGACCGGCCCATCGCACAGGAGCCGAAGATAGCCGCCGAGCGCGCCATTCTGATCGTCGACGGAACCTTCCTTCAGCGGCCGGAACTCCGCCTCCACTGGGACGCAACCCTCTTTGTGCGGACCTCCGCCGAGACGGCTCAGACGCGCGGATTGGACCGGGACGCGACTCGGCTGGGAGGGGAAGCCGCCGCACGCGATCTCTACGCCCAGCGCTATCGTCCGGCCTACGCGCTGTATGAGCAAATCGCAGAACCGGAGGCGAGCTGCGACGTGATCGTCGACAACGACGATCTCGCCTGCCCGCAGCTTCATATCCGGGCAACCGGCCGCTTGGCCTGAGACGGACGGCCGGGCGTCCCACGGGCGCCCGGCACCAACCCTCACCGGTCCAGCACCGCCCGGTCGTTCTTCGCCACCAGCGCCCGGAAATACGGGGTCAGGTCGTTCTCCGACAGGCCGAAGGCCTGGGCGAACTGCATGATGAGCTGCTGCTCGCCGGCTTCCGCCTCGCCGTCGGCCATGGCGCTGTCGATCATGTTGAGGAGGATGCAGAGCCGCTGGTCCGGGCGCAGGCGCTGCGCCGCATCGGCCAGGAACTGGGCCGGCTGGGTCGAGCGGGCATACTTGACGGCGGATTCGAGCTGCTGGCGGGTCGCGTTGCGGCCGAGCACCGACATCAGGTGGCCGATCTCCTCCGGGTCGATCTCGCCGTCGGCGCTCATGCAGTAGATCAGCGAGACCGCGAGGCAGTTGCGCGGCGTGAGATCGAGCGAGGTCTGCGACTTGAACATGTTGAACATCGTCGGGGGCCCCTGGCAAGGTGCTCTGGTGACAGGCTGAAGCGATCCGTCAGCAGGCGCTCGATTACCGCAACGGCGTGCCGGTGTCGATCATCCGGCAACAGGCCGATCGCAAGTATTTTTCGCCATGACCATCTTCCATTTGCCGGGTATCACTCCCATATGGCGGACGCATCATCTTAGATACGTTCTTTTGGCGGATTTAATCCCCGGCGAATGCTTGAAAATGCGACCGGTGCCGCGATGCGGGCACGCCGGGCCACGCGACCGCAGCGGCAGCGTCCCTGTGCCGGCCGCTGCCGCCGTACCAGCGTATTCCTCCGGTCGATCCACGATCCTTCTCGTTCTTCATCGGGAACGAAGTCACATTTTCTCTCATTCATCTCCATCGTAGCAGGATCAACTCCCGCTATACGCTCATTTGAAATCTCCTTTCATTGACTGATCTCGGCCTCGGCCGCATCGTAGGCAGATCGCAGGATGGCGACGCCCCGTCCCTGCCCCGCTCCAGACGATCGGATCGACCTCCATGACGCGCCTGCGCCTCGTCGGCTTCTCCGCGAACATCCAGCGGCCCTCGAAGACCCGCACCCTGGTGGAAGCGATAGCCGCCGAGGCGGCCGTGCGGCTGCCGGTCGACGTGCGGATCTTCGATCTCGTCGATGCCGGCCCCGGCCTCGGCGGTGCGCTCTCGCGCGACCAGCTCTCCCTGCCGGCCCGCCGCCTCGTCGAGGCGGTGGAGGAGGCCGACGCCCTCGTGGTCGGCACTCCCGTCTACAAGGGCGCCTATACGGGCCTGTTCAAGCACCTGTTCGACCTCGTCTCGCCCGAGGCGCTCGCCGGCAAGCCGGTGGCGCTCGCGGCGACCGGCGGGGGCGCGCGCCACGCCCTCGTGGTCGAGCATTCCTTGCGTCCGCTCTTCGGCTTCTTCACCGCGCTCACGGTGCCGACGGCGGTCTACGCCTCCGATCCGGATTTCCGGGATGGCGGCCTCGACTCCGCGGCGATCCGCCAGCGGGTGGCGGAGGCCGGCGGCCAGCTCGCCGGCCTCGCCGGGGCCCGGGCAGCCGAGATCGCCGCTCCCCTCGCCCGCGTCGCCGGGGGCGCCCGGTGATCGACCGTCGCACGCTGCTGGCGGCGGCGCTGGCGGGTGCCGCCCTGCCGGCCGTTGCGCCAGCCTTGGCCGCCGGCGATACGCTCCGCATCGGCTACCAGAAGAACGGCATCCTGGTCGTCGCCAAGCAGCAGGGCGCGATCGAGGCGAGGCTGAAGCCGCTCGGCGTCGGCGTCACCTGGGTCGAGTTCTCGTTCGGCCCGCCGCTCCTCGAGGCGATCAGCTTAGGCGCCATCGATCTCGGCCAGACCGGGGACGCGCCGCCGATCTTCGCGCAGGCCGCCGGCGGCCCGATCACCTACGTGGCGGCGCAGGAGGCCGCGGGCTCGGGCGCGGCGGTGCTGGTGCAGAAGGATTCGCCCCTCCGCACCCTGGCGGATCTGAGGGGCAAGCGCGTCGCCTTCGCCAAGGCGTCGAGCGCCCACAACCTCACCATCGCGGCCCTGGAGAAGGCGGGGCTGACCTACCGCGACATCGAGCCGGTGACCCTGGCGCCGGCCGATGCCGCGGCGGCCTTCGCCCGCGGCAGCGTCGATGCCTGGACGATCTGGGACCCGTACTTCGCCATCGCCGAGATGCAGCCGACCACCCGGGTGCTGGCGCTCGCCACCGACATCGCCAAGCCCAACAACTTCTTCCTCGCCCACAAGACCGTCGTGGCCGAGCGCGCGCCCGTGCTCGACGCGGCGCTCGCTGCCCTCGGCGGCGTGGCGCGCTGGTGCGAGGCCAACCGGGGCGAGGTGGCGGCGCTCCTCTCGAAGGGCACCGGCGTGCCGCTCGCCGCGACGCGCCGGGCGGTCGACCGCACCGACTACCTCATCGGCCCGATGACACCGAGCGCGGTGGCCGAGCAGCAGCGCGTCGCCGACCGCTTCCACGCGCTCTCGCTGATCCCGCGGCCGATCCGGATCGCCGATGCGCTCCGCACTCCCGTCTCCCAGAACGGCTGACCTCGCCATGCCCGCCCTCCCCTCCCCCGCCGCCGCGGCGCAGCGCCTCGCCCCCTGGCTCCTGCCGGCCGCGATCCTCGTCGGCTGGCAGATCGCCGGTTCGGCCGGGCTGGTCTCGACCCGGCTGATGCCCGCCCCCCTCGACGTCGCCGCCGCCGGCTGGCGCATGGCGGTGACCGGCGAGCTCTGGACCAATCTCGGCGTCAGCTTCCTGCGGGCGGCGAGCGGCTTCCTGATCGGCGGCGGCATCGGCTTCGGCTTAGGCCTCGCCAACGGCCTGTCGCGCCTGTCGGACCGGCTCACCGACACCACCGTGCAGATGATCCGCAACATCCCGCACCTGTCGCTGATCCCGCTGGTGATCCTGTGGTTCGGCATCGGCGAGGAGGCCAAGCTGTTCCTGGTGGCGCTCGGCGTGTTCTTCCCGATCTACGCCAACACCCTGCACGGCATCGGCTCGGTCGATCCGCAGCTGGTCGAGATGGGCCGAATCTACGGCATGTCGAAGCCCGAACTGTTCTGGCGCGTGGTGCTGCCCGGCGCCCTGCCGTCGATCTTCGTGGGCCTGCGCTACGCGCTGGGCATCATGTGGCTGACCCTCATCGTCGCCGAGACGATCTCGGCCTCCTCGGGCCTCGGCTACATGGCGATGCAGGCGCGCGAGTTCATGCTGGTCGACGTCGTGGTGCTGGCGATCCTGATCTACGCGCTGCTCGGCAAGGTCGCCGACCTCCTGACCCGCCGGCTGGAACGCGCCTGCCTCGCCTGGAACCCGGCCTACCGCTCGGCCTGATCCCCACTCTCGCCTCCAGGGTTCTCTTCCATGATCGCCAGCACCCTCCGCCGCTTCGAGGGCTTCGCGCCCGTCTCCCGCCCGAGCCTGCGCCGCGACGTTCTCGACCGTCCGGCCACCCGGGAGACCGCCCTCGACCGGACCACGGCCGGCCTCGGCATCACGTTGCGCGGCCTGTCCAAGAGCTTCGACGGCGGCAGGCCGGTGATCGACGGGCTCGACCTGCACATCCCGGCCGGCCAGTTCGTCGCCGTGGTCGGGCGCTCCGGCTGCGGCAAGTCCACCCTGCTGCGGCTGATCCTCGGCCTCGAGACGCCGAGCGCCGGGCGCGTCGCGATCGAGGGCGGGGAGGCGCCGCGCCGGATCATGTTCCAGGAGCCACGGCTCCTGCCCTGGGCGCGGGTCCTCGACAACGTCGCGGTCGGGCTCACCCGCGACGGAACGGCGGCAGAGCGGCGGGAGCGCGCGGCGGCGGCGCTCCACGAGGTCGGCCTCGCCGAGAAAGCGGGGCAATGGCCCGCCACCCTCTCGGGCGGCCAGCGCCAGCGCGTCGCGCTCGCCCGCGCCCTCGTGAGCCATCCGGGGCTGCTCGCCCTCGACGAGCCCCTCGGGGCGCTGGACGCGCTGACCCGCATCGACATGCAGGCGATGATCGAGCGGATCTGGCGCGCCCAAGGCTTCACCGCGCTCCTCGTCACCCATGACGTCGCCGAGGCGGTGGCGCTCGCCGACCGCATCCTCGTCGTCGAATCCGGCCGCATCGCCCTCGACGTACCCGTCACGGTGCCCCGGCCGCGCCGGCGCGGCGACCCGGAGCTGGCCGCCCTGGAGGGACGGATCCTCGATCACCTGCTGGATGGGCGGGGCTGACGAAGACGCCGACGCCGACACGCTCGTGCTCAAACCCGTATCCCACCCGCGAACCTCATCCTGAGGTGCGACTGCAAGGAGCCTCGAAGGAGGGCTCCAGGAGTCGCGGAGATTTCTGGAGCCCTCCTTCGAGGCCAAGCGATCTTCGATCGCCCGGCACCTCAGGATGAGGTTCGCGGGTGGGATGATTGGACAACTGCCGCCGAACAGGCGCCCCCTCTCCCCCGGAGTTCTCCCATGACCGGCCAGACCGACGTCCTCTGGTTCCTGCCCACCCACGGCGACGGCCGCTATCTCGGCGCCCAGGAAGGCGCGCGGGCCGTCACCCTGCCCTACCTGCGCCAGATCGCTCAAGCCGCGGACGAGCTCGGCTATTTCGGCGTGCTGCTGCCGACCGGGCGCTCCTGCGAGGATTCCTGGGTCGTCGCCTCGGCCCTGGTGCCGCTGACGCAGCGCCTGCGCTTCCTGGTGGCGGTGCGGCCGGGCCTGCAATTGCCTGCCACCGCCGCCCGCATGGCCGCGACCCTCGACCGGATCTCGGACGGGCGGCTCCTCATCAACGTCGTGACCGGCGGCGATCCGGTCGAATTGCGCGGCGACGGCGTGTTCCTCGGCCATGACGAGCGCTACGCGGTGACGGACGAGTTCCTGCGGGTCTGGCGCGGCCTCCTCTCCGGCGAGACCGTGACCTACCAGGGCGAGCATCTGCGGCTGGAGGACGGTCGGCTGATCTTCCCACCCGTGCAGAAGCCCTATCCGCCGCTCTATTTCGGCGGCTCGTCGCCGGCCGGGATCGAGGTCGCGGCCGAGCATTGCGACGTCTACCTGACCTGGGGCGAGCCTCCGGCCGGCGTGGCGGAGAAGATCGCCCGGGCCCGCGAGGCGGCCGACAAGCGCGGAAAAACCTTCTCCTACGGCATCCGCCTGCACGTCATCGTGCGCGAGACCGAATCCGCGGCCTGGGAGGCGGCCGAATCGCTGATCTCGCGCCTCGACGACGCCACCATCGCCAAGGCGCAGGCGACCCTGGCGCGCCAGGATTCCGTCGGCCAGAGCCGGATGATGCAGCTCCATGGCGGCCGGCGCGACAAGCTCGTGGTCTCGCCGAACCTCTGGGCCGGCGTCGGCCTGGTGCGGGGCGGGGCCGGCACAGCCCTCGTCGGCTCCCCCGACCAGGTCGCCGACCGGATGAAGGAATACATCGATCTCGGCATCGACCGCTTCATCCTCTCCGGCTACCCGCACCTGGAGGAGGCCTACCGCTTCGCCGAGCTGGTCTTCCCCAAGCTCCCCTTGCGCAAAACCACCGGCACGGCGGCGACGAACGCCCGCAACGACGGCCCGTTCGGCGAGGTGATCGCCAACGACATCGTGCCGACGCGGGGGGTGGCGGCGCATTGAGGGCCAATGCCAACACCTCACCGGAAATCCCGGCTCCCCACCCGCAACGGCCGCGCCGCTCCCCGCGCATCCGCCCCCCCGCGCCGCGCCTCGTCGCCCCGTCCGCCAGCGACCGCCAGCGGCTCACCCGAATCCCCCGCCACCCGGCCTAACAGGTCCGAGCGGTCGATCAGGTGCTCGGCGACGAGGTGGATCACCTCGCCCTCGCGCTGCACCCGGCCGCGGGCGGCCATCAGGCCGGCCTGGAGGATCAGGGTGCGCTGGCGGGCAAACAGCGAGGGCCAAATCACCAGGTTGGCGGTGTCGGTCTCGTCTTCGAGCGTGATGAACATCACCCCCTTGGCCGAGCCCGGCTTCTGGCGCACCAGCACCAGCCCCGCCACCGTCACCCGGGCGCCGTCGCGCAGGCGGCGCAAGGCGGCGCAGGTGGAGACACCGTCGCGGGACAGGCCCATTCGCAGGAAGGCGAGCGGGTGGCGGCCGAGGCTGAGGCCCGAAGCCCGGTAATCCGCCACCACGGCGGCCCCTTCCCCGAGGGGTGAGAGGCGCACCGGCGGCTCGTCGAGTTCGGGCAGGGGGACGGTCTCGCGCCGGTCTGCCGCCGCGAAGAGCGGCAGCGGCTCGGGGGCGAGGCCGCGGATCGCCCACAGGGCCTCGCGCCGCCCGAGCCCGAGGCAGGCGAAGGCATCCGCGGCGGCCAAACTCCGCAGGCCTTTGAGCGACAGCCCGGCCCGGCGCCACAGATCCTCGACCGAGCGAAAAAGGTCGGCCTCGCGGGTCGTGGCGATCCGGGCGCCGTCCTGGTTCGGCAGCCCGCGCACCAGCCGCAGGCCCAGCCGCACCGCCAGCCTCCCCTCCCCCGCCGGCTCCAGGGTGCAGTCCCAGCGCGAGGCGTTGACGCTGATCGGCCGGACCTCGACCCCGTGGGCACGGGCGTCGCGCACGATCTGGGCCGGGGCGTAGAAGCCCATCGGCTGGGCGTTGAGGAGGGCGCAACAGAACACCTCGGGATGCCGGCACTTCAGCCAGGACGAGGCGTAGGCGATGAGGGCGAAGGAGGCGGCGTGGCTCTCCGGAAAGCCGTAGGAGCCGAAGCCTTCGAGCTGGCGGTAGGTGCGGGCGGCGAAATCCGGGTCGTAGCCGTTGGCGATCATCCCGCCGATCAGCTTCTCCTCGTAGAGGTTGATCGTGCCGTCGCCCTTGAAGGTGCCCATGGCCCGGCGCAGCCCATCGGCCTCAGCCGCGGTGAAGCCGGCGGCGACGATCGCGACCTGCATCGCCTGTTCCTGGAACAGCGGCACGCCGAGGGTTCGCTTCAGCACCGCCTTGAGGGCCTCGGTCGGGTAGGTGACCTCGTCGAGCCCGCGGCGCCGGCGCAGGTAGGGATGGACCATGTCGCCCTGGATCGGGCCCGGCCGGACGATCGCGACCTCGATGGTGAGGTCGTAGAGGTCCTTTGGCTGCATCCGCGGCAGCATCGCCATCTGGGCGCGGCTCTCGATCTGGAACACCCCGATCGTGTCGGCCTTCCGGATCATCGCGTAGGTGGGTTCGTCGTTCGGCGGGATGTCGGCGATCTCCCGCGGCGGGCCGGTCTCCGGCCGGTGCTCGGCGAGCAGCGCAAAGGCCCGGCGCAGGCAGCCGAGCATGCCGAGGCCCAGCACGTCGACCTTCATGAACCGCAAGGCTTCGATGTCGTCCTTGTCCCACTCGATGATCTGGCGGTTCTCCATCCGCGCCGGGACCACCGGGCAGAGCCGGTCGAGCCGGTCGAGGGTCAGGACGAAGCCGCCGGGATGCTGGCCGAAATGGCGCGGCGTGCCGATCAGCGCCCGGCCGATCTCCAGCGTCAGCCGTAAAGCGCGCTCGGACAGGTCGAGGCCGAGCGCCTTGGCCTCGCGCTCGCCGACGCCGTCGCGCGACCAGCCCCAGACCAAGCGGGCGAGCGCCCCGGTGACGTCCTCGGGCACGCCCAGCACCTTGCCGACCTCCCGCACCGCGCCGCGGGCGCCGTAGCGGATCACCGTGGCGGTGAGCGCCGCCCGCTCGCGGCCGTAGGTGGCGTAGATCCACTGGATCACCTCCTCCCGGCGCTCGTGCTCGAAATCGACGTCGATGTCGGGGGGCTCGTCGCGGTTCTCGTTGATGAAGCGGGCAAACAGCAGGCCCTGCTCCACCGGATCGATGGCGGTGATGTGAAGGCAGTAGCAGATCGCCGAATTCGCCGCCGAGCCGCGGCCCTGGCACAGGATGCCCTGAGACCGCGCGTAGCGGACGATCGCCTCGACGGTGAGGAAGTACGGCGCGTAGGCCTTCTTGGCGACGAGATCGAGTTCGTCACCCAGCTGCTTGCGGACCGCGTCGGGCACCCCGGCCGGAAAGCGCCTCGCCGCCCCCTCCCAGGTCATCGCCGCGAGCCGCACTTGCGCCGGGCGGCCATCGTCGCCGGCCTCGTCCGGGTAGGTGTAGGTCAATTCATCCAGGGAGAAGCGGCAGGATTCGGCGATCGACGCGGCCCGGGCCAGGGCCTCGGGATGGCGGGCGAACAGGCGCGCGGTCTCGTCAGGGTCGTGCAGGTGGCGCCCGGCATGGCGCTCGCGGGCAAAGCCCGCCGCCGCGATGGTGGTCTTGAGGCGGATGCAGGTGACCACGTCCTGCATCATCCGCCGCTCAGGCGTGTGGTAGAGCACGTCGCCCAGCACCACGGTCGGCACCCGGGCGGCCCGGGCGAGGCCCGCGATTCCCTCCAGCCGCAGGTGGTCGTTGACGCCGAAACGGCGCGACAGGCCGCAGGACAGGTCCCGGCCGAAGATCGCCTTCAGGCGGCGCAGGCGCTCGGTCAGGGTGTCGTCCGGCCGGTCGGCCGGCAGCACCGCCAGGAGGCCCTCGCTCCACTCGGCCACATCCGCAGTTGTCAGGTGGCAACCGCCGTTCGGCGCCCGCTCGCGCGAGCGGCCGATGGTGAGGAGGCGGCAGAGCCGGCCATAGGCCTCCCGGTCGGCGGGATAGACCAGCAGGCTCCAGCCTTCCGCTAGGTCGAGCCGGCAGCCGACGATCAGGCGGCAGCCGGTGGTGCGGGCAGCAGCGTGGGCCCGCACCATCCCGGCCAGCGAGTTGCGGTCGGTGACCGCGAGCGCCCGGATGCCGAGGAGAGCGGCGGCGGAAAAAAGTTCTTCGGGCGAGGAGGCGCCGCGCAGGAACGAGTAATGGGTGGTGACCTGGAGCTCGACGGTCATGGGGAGCGCGACCGGCTGACGACGGCCGTATCGCCGTCATCCCTTCTCTTCCACGCCGCGACCTCATCCTGAGGTGCGACTGAAAGGAGCCTCGAAGGAGGGCTCCAGGGATCGCAGCGATGTCTGGAGCCCTCCTTCGAGGCTCCGCGATCTGCGATCGCTCCACACCTCAGGATGAGGTCGCGGGTGGGATGAAATCCAGCGGCCGGAGACGGCAAGCTTCGAGGGACCGGGCGCATCACGCCTCCCCCAGGCCATGCAGCCACCAGCGCGCCCCGTCCCGCGTCAGGGAATCGCGGAACAGCCAGTAGCGGGCGCCGGTCTCGTCCTCGACCCGGTAATAGTCGCGGGTGGCCGAGATCTCGTCGTCGGACAGCCACCATTCGCCGAAGATGCGCTCCGGCCCGTCGGCCCGGGCCACGCGGCGGCGGGTGCCGCGCCAGGTGAAGGCGGAGGGCGGCGCATCGGGAAGGGCGGCCAGCACCGCCACCGGCTCCGGGGCCGGCAGCAGCCGGCCGGGGCGCGGCAGGTCGGCGGGCCAGGTGATGCCGGTGGCGGGGCTCAAGGCCGCGACCCGGCGCACCGCCCGCTCGGGCCATTCGCTCTCGACCGGAGATCGGCGAAACACCCGGCCCGGCCCGAGGCGCAACACCAGCCGGTCGACCAATTCGGCCATCGTGTCCGGGTCTGATTCCGCGCCGGGTGCCGCGAGCTGGCGCGCGTCCAGGCGCTCGACCCTGGGGGCCGAGAGCCGCGCCTCGTCGAGGCCGTGGCCGGGATCGATGGTGGTCAACCGCTCGGCGAGCAGGCGGGCGAGGTGGCGCGAATCGCGGCTCGGCCGGGCGGTGCCGACGCTGACCGACTGGTCGAGCCCGTCGACGCGGCGGAATACCAGGTCGAGCCGGCGCGCCCCGAGCCCGTGCCGGGCGAGGGTGTCGGCGAGCATCGCGGTCAGCCGCCCGGCTACCCGGGCCAGCGTCTCGGGCGCGCCGATCGGCTCCGCGAAGGCGAGTCGGACACTGTGCTCGACCGGCGGCGCCAGATAAGCCAGCGGTTCGGGGGCATGACCCAAAGCCTGGGCGAGGCGGCGGGCGGGCGCCTCGCCGAAGCGCAGGCGCAACGGGCCGCTCGGCTGCTCCAGCAGCTGTCCGACCCGCGCGATGCCGAGCTGGCCCAAGCCCGAGACGGTGTCGCCGTCGAGGCGCAAGGCGCGGAGCGGCAGGGCGAGGAGCGCGTCCCGCTGGCCGCCGGGCGGCAGCACGATTTCGGGGCCGAGGCAGCGGGAAGCCGCCCAGGCGGCACCGGGGGTATCCGCCAGCGCCGCCCGGACCCGGTAGCCGGCCCGGCCGAGGCGGCGGCGCAAATGGGCCAGCAGGGCCGCCTCGCCGCCATGCAGGTGGGCGGCGCCCGCCACGTCGATCCAGATCCCGTCCGGCGGGTCGGGGGCGACGAGGGGGGCGTAAGCCAGGCACCAGGCCGCGAGGCGCCCGAGCGCCGCGGCGTCGCCCTCCGGATCGGCGGGGATCACCGTGAGACCCGGCACCATGGCCTGCGCCTGGGCGAGAGCGAGGCCGGGGCGCAGGCCGAGAGCCCGGGCGGCGCGGTCGGCGGCGCTGACGACCCGGCGCGGGCCGTCCTGGGTCACAGCCACCAGCGGCTCATCCGGCGGCGGCCCGCCGTGCCGGCGCCGCCACAGGTCGGTCGGCCAGGTCGGCAGGAACACGCAGATGACCCTTCGCATCGGGAGCCTCGAGGAGCCAGGTGCGGGGCTCGGCGCCCCGGGCGCGCAGCAGCGCCACGGTCCAGCGGGCCCGCGACAGGCCCGGCACGGAAAGAGCGGCGGAGGGCGCCGCGGTGACGCCCCAGCGGGTCGCGGCGGCGTTGGGCTCCGGGACCGCGCCGCCCCGGCGGCGGATCACCAGGGCGAGGCCGCCGCTGCCCTCGGCGGCGAGCTGGAGCCGCCGCGACGGGGTGAGCCCGAGCCGGGCGACCTCGCCGACCACCGCCGCGAGGCCGCGATGGCGCAACCCCTCCTCCATGGTGGGCAAGACCTCGGCCTCGCGCCGGGTCTCGGCGTAGAGCACCCGGTCGGGATGGAGGCCGACCGCGGCGAGGCCGGGGGCGAACAGGTCGCGGCTCGCCAGGCACCACAGGACCGGACCGGGGAGCCGGGCGAGGATCGCGGCGGTGAACAGGGCTGCGAGCGCCCCCTCCCCGTCCACCGGTCCCGCCGCCAGCACCTCGTGCACCGCGCCGAGGCGCAGGCCCCCGCCCGGCAGGTGCGCGTCGAGGTCGGCGACGCCGAAGGGCAGGACCGGACGGTCCGTCCCCTCGGGAGCCAGCCCGCCGATCCGCTCGCGCAACGCCGCGAGCTGCCGTTCCCGCTCGGCCTGCCGCATCTCATGCCCATCACCGAACCGAAGCAACAACTCGTTCTTGTTTTGTTCGGTTTCATGAGCGTGTCAATCGGGGCTGTGGATGGCCGGGCCATCAGAGCCTGTGAAACCCAGGTGCCTGTTGACGGCAGCGGGGATAGCGGGGTCGGCGCGGCCGGGAAAGCCCGGGATCACAAGGGGATCGGGCGGGAGCGCGATGCGGGATGCGGGCGGGCATAGCCGTTGGACAACGCTGCAGAAGCCGCCAGGAGCGCCGCTGAGCTGGATTCGAGGCCGGCGGGTGCCGTACAACGGTCGTGGGGCGCGACGGGCCTCCACGGGCCTCCTGGCGGAGAATCCGGAGTTTGCGGCTCGTCGGACGTCGCCCTCGGATTCGGGGCCATGAAACCGGGGTCGTTCGGGAGTGCCTTTCGGCCTCGCGCGGCACGCCGAGTTGCCTACGCGGCGCCATCCGCGATTCACACAGCTTTCCAAGCTGTTAATCGGGGGCCTGCGCCGAGTAACCTACGCCCCCACGCCGAGTCGCCTTCGCCGACCCCCCGATTCCGCGCAGACCTGCCTACGCAGATGCGCCGAGTTGCCTGCGCGAATGCGCAGACCAGCCTACGCGAATGGGCCCTAACCCCTTGCAGGGTTTGATAAAATCGCGGCCCCATATAATACCCATATAGCTCTACGGATTCAGACTCGGAATCTAGATTCAGAATCTCTCATAAAAAGGCTTTTCGAGATCAGGAGTTAGGAGCTTTTCGGGGTGAGCGGCGTGGAGGCGGCGCCTGAGGCCGTCAGCAGGATCGGAGCCTGAGCCCCCTCCCCTGCCTCCCAGAGTCTTGGACGCCCGGGGCCGAGTCGGAGACTCCGGGGCAACGAGTCCTCGTTCGACAAAGCCCAGATCAGCCGGAGTCGTTTCCCCGTGGAAGAGTCGAGGCGAGGCTTGAGTCGGTGGAACCGACTCGCCTGTACGCTGGCTGATGATTCGCCGTCCCGATCCGGGACTCTGCCTCGACTCTCGGCGCATGATCGGAGCCCGGCAATACTTTGTCGTGACTCCCGGAGCCGGCCGGACGAAGGGTTACCGATGGGCTGTTTGGTCGCGCAAGAGCGTAGGCAATTCGGCGTGGAGTCGTTCACGTCCCGTAGGCAGGTCTGCGTGGGCAATGCCAGGCGAAAGACATGGAATCTCAATGGGGAAGCGGGAGATTCGGGAGGCTGGCCGGCCGTGGGGCGCGTAGGCAATTCAGCGTGGCTGGATGTGCTCCCGGCAGTAGCGGGGCGTAGGCAACTCGGCGTAGGGAGGCCGGGTGCAATGTTGTGGCTGGGTAAGGTGTCTGGATATTTTATTGATTGATATAACGATAAATATCCATCGCACCTGTAATATACCGATTTATTTTGTAATACTCATTCGCGCATTGCACGCACATACAAGATGAACGTCTCGCAATCGACAGATAATAGACCATCCACGTCATCCCGGGACTCGTCGGAGACGAGAACCCGGGATCCATAACCGCTGACGAGTCCGGAAAAGGCGGCCAGCGTTCCGCTTCACCCTGCATCGTCAGCAGTTATGGATCCCGGGTTCCGCTGCGCGGCCCCGGGATGACACCGAGGCACGGGACACGACAGCGGCGTGAAGGCTGCCGGCATGAAGCTGTCCCACCCTCGACCTTATCCTGAGAGCCTGTTTGAGCAGGATTTTCTACTAAGGACTTGAGGCAAGTGGCATCATCCTACCCTCTAAGCTCATCCTGAGGTGTTAGCCGATTGAAAATCGGCTGACCTCGAAGGAGGGCTCCAGTTAGCTCGGAGACTTCTGGAGCCCTCCTTCGAGGTCAGTCCATCAAGGATGGACTGATACGAAATCCGGAAGATCCCTTCCGGATTTCGTATCACGAGCCCGCGCGGCGCCTGAGCGAAGCCGATTTCCGCATCGCGAAGCGATCAGCCGGAAATCGTATGACACCTCAGGATGAGGTGGTGGGAGGGAGACCCTTGTTATCGTCGTGCAGGGCGTGAAAACGTCAGAGATGAAAAGAAAATAATCTTATCAACAGTCATGACAAACACAACGCCGTCACGGCGCTCACACGCGCACCGTCACCCGCCGCCGCGACCCCCCTGCCCTCGTAGGCAACTCGGCGGAATCAAGCCCTTGCCCGGGCTCGCTTATTCGCGAGCGCCGCCTTCGGCGGCACAAGCAGGTCCTTCGGATCGGAGGGCAAGAGCTGCATCCCACCGTCGTCGAGGGTCAGGCGCAGGCGCGGAAAAACCTCGGTGAGATGGGCGACGTCCTTGCGGAATTCCTGGCGGAACGAGCGGATCGAGCCGTTCTCGCTGCCGAACTGCTTGTAGAGGTTGTCCCAGGTCAGCCGCAGGGGCCGCTCCAGCCGCGAGAGCCGGTAGCCAACCCAGAACAAGAGGTCGAGCTTGCGCGCGGATCCCGCGAAGGCGCGGGCGGCGCGGATGTCGACCGGCAGGGCGTGCTGGATCAGGTTGTCGTAGAACTCGCGGTGGAAGGTGATGGTCGAGGACCACAAGAGGCCCTGGTCCGGGTGGTTGTGCAGCGGCAGCCACACGTCCATCTGCCGGAACGGCGGTACGTTGAGGGTCGAGGCGCGGGTGCCGTCCCACAGGCCGATCTGCATCGAGCAGGCGGCGAGCCGGTTGAGCTGCTCCTTGAACTGCTTGAGCGTGCCGCGCTCGCCGCCGGTGACCGGAAATCCCATGTCGCGGATGAAGCCCGACATGCTCTGCGCCACCTCCACCTTGGGGCTGCGCTGGCGCACCGCCTCGGTGCAGAGATGCAGCAGGAGGAGCCGCGCCTTCGGGCCGTAGGGCAGCCCCTGCATCTCCATCTCGCCGGTCGACGGGTTGATGAGCCGGCCGGCATTGATGGCGAGCGTGTTGCGGCCGTATTCCCGCGAGACGTTGGTGACGCCCTTCGGCTCGCGATACGGCAGGCCGCAGAGCGCCAGGACCGAGTGGATGTGCTGGATGTTCTCGGGCGCCGCGGGCTCGTTCTCGATCACCTCGCGCACCATGTCGCGGCGGCGCGCGTTGCGGGGCAGCCGGGCACGCTCGGCCGCGGCCTCGGCCTTCAGCTCCACCAGCTTCTCGCGCGCTTCGGACTCGGCGTCGCGCTTGGCCTGGCTGGTGCGCACGAAGGCGAGCGTCGCCTTGTAGGCGACGCTGCCGCGCGCCTTCTCGACGATCTCGATCAGGTCGGGGTCGCGCACGCCCTCGACCGGTTCGAGGACGGATTGCGGCGGGGTCGTCATCTCCACCAAAGGGCTCCGCACGGGGATGCGCGCCGTCGGGGCGTGCATCGTGACTCTGCATGGCGGAGTCGTAACGCGCGAAACCCGAATCGGCAGAGTCCAAGTCTGCCGATTCCCGAAGCAGAGCACCAGATTCCTGTGAATCTCTGTGTCTAACCGACGAGTCTTCATCCCGCCGGTTGCGGATGGGATCGAACCTTAATCGGTCTCGTCGCGCGTCTTCGACTCGGCGAAGGCGGCGTAGAGCTGGGGTAGACTCTGGATCAGGTAGGCGGCGAAATCCGGCTCGACCGTGTCGTCGACGGTGAGCTGGGTGCCCTGGCGGCCGCGCTCGATCCGCACCACCGGCCGGCCACCGAGATTGGTCCATACCGCCGGGGTCGGCGCCGGCCGCGGCGCCGGTGCGGTGAGGCCGGCGAGCAGCCGGGCGAAGCGGTCGTCGGAGGATAGCTGCGAAAAATCCGGCGCCGCCAGGATGCGGGCGACCACCTCCCCGGCTCCCTCCCGGGCCAGAGCCTCGACGAGCGCCGTCCAGCGCGGCCGCCCGGCCTTGGGCGCCGGACCCAGAGCCGCCACGACCTCCGCCGGCACCGCCCGGCCGATGCCGATCAGGCGCGACAGCTGGGTCTTCTCGACCGCCAAAGCCGCCATGATGGTGGCGCGGTCGAAGCCGCGATCCTCGAGCGCGATGGCGAACAAAGCCCGCTCGATATAGCTGAGATCGGCCCGGGCCGAGTTCTCCTGGCCTTGCGCAACGACCAGATCCTCGTCAGTGAGCGCCTTGACCACCGCCCGCACCGGCTGGCCGAGCTCGGCCGCCGCGCGCAGGCGGCGATGGCCGTAGGCCACCTGATAGCGGCCCTCCGCGCTCGGATGCGGCCGCACCAGGATCGGCACCTGCTGGCCGCGCTCGCGGATCAGCGCCACGAAATCCGCGTGCTCCTGCGGGTCGCCGGTGAGGCGATCCTTGACGAAGGACCCATCGATGAGGCCCGGGTCTATCTCGACCACCCGGTCGCCGGAGGCGACCATGGCGCGGGCTTCCGCCGCCGCGCTGGCGATGCGGCCGAGGCTGCGCCCCATGGCGCCGACGGCGCCGGAGCGCACCAGGGGGCGCGGCGCCTCGGCGGGCGTCTCCACCGTCTCAGGCAGGTTGCCAGCTGGCAACTCCGTTTGCGCGTCTTGTTGCGGTTCTTGGGAACGGGCGCTCAAGGCCGCGCGGAGGGCATCCTTGCGCTTCATGCCGGCACGCGTCCCCAGGCGCGGTGCATCAGGGCCTCGATCTCGCCGTTCACCCCGTCGAGCGCCTCGATCGCCCGGTCGTAGGTGGCGCGGGTGAAGCTCTCGCGGCCGATCTCGTAGAGCGTCTGCTTCGACAGGCCGGCATCCGAGATCGCGGTCGATTTCAGCATCAGGTGGGTCAGCACCCGCTCGCGGAACAGCGAGCGCATGAAGCCGACCATCTGGGTCTGCGGCGCGTCCGACGGCTCGTAACGAGTCACGACGTAGCGCAGGAAGTCGTAATCGAGGTCGGCGCCGGCCTCCTGCACCACCCCGAGCAGGTCGGAGGCCATCAGCAGGAACTGGCACATCGACATCACGTCGAGCATCTGGGGATGCACCGTCACCAGCATCGCGGTGGCGGCGCAGAGCGCGCCCAGCGTCAGGAAGCCGAGCTGCGGCGGGCAGTCGAGGATCATCACGTCGTAATCGTCGGCGACGCTGCCGAGCGCCGTGGCGATGCGGCCGAAGAACGGCTCGGCGTTGCGGTCGGCCAGCACCCGCGGGGTGTCGTGCTCGAACTCCATCAGTTCGAGGTTGCCGGGCACGAGGTCGAGGCCCGGGAAGTAGGTCTTGCGCACCACCTCACTCAGCGGCTTCTGCTCGTCGTCGTGGCGGATCGCGGCGTAGAGGGTCTGGTTGGGGCCGACGTCGAATTCCGGCTGGTAGCCGTGGAGCGCGGTCAGCGAGGCCTGCGGGTCGAGGTCGACGGCGAGCACCCGGTAGCCGCGCAAGGCGAGGTACTGGGCGAGGTGGGCCGCCGTTGTGGTCTTGCCCGACCCGCCCTTGAAGTTCACCACCGCGAGCACCTGGCAATGCTCATCGCCGGAGCGGTGGGGCACGTAGCCCTTCGCCTTCGGGCCGTCATCGAGGAGCTGGCGCAGCTCGTTGATCTGGTCGAGCGTGTAGGAGCGCCGGCCGCCGGGGCCGATCTCAGGCTGCGGTCCCTTGCTCGCCAGCGAGAGCTGGCGCAGGTAGCCGTCCGCGACCCCGATCAGCTTCGCCGCCTCGCCGGAGGAGAACGAGCGCAGCAGCTTGTGCGAGGCCGGCGGGAAGAGGGTGCGCCGCAGCGCGTTCAACTCGTTCGAGAGGGCGCCGCCATCGTCGGCGATGATCCGGGTGATCGAGGGACGGTCGGAGATCGCGGCTCTCGCCTGCTCCTGCGGCTGATCGGGCATTTACGGCTTCCAGGCGAATTGCGGAGAAAATCCGTAAGACGATGCCAGCGTGGCCGTGGGGACGCAATCGGTTTTTGGTTAAGATCGATTAACCATCTCGGGACGGACGGAAAGTTGCCAGCTGGCAACCGCGACCCGGCCTGTGCCTCGGTGAGGGAATCTCACGCATGGGTGCGATCTCCTCGATGGTCACCAGCCCGTCGATCGCCTAACCGAGCCACGAGCCTCACGCGGGAGACGGGCAGATGGCGACCCTGGAAACTGTGGCGGACCTGGAACGGGTCTACGGCGCGGTCGGCTAGGCCTCGACCGCGAAGGTCGCCGACCACATCACGCCGCATTATCGGCGCTTCATCGAGGTCGCGCCCTTCGCCGCCCTGGCGACGAGCGGCCCGGAGGGGCTCGATTGCTCGCCGCGCGGCGACCGTCCGGGCTTCGTGAGGGTCGCCGATCCGCGCACGCTTTTGCTGCCCGACCGCCGCGGCAACAACCGGATCGACAGCCTGCGCAACGTCGTGCGCGATCCGCGGGTCGGGCTGATGTTCCTGATCCCCGGGATCGGCAATGCGCTGCGGATCAACGGACGCGCGGTGATCGACGACGATGCGGCACTCTGCGCTTCCTTCGCCGTCGAGGGCAAGGCGCCGCGCACCGTGATGGTGATCCGGGTGGTCGAGGTCTATTTCCAGTGCGCCCGGGCGCTGATCCGCTCCGGCCTGTGGCGGGACGAGGCCCGGGTCGATCCCGAGACCCTGCCGACGCCGGGCCAGATCCTGGCCGAGATGAGCGAAGGCCGCGTCGGCGGCGAGAGCTACGACGCGGCCTGGGCCGAGCGGGCAAAGCAGACGATGTGGTGACGAAAAAAAACCCTCCGCGTCACGCGGAGGGCCGGGCCCGATCGAAGGGGAGGGCGGGCCTGACGGGTTCAGGCCGCCTGGATGTCGCGCAGGAAGCCGTCGACCTCCCGCTTCACGTTGAGCGACTGCGTCGCCAGCTCGGCCGCGGCGCTCAGCACCTGCGAGGCGGCGCTGCCGGTTTCACCCGACGAGACCAGCACCCGCGAGACGTTGTGCGATACGTCCCGGGTGCCGCGCGCCGCCTCGCTCGCATTGCGCGAGATCTCGCCGGTGGCGGCGGCCTGCTGCGTGACCGTCGCGGCGATCGCGGCGCTGATCTCGCCCATCCCGGCGATGGTGCGGTTGATCTGCCGCATCGCGTCCGCCACCTGACCGGTGGCGGCCTGGATCGCGCCGATCTGGCCGGTGATCTCGTCCGTGGCCCGGCCGGTCTGGTTGGCGAGTTCCTTCACCTCCGCGGCGACGACCGAGAAGCCGCGGCCGGCCTCGCCGGCCCGGGCCGCCTCGATCGTGGCGTTGAGCGCCAGCAGGTTGGTCTGTGCGGCGATAGTCGAGATGAGGGTGACGGCGGCGCCGATCTGGTCGGCCGCACTGTTCAGGGCCGCCATGGCGGTGCCGGTCGCCGCCGCTTCCTGCGCGGCGTGCGACGCGACATCGTTCGATCGCAGGACCTGCCGCTCGATCTCCTGGAGCGAGGACACCATCTCCTCGGCGGCCGCCGCCACGGTCTGCACGTTGACCGCCGTCTGCTCGGCCGCGGCGCTCGAGGCGACGGCCTGGCCGTTGGTGTCGTCGGCGACCTGGGTCATCGAGCGTGCCGTCGCGTCGAGCTCGGTCGCCGCCGAGGTGACGATCTCCAGCGAGCCGGCGATCGTCCGCTGGAAGTCGGAGACGAGCCGGTCGATGCGGTGCGCGCGCGCCACCCGGCGCTGCTGCTCCGCCTCGCTCTCGCTCATCAGGAGGTCCGCCTGGTGCGCCTTGTCGCGGAAGACTTCGAGTGCCCGGTTGATCCGGCCGATCTCGTCGCCGCGCTCGGTGCCGGTGATCGTCACGTCGTAGCGCCGGTCGATCAGG
Source organism: Methylobacterium sp. SyP6R (assembly GCF_019216885.1). Lineage (NCBI taxonomy): Bacteria > Pseudomonadati > Pseudomonadota > Alphaproteobacteria > Hyphomicrobiales > Methylobacteriaceae > Methylobacterium > Methylobacterium synurae. Next base: position 2,648,027 of record NZ_JAAQRC020000001.1, on the reverse strand, counting down.
GCCTGGACCGTCTCGAGGCACCGCTTGAGCGGCGTCCCGATCATGGTCCGGCTCGTCACCACGATGACGCCGACGAGGACGACGAGGATGAGGAGCCCGCCCGCGGCGGTCTCGGCGATGCGCCAGTAGATCGGCCGTGTGAACGCCGCAGCCGGCACGTCCATCACCAGGGCCCAGGTCGTGTTCATGCCCGGCTGGGTGAAGGGGTAGACGAAGCGGACCGAGCCGTCCGGGCTGCCCCGGAGGGTGCGCGGATGCCGGTCGGCCAGGGCGGCAGCGACCTCTTGGCCGCCGATGCCGTCATACTCCTTCATCAGGAGGTCGCCCTGCGGCGGGACGATCCACTTGCGGGCATTCGACAGCAGCAGGACGCGCCCGCCCTCGAACGGGCGCAACGCCGCGAACGCCGCGGCGAGCCCGCTCAAGCGGATATCGACTCCGGCCACTCCGACGACGGTGCCACCGACCTTGAGCGGCGAACTGATCGAGGTGACGAGCTGGCCCTGGTTGGTCACGTAGGGTTCGACGAGGACGCTCCGGCCCGACGTGACCGGGCTCCTGTACCATTCCTCCGTGGCGACGATCGGGAACGTCCCGAAGGCGAGGGTGCCGTCGTCCTGTCGCGTCCAGTACGGGGTGAAGACGCCGTCATCGTTCTCGAAACCGTGTCCGGTCAGGGCCTTCGCCGCCCGTTTGTCGGTGGTGTCGGACATCCAGGCGCCGAAGATGTTGGGGTAATCCTGGATCAGGGCCTTGGTCGCCGCGACGGCGTCGGCCTTGCGGACGCCGTCGCCGCTCAGTTGCCCCGACATCGTCGCCGCGAGGGCTCGGCTGGCGGAGATCGCATCGACGATCGGGATCGAGGTCTCCGCCGTTGTGCTGGCCGCCTTCTCCGCGGCGATCTGCAGGATCTCGCGATTCGTCCGTTCCGCCGCCATCCATCCGGAGATGCCGACGAAGCCGGCCAGGGTCAGGCCGATCGCCGATCCCGTGATCACCATCAAGCGGCTGGACAGGCTGTTCCTGATATTCATCGGCAAAGATCAGGTGGATTTTCCTATTTTGTTGCATGATTTGGTTGATGAAAGATGAATGATTGAACGGAAAAAAAGAACGAAGATGCCTCTACAAGGTAACGTCCAATGCTCCGCTGCGGCAGGGCCCCCTTGGCCGACCGCGGTCGGCGTCCACGGCGGAAAGCCGGAGCGCTCGTACCGCGGCGAGACGTCTCCCGACCCGGACGGGCCGAAGAGGGGATTCCCGACGCCGGATGACTATATCGCCGGACGATACGGGTCCGGTGGGAGCGAGGCCGGGGCACGACCGCAGCGGCGATGGCTGCGCGGGAGCGGACACCGCTCCTGAGCCATGAGCAAGGAGCCGGGCCGGAGGAGCGACAGGAATGGAAAAAACCTTCACCGCCCATGTCGAGGACCGCCCCGGCGCCGGCTGGCTCGCCCGCTTCCGGGACGGGCGGGACGAGGCGGCGCGGTGGTATCTCGGGGAGGGGGCGCCCGAGCGGCCGACGGCCGCGGAGTGCCGTGCGGCGCTCGCGCGCCACATGCCCGAATTCGTGGCCCCTTACGACGACCTGTGCGCGATGGTCGGCGACGACGACCTGGCCCACCGCATCCTCAGCCATTACCGCCCGGCCCCGCACCGGCAGGGATGCAGCCAGGCGGTCTGGCTCGGCGCCGACGGCCCGGCCCTGATCCGCAACTACGATTATCCCCTGACCGTCATCACCGGCCGCATCGAGATGACCGCCTGGGCGGGACGCCGGGTGATCGGGATGGTGCAGCGGCCCTGGGGCGGCTGCCTCGACGGGATGAACGAGGACGGGCTGGTGGCCAGCTGCACGCTGGGCGGCCTCGCCCGGCGCGGCGAGGGCTTCGCCATCATCCAGATGCTGCGCTACGTGCTGGAGACCTGCGGGTCGGTCCGCGAGGGGGTGGCCGCGCTCCGCCGCCTCCCGGCGGTGCAGCTCCACAACGTCACGCTCCTCGACCGGACGGGCGACCACGCCACGGTCTTCCTCGGCCCCCGGCGCGAGCCTGCGGTGACGCGCCAGCGCACCTGCACCAACCACCAGGAGCGGGTGTCGCCGGCCGCCGGCTCGGCGCTACGCCAGCGGGTGCTGGAGGAGGCCCTGGCCGATCCGTCGACGACCCTCGCGACGCTGGCCGCGCGCTTCTTCGAGGCGCCGCTCTACTCGCGCAAGCTCAGCTTCACCACGGCCTACACCGCCCTGTACCGGCCGGAGGCGGGCCGCGTCGATTACCTCTGGCCCGGCCGAAGCTGGAGCCAGGGCTTCGACCAGTTCGAGGAGGGGGCCTATACCCACGATTACGGTGCGCTGGAGCCGTGATCCGTCGCGGCCCCGCCACGATCACGCCTGCTCCCCCGCCCGCACCTGCGGCAGCACCTGCTCCGGCGGGCCCGAGGCGACGATCCATCCGCCCTCCAGCACGTGCACGGTATCGGCGCCCGCGAGGCTGGTGAGGCGGTGGGCGATCATGATGAGCGTGCGGGTGCCGGCAAGCCCCTGAACCGCCCGCATCACCACCCCCTCGGTCTCGCTGTCGAGGGCGGAGGTCGCCTCGTCGAACACGATCACGTCGGGGTCGTGGTAGAGCGCCCGGGCGATGCCGATGCGCTGGCGCTGGCCGCCGGAGAGCCGGGCGCCGCGCTCGCCGACGCGGGTGGCGTAGGCCTCCGGCAGGGCGGCGACGAAGTCGTGCGCGCCGGCGAGCCTGGCCGCCCGTTCCACCGCCGCCGGGTCGATCGTGTCGAGGCCGAAGGCGATGTTCTCCGCGATGGTGCCGTCGATCAGGAAGATGTCCTGCGGGACGTAGCCGATGCGGTTCTGCCAGGCCGGCAGGGTGGCGGCATCGAGCGTCACGCCATCGACGGCGATGCGGCCGGTGGTCGGATGCAGGAAGCCGAGGATCAGGCCGATCAGCGTCGACTTGCCCGAGCCGGTGCGGCCGACGAGGCCGACCGTGGTGTGGGCCGGAATCGTCAGAGTGACACCTGAGAGCGCCGGGCGGCCGGGCTCGTAGTCGAATCCAAGGCGATCAAGGCGGATCGCCTCCCGGAACGGCAGGCGCTCGGAGGTCCGGGGGATCGACGGGCGCTCGCCTGTGAGCCCGTCGACCACCAGCCGCACCGCCGGCAGGGTGAAGCGCAGGAGCGCCAGCGCGTTGAACACGTTCTGGAAGGCCGGCAGCATCCGGTAGCCCGCGAAGGCGAAGAGGCCGAGCAGCGGCAGGATGCCGGCGGTGTCGAGCCCCTGCGAGAGCGCGAACAGCACCACCACGATCACGCCGCCGAAGGCGAGCGCCTCGATGACGAAGCGCGGCAGCTGCCCGGTGAGCAGGCTCTCGGCGCTCGCTTGCGCATAGGTGCGGGCGGGGGCCTCGAACCGGCTCGCGAAGGCCTGCGCCCGGCCGTAGAGCTTCAGTTCGGTGAGGCCGCCCAAGGTCTCGTGCACCACCTGGAACCGGCCCGCATTGCCGGCCACGGCCCGGGCGCCGATGCGGGCGAGCCGCGCCCGCACCACCAGGAAGATGCCGACATAGAGCCCGCCGAAGCCGGCCCCGAGGATCAGCGCCAGGCGCGGCGAGACCACGAGCAGGAAGGCGATGACCGCGAGTGCCGAGGTCGCCCGCGAGGCGATGACGGTGGCCGGCGTCAGCACGCCGACGACGAGGCGGTCGGTCTCGCTGAGGATCGTCTTGGCGAGCTCGGCGCTGTTGGCGGTCGTGAAGAACAGCCGCTCGCGATCGATGGTGCGAAACAGCAGCCGGCGGGCAAAGCCGTAGCCGACGCTGTGGCTGAAGCGCAGCTGGGCGTAGGTGAGCCCGGCATTGACGCAGGAGGTGGTGAGGATGGCGAGAAGCGCCGCCAGCCCGACCACGATCAGGAAGCTGCGGTCGTCGGTCAGCCCGAGCCCGTCGCGGAGGGTGGCGAGCGCCGGAATGCGCGCCGCCGCCCCGGGATCGCCGACCAGGGTCAGGAACGGTATCACCGAGGCGACGCCGACCACTTCGAGCAGGGCCGCCAGCGCCAGCCCGGCTCCGATCAGCCCGGCACGGCGGCGCTCGCGCGGGGTCATGGCGCGGAGGAGATCGATCAATGCGCGCATGGGGCGGGATTCGAGAGGGGAGGGGAGGGGGTCATGCGGTCCTGTCGGGCGCCGCTCGCATCCAGCTGGCGCGGGTTCTCTCCTCTCCCCGACAGATCCCGGGCTTGCCCGGAATCTGCATGCGAAGAACGAAGCCGGACAAGCCCGACTTCGTTGCGGGAAGAGGGCCGTGTCGACGTCCAGGAGACACGGCAAGCGGAGGCGTAGCCGAAGCGAGGGTGAGGGGGCGGTTCCGGAGGAGCCTCATCCGGCATCACCCCCTCACCCTCGCGGCGAACCTGTGGTTCGCTGCGCGGGCTCCCTTCGCACCCGGCAAGGGGTGCGAAGGCCTCTCCCCGCCCGCGGGGAGAGGGGGAAACCCGCACGATCCGGCGCGTGAATTCGATCGGCCCGCTCCGCCCTCAGAACATCCGCGCGGTCGCGAGCGGCACCGCGACGAGGTCGAGGGCCGCCACCGCGGTAGCGATGACGAAGGCCCAGCGCAACCCGGAGACCCCGGCGGGACGCGGTGCGGCGGCGAGGACGAGCATCGGGATCAGCGGCAGGAAATAGCGCCCCTGCGGCCCGTCGATCCGCACCTCGCCGACATTCGTCCAGGACAGGTACTGCGAGATGGCGACGAGCCAGGCGGTGACGAGGGCCGCGGTCACGAGCAGCGCCAGGTCGATCCCGCGCAGCCGGATGCTTCGCCCGCACAGGACCGCGAGCCCGGCGAGACCGGCGCCCCAGGCCGCGTACACGACGGCCGGCAACGGCTTGTCGGCCCAGCCGAAGAGGCCGATCGCGCCGGCGGCGAGCGTCAGGGCGCGCTTGACCGCGAACAGGCACTGTGCCGGCAGGGTGAGGAGCAGGCCGGGATGATCGAGCAGGATCCGGGCCTGCGCCCCCGTGTCGGTGCCGAGGAAAGGCGCCGGGCGCGGGCCGGGCCAGAGCGGGCCGGCCTCGTAAGCCAGACGCGGCACCGGCGTCGCGATGCGGGTCGTGACGAGGAGGGTCCAGGCGATGCCCGGCAGCACCGCCAGCACGGCGATTCCGACCCGGCGCCAGAAGACCGGATTCACCCAGAAACGCGGCGGCAGCGGCACCAGCAGCATCGCGGCGATCGCCGCATAGGGCGGCTTGGCCAGCACCACCAGGGCGATCAGGAGGGCGGCCACGCCTCGGCGCCACGATTCCTCCCCGGTCAGCAGCGCGGCGGCGAGCGCGCAGGCGGCGATCATCAGGGCGTCCTGGTTGGGGGACGCGGCGAGCGACAGGCTCATCGGCAGGACCAGGACCCCGAAGAGGAGGGGACGGCCGCGCCGGGCCAGCGCCAGAGCCGCGAGCCCGAGGGCACCGTAGGCCGCCCCATTGGCGAGCCGCCCGAGGAGGGCCGCCTTGGCCGGCGTGAGCCCGAGCGCCTGCCCGAGGCCGATCCCGAGGGCGGCCGGGACGTAGAAGACCGGGAAGTAGGTGCCGATGGTGTAGAGCGGCAGGAAGGCCGGGCGGCCGGGCGCCGGCATCGGCTCGGGCTCCGGAATCTTGTCGGGCGCGAGCGCCCGGCTGCGGCTCAGGACCTCCCAGGCCGGATCGACGGTGACGCCGACGGCCGGGCGACTGACGCCGTCGGAATAGGTCACGGTCTCCCGGTGGCCGACGACCTGGCCGTCGAGGAGGGCCACCGCCCGCAGCAGGTGGGCCGATTCGTCCGCCACCTCGCCGAGGGGCACGAGGACGGCGAGCAGCAGGCAGAGCGGCAGGCCGAGGAGGGCGAAGGCCGCGCACCAGACCCGTGGCCCCGTCCAGTCGATGGGACCCGTCACGGCTGCTCGCCCGCGAGGCGCCCGGCGAGGCGCTTGAGCTTGCGCACCAGCAGCACGGTGGCGCCCAACCCGAGGACGAGGATGCCGCCGCGCAGCCACTCCGCCTCGCCGGCGAGCGCGGTACGCCCGAGCGCGCCCAGCATCACGTAGACGAGGAGCGCCGGCAGCGCCGCCAGGGTGCCGAGCAGGTAATCGGCGAGCCGCACGCTGCTCAGGCTGAGCGCGTAGCTCGTCGGCGCGAACGGCATCACCGGGGAGAGCCGCATCAGGCAGACGAGGCGCCAGCCCTCCGCCGCCACCGAGCGGTCGAGGGCGGCGACCCAGCGCCCGCCGGTGAGGAAGCCGGGCCGGCGCCCGCGCAGCAGCCCCCGGCCGATCCAGAAGCTCAGCAGCGCTCCCGCCATCGTGCCGGCCGCCGCCGCGGCGAAGCCCGCACCGAGGCCGAGCAGCGTGCCGGCGGCGATGCCGAGCAGCGAGGCCGGCAGCACGCCGCTCGCCGCGATCAGGGCCTGGGCCGCGACCAGCACCATCGGCCCGGCGGCGCCCTGGCGCTCGCACAGGGCCGAGAGCCAGGCCACCATGTCCCCCGGCGTGCCGGGCGCCACCAGGCCGAGCCCGAGGGGCAGGAACGCCAGGGTGGCGAGGCCGGCCAGAATGCCCGCGGAGGCCAGGGTGCGGCGCGTCACGGCCGCGCCTGCACGGGCTTGGGGGCAGCGGGCCCGAAGAGCGGATCGGCCCTGAGGCCCCAGCGGTGCAGCCGGTAGACGAGCGAGGTCTTCAGCACGCCGAGGCCGTAGACGACGCTGCGGCGGAAGTTGATCGAGGAGGCCTCGGCGAAGTAGCGCGTCGGGCAGGAGATTTCGCCGATGCGGAATTCGGCGTCCATCGCCTGGGCCAGCATCTGGTTGTCGAAGACGAAATCGTCCGAGCAGCGGTCGAGGGGCAGTGCCTCCAGCACCGGGCGGCTCCAGGCGCGGTAGCCGCTGTGGTACTCCGACAGCTTCTGCCCCATCAGGATGTTCTGCACGAAGGTGAGGCCGCGATTGGCGACGTACTTGTAGAGCGGCATGCCGCCGACGAGCGCCCCCTTGCCGAGGATGCGCGAGGCCAGCACCGCGTCGTACTCGCCCGAGACGATCATCGAGGCCATCGCGGTGACGAGGCGCGGGGCATATTGGTAATCGGGGTGGAGCATCACCACGATGTCGGCGCCGCGGGCGAGCGCCGTGCGGTAGCAGGTCTTCTGGTTGCCGCCGTAGCCGCAATTCCGCGGATGGCGCACGACCGTCAGGCCGAGCTCGCCGGCCACCGCCACGGTGTCGTCGCGGCTGGCATCGTCGACCAGGATGACGTCGTCGACGATGTCGAGGGGGATTTCGGCATAGGTGCGCCGCAAGGTCGCCGCGGCATTGTAGGCCGGCAGGACGACGGCGATCTTCTTACCGTGAAGCATGGAGAGGTCCGAACTTGCCGCGAGAGCCGTACCCGGCGGGGATGCTCTCAGGTCACTGTTACCGCTTCGTCTCCGGCGCGGCGGTCTTCCCGCCATCGCCTGAAGCTCTAGGCAGTCCCGCGCCGGGTTGCCAGGGCGACGACTGGGCCTGCGCGCGATTGTCCGCGGGCTGTTGCCGGAAAACCGTAGGGCAGGGGGCTCATCGGCGAGGTCTCACCGGCAATCGCTCATCGGGTGCCGATCGCCCGCATCAGGCCGGGCAGCGCCCGGGCGAGCAGGCCCGCCCCGCGCACGATCTCGCCGGCCTCTTCCCGCGAGCGCCGCGCCAGCGCCTGGACGAGGCGCAGCGGCACCTGCGCGCCGAAGGCCGTCGCCACGAGCGCCAGCGCCGTCGCCCGGCCGTGGTGCTTGGCGGCGTAGCGGATCTGGCTCTCGAGGAAGCAGGCCAGCCGATGGGCCTTGGCCGCCCGGGTAGTGCCCTGGCCCTCGTGCCGCACGGTGATGCCGGCGAGGTGGCGTACGGCAAGGCCCGCATCCCAGGCCCGGGCGCAGAGATCGACATCCTCGTAATAGACGAAGAACCGCTCGTCGAAGCCGCCGAGCGCCGTGAAGAGCGAGCGCCGGATCATTAGGAAGGCGCCCATCACCTGATCCACCGCCCGGTCCTCGCCATGATCCCACTCGGTCATGAAATGGGAGGGCACCAGCCGCGCCCGGTCGAGGAGGAGCGCCTGGCCGACCAGCGAGACGGCGCTCGGCCGCCTCGCGCAGGAACGCTGCACGCGGCCCGCCTCGTCGAGGAGCTGCGCGCCGACGATGCCGGTGCCCGGCTCCGCCATCAGGGCCGCATGCGCCCCGGCGAGGCTCTCGCCCGTGACCCGCGCATCGGGGTTGAGGAACAGGATCGCGGGCGCCTGCCCCCGCGCCGCCCCGGCATTGCAGGCCCGGCCGAAGCCCTGGTTGTCGGGATTGGCGATCACCGCCGGGCCGTGTCGCAAGGACGGCAGGTCCTCGAGCGAGCCGTCGCGCGAGGCGTTGTCGACGACGACGACCCGCAAGGAGAGGGTGTTTCCGAGGTGGCTTTCCGCCGCCGCCAGGCTGGCGAGGCAGGCTCGCAGCAGGGCGCCGCCGTTCCAGTTGACGATCACCACGTCGAGGGCGGCGTCCGGAGCGGTCTCGGTCATGACGGGTCTTTCGGCAATGCTTGCGGCAGTCCCGGCGGCCGCCCGAGCCGGCCGCGCAGGCCGTCGAGCGCCGCGCCGCAGAGATGGGCGAGCACGCCGGGGCGGTAGCCGGAATCGGCCCAGTAGAGCAGGGCCTGGAGCGGCAGGTAGGCGGCCTGCCGCGTCTTCCAGCGCCGGGGCACGTGCGGCAGCCGCCAGGCATAGACGCTGTTGCGCAGGTAGGCCCCCATCCGGAACAGCGGCTGGCGCGGCATCTCGATGCCGAGAAGCCGGGAGCGGATCACCCCGGCGCCGACCCGGTGGGGCAGGGCGGTGCCCGTCTCCATCCAGCAGCCATAGCCGAGGCTCCAGGCGCGGAAGCACCATTCGAGGTCGACGCCGTCGATGAAGAAGTCGTCCCGGAACGGGCCGATCCGCGCATAGGCCGCGAGATCGACGAGCGAGCCGGAGGTCGCCAGGAACTCGACCGGCACGAGGGAGCCGTAATCCGGGAATTCCGGCCGACGCGGATAAGCCGGCGCCTTGCGGCCGGGTGCCGCTTCGGGACGCGGGCCGACCACGGCCGGCGGCAGGCTCAAACTCCGCAGCCGCGCCAGCGCGGCTTCCAGCTCCGAGACCTGCCCGGGCGTGAAGACCGCATCCTGGTCGAGGAGGAGCACCTGGGTCGCGCCGGCCTCGATCGCCGCCCGGGCGATGGCGTCGAGGGCGCCGCCGATTCCGATATTCTCCCCCGCCGACAGCACCCGGGCGCCGCACCCGGCGAGATAGGCCGCGTCGTCCGCGGGCAGGCCGCCATTGTCGAACACGATGGTCAGGCGCGATTCCGCCTCGATACGGGCGCGCAGGGCCGCGACCTGCGCCGCATCCGGGCGGAACACGGTGATGCCGATGGCGACGGGCGAGGGGGCGGAAGGCAGGATCGTCTCGGCGAAGGGCTGGAGCACGCCCGCAACCGGCGCGGCGTCGGGATGGATCATCGGTGACCTCGTCGCCGTAGGGCTGCCGGGCCGGGCGGGTCAATACGCCGCCGCGGCAGCGAAATTGCGGCGGCCGGCTGATGGATATGTGGGAAAAATACCCACGTCAAGCGGATCGACTGGCATGGAATCCGTGCCGGCATCGGCCGGCCTATCGACAGTCGACCAAGCGAAAGCCGGTTTCGTTTGGGTAAGGGATTCCCTATCGTGACGCCGCAATGGTTTACGATTTCGACACCATACACCGTCCTGCCACGTGGCGGCGCCTGACCGGGTCCCTGGAGACGGCCTCCGACGCTCTGGTGCGGGTCGACGAGCGCCTCGCCCGGGCCGAACCGGTGCTCGCCGACGGCGCCCGGGCGCGGGCGCACCTGCTCGACGCCCAGGCCGCCCTGCATCTCGACGGCGAGCTCGTCGCACTCGAGGATCTGGTGCTGCACGAGGCGGCGATGGACGTGCGCCGGCCGACGCTCGCCCTCGGGCGCGCCGTCGCGGTACTGGCCGAGCGCCGCCGCCTCGCCGCTGCGGCTCCGGGCCGGGCTTTCCCGGGCGCCGGCTGGGCGCTGACGGCTGGAACCGTGCCGGAGGACGAGGACGACGAGCCCGACCCGGACGCGATGGCGGAGGCGGACTTCGCCGCCATCGACCAGTTGCTCGCCCGTACCCGCCGCACCCTGGCGGATCACGCGGCGGGCGCACCGGCCCGGCGCTCCGCACCCGACGATCCCGGGACCGCCTGGCAAAACATCCTCGACGAGGCCCGCGACCTCCCGGCCGTGCTGGCGGCGGCGATCGCCCTCGATGCCTGGCTGGTGCTCGATCCCGCTCCGCGCGCGGGCCATCGCGGACCCCTCGCCGCGGCCGCCCTGCTGCGGGCCCGGGGCAAGGCCGGTGCCCACCTGCCGGCCCTGGCGCTGGGCCTGCGCGAGAGCCGGGTGCGCTGGTCGCGGGCGCTGCCGCTCACCGATCGCCTCGTCGGCCTCCTCGGCGCGGTCGAGGCCTCCGCCCGCCTCCTCGGGCGCGACCTCGACCGCCTGGCGCTCGCCCGCGAGGTGATGCTGCGCGCCTGCACCGGCAAGCGCCGGACCTCGCGCCTGCCGCACCTCGTCGACCTGTTCGTCGGCACACCCCTCGTCACGGTGGCGAGCGCCGCCCGGGCGCTGTCGGTCACGCCGCAGGCGGTGGAGGCGATGCTGGCGGAGCTGGGATCGGCGCGGCCGCGGGAATTGACGGAGCGGCGGCGGTATCGGGCGTGGGGGATCGTTTGAAGAGATTTATTGTTTGCATCTGACGATTTGATACGGAATCCGGAAGATCACTTCCGGCGACTGTATTGCCGGTCAAGGGCCAATCGGCAGTGCCGCGCTTGGTTTTAGCCTTATGGGGGTCAGATCGTTCACCGGCGCGAGCGCGTCAAGGCGGGCGCTGCGCGCCCTCGCGCTTCGCGCGACAAGGCCTTGACCCGCTCCCACCGGCGAACGCCAAGCTCGGCGAGAGGAGCGATGAAGACATCGCTCCTCTCGCTCGTCACGGATCGGATCCCGCAGGGGACGCGGCGTTCTCCTCCCCCCGACCGGCCTCTCCCTGCTGCAACTTGCTCGCCTCGAACGTCGTGTCGTCGCGCACCAGGGCGTTGGCCAGCACCACCAGGCGTCGGCCCGACGCCACGATCGCCACCTTGGCCGGCTTACCCGCCGTTCGCATCGCCCGGTACGGCTCGCGGAAGGCCGGACAGCTGCGCGCCGCCACCATCCCGGCCATGTAGAAGGCCGTGCGCAGGCAGGGACGCCCACCGGCAATCGCGTGGCGGCCCGGGTGAGCCCCGCTCTGGGTCGGATGAGGCGCCATCCCGGCCAGACTGGCCGCCGCCTTGCGGTCGAGCGTGCCGAGTTCGGGCATGTCGGTGATCACCACGCTGGCGATGCGCGAACCGATCCCGGGGATCGAGGTCAGGATCGCGCGCTTGCGCGCCAGGCCAGGCTCGGCGGCGATGCGTGCCTCGAGAGCGGCCTCGACCTCGGTGCAGGCAGCCGTCAGGGCCTTGATCACCGCCCTGTGGCTGTCGGCGATGGCCGGGTCGAGGGCCTGGGCCAGGCGGGTCTTCTCCATGGCGATCAGCTCGGTGAGCTGGCGGCGCCGGGTCGAGAGAGCCTTGAGGGTGATCTGGTCGGGGGTCGGGGCGGGGCGCAGGTGCTCGCTCATGCGCTGAGCAAAGCGGGCGATGAGGGCGGCGTCCAGCCGGTCTGTCTTGGCGATCAGCCCTTCGGCGGAGCGGAACGCCTTGACCTGGCGCGGGTCGGCCAGGGCGACATCGAGCTCAGCTTTACGCAGGGCGGCGATGAGGGGATAGGCGTAGGGGCCGATCGCCTCCAGGGCGACCGTGCGGATCCCGCGCTGCTTGAGCGTCGAGATCAGCTTGGCGATGCCGGTCTCCGTATTGTCCTGACGCACCGGCTTGGCCGCCGGGAAGAAGCCGAGATCGAGGAAGTGCTTGCCGACATCGATGCCGGCCACGGTGGGGATGGTGGCGCTGTGTGACATGGGTGATCCTGTCCTGTACGCGGGCGCCTGCACGAGGCAGGGCCCGATCGACTGTCCGGAGCAGCCATCAGGACATCCGGGATCAGGCCGGAAGGCGATCGTGCGGCCGTCGCCGTTGAGCGACAGGGGACGCAGACCGGGAAACCGTGAGACCGCCGGATGCCCTCGCCGTAGCAGCCTACGGCCACACATCAGGTACAGGATTCCGTATCATCAGTCCGCGCGGCGCCTGAGCGAAGCCGCGTTCCGCATCGCGAAGCGATCAATCGGAAAGCGTATGACACCCGCCGAGTCATTCCGGGGCCGCGTAAGCGGAGCCCGGAATCCAGAGCCGCAGGTGGAGTAGGATGGAGTGGGTTGCGATTCGCCTTTTTCTGAAACAGCTGCGGTTCTGGATTCCGGGATCCGCTACGCGGCCCCGGAATGACGCGGTGGGTGTCAATATTGTCGAAGAAAATTAGACAGGACCTATGACAAAGCGGGTCGTCGCATCGATGCCAGAAACCTGTCGGCATCGAAATCTTCGAACCCACGGCTGGCCTCGCCCTCGATCAACGCTGCCCGCTGCCCGCTGCCCGCTGCCCGCAGCCCGTCGCGCGCGGTGTCGTGCGCTTCGAGCAAGCGCAAACCCGCCTCGATGACCTCCCCGGCCGAGGCAGAGCGGCCGCTGGCGATCCGACGGTCGATGAACGCGACGAGATCGTCGTCGAGCGTGATCGTCAGGGTCCGTGTCATGATCCACCTCCGCCTGCGATCGTAGCAGACGGCACAGCCCCCGGACGATCGATCCCACCCGATTGCGCCCGCCCCCGCTTGCCCCGACAATGCCCGCCCCCGCGGCTCCCCGCGGGCAAGAACAAGGCATGCGCGTCGTGATCGACCAGGTTTCCCAGCGCCAGCAGGACATCCTCGCCCTCGCCCGCCTGCACGGGCGGGTCAGCGTCGAGGATCTGGCGGCGCGGTTCGAGGTGACGCCGCAGACGATCCGCAAGGACCTGAACGAATTGTGCGACAGCCGGCTGCTGTCGCGCATCCATGGCGGCGCCGTGGTGGCCTCGGGCGTCGAGAACGTCTCCTACGAGGCCCGCCGCCTCGTCGCCCATGGCGAGAAGCGGGCGATCGGCGAGGCGGCGGCCCGGCTCATCCCCAACAACGCCTCCCTGTTCATCAACATCGGCACCACCACCGAGGAGGTGGCGCGCGCGCTCGGCGACCATGAGGACCTGCTGGTCATCACCAACAACCTCAACGTCGCGACCCTGCTCTACCGCCACCCGAAGATGAGCCTGATCGTCGCCGGCGGGCCGGTGCGGCGGGCCGACGGGGCGGTGATCGGCTCGGCGGCGGTCGATTTCATCAACCAGTTCAAGGTCGATTACGCGGTGATCGGCGTCTCGGCGATCGACGAGGACGGCACGCTCCTCGATTTCGACTATCGCGAGGTCAGGGTCGCCCGCGCCATCATCGAGAATGCCCGCCGGGTGATCCTGGTCGCCGACAAGCTGAAGCTGGAGCGCTCGGCGCCGATCCGGGTCGGCCACCTGCGCGAGCTCGACTCCTTCGTCACCGACGCGCTGCCCTCCGCGGCCCTGAGGGAGATGTGCGCCGCGCACCGCGTCGAACTGGTCGAGGCGGGTTTGAGCGCGCACGAGACCTCCGACGCCGCGGAATAGCCGAAACCGCAAGACACCCGAACCGAAAGCATCGGACTTTCGTTCGCGCCTTCTTCCTTTCGGTTTCGCTTGCGCCTGCATCCGGCTGCGGCTAGATTCGCGTCAGGATGCAAACGAAAGAGCCGAATGGCTCCGACAGGGAGGTGGCTTTGGCCCCCAGGCAGCAGCCCGGCGACGAGCGCGGGGTGTTCGACCTCGCGGTGATCGGCGGCGGCATCAATGGCTGCGGCATCGCCCGCGACGCGGTCGGCCGCGGCGCCTCGGTGGCGCTGTTCGAGCAGAACGACCTGGCGAGCGGCACCTCCTCGACCTCGACCAAGCTGATCCATGGCGGCCTGCGCTACCTCGAACACTACGAGTTCCGCCTGGTCCGCGAGGCCCTGATGGAGCGCGAGGTGCTGTGGGGCATGGCGCCCCACATCGTCTGGCCCCTGCGCTTCGTGCTGCCGCACCATTCGGGCTTGCGGCCCGGCTGGCTCCTGCGCCTCGGCCTCCTGCTCTACGACAACCTCGGCGGCCGCAAGCGCCTGCCCGGCACCCGCACCCTCGACCTCACCCGGGATCCCGCCGGCGAGCCGCTGAAACCCGGCTTTCGCCGCGCGTTCGAATATTCGGATTGCTGGGTCGAGGATTCGCGCCTCGTGGTGCTGAACGCCCGCGACGCCGCCGAGCGCGGCGCGATGATCCGCACCCGCACCCGGGTCGTCACCGCCGCCCGCGCCGGGGGGCTGTGGGAACTGACGGTCGAGGACCGCCAGACCGGCGCCCGCGATACCGTGCGGGCCCGCACCCTCGTCAATGCCGCCGGTCCGTGGGTGGCGAACGTGCTCACCGGCGTGGCGAGGGCCAACTCCACCGAGGGCGTGCGTCTCGTCCAGGGCAGCCACATCGTGGTGCGCCGCCTGTTCCAGCACGACCGCGCCTACATCTTCCAGAATGCCGACCAGCGCATCATCTTCGCGATCCCCTACGAGCGCGACTTCACGCTGATCGGCACCACCGACCGCGACTACACGGGCGACCCCGCCGACGTGAAGGCGAGCGAGGAGGAGATCGCCTATCTCTGCGCCGCGGCGAGCGAATATTTTCGCGAGCCGGTCACCCGCGACGAGGTGGTGTGGACCTATTCCGGCGTGCGCCCGCTCTACGACGACGGCGCCTCGAAGGCCCAGGAAGCCACCCGCGACTACGTGCTGACCCTCGACGCGCCGGAGGGCCAGCCGGCGATGCTCTCGGTCTTCGGCGGCAAGATCACCACCTATCGGCGGCTGGCCGAATCGGCCCTCGACCGGCTGAAGGACCACCTGCCGGCGGCCGCCAAGGCGCCGTGGACCGCTGGCGCGGTCTTGCCAGGTGGCAACTTCCCGAAGGAGAGCTACGACGACGTGGTGGCCGGGCTCGCGCGCCAGCATCCGGGAATCCCCGAGACGCTGATCGCCCGGCTGGTGCGGGCCTACGGCACCGATGCCCGCGAGATCCTGAGCGGGGCGCGGTCCTTGGCCGATCTCGGCCGGCTCTTCGGTGCCGACCTCACCGAGCGTGAGGTGTGCCACCTGATGCGCCGCGAATGGGCGGTGAGCGCCGAGGACGTGCTCTGGCGCCGCTCGAAGCTCGGCCTTAGGGTCACCCCCGCCGAGGCCGCCGCCCTCGACGACTACATGCGCCGCGCCGCTGCCACGTCCGACGCGGCCTAACCAAGAAGAGACGGGAGGGCGCCATGACCCTGATCCTGGAGAACGTCACCAAGCGGGTCGGCCCCGAGACGCATATCCGCGACGTGAGCCTCGCCCTGCCCAAGGGCTCGCTCAACGTGCTGCTCGGCCAGACGCTCGCCGGCAAGACTACCCTGATGCGCCTGATGGCCGGGCTCGAGGCGCCGAGCGAAGGACGGATCATCGCCGACGGCAAGGACGTGACCGGGCTGCCGGTGCAACGCCGCAACGTCGCGATGGTCTACCAGCAATTCATCAACTACCCCTCGCTCTCGGTCTACGAGAACATCGCCTCGCCGATGCGGGTTGCGGGCGTGGCGAAGGGGGAGATCGAGGCGCGGGTGCAGGAGGCGGCGGGGTTGCTGCGGCTGACGCCCTACCTCAAGCGCAAGCCGCTCGAACTCTCGGGCGGCCAGCAGCAGCGTACCGCCATCGCCCGGGCCTTGTGCAAGCGCGCCGACCTCGTGCTGATGGACGAGCCGCTGGCGAACCTTGACTACAAGCTGCGCGAGGAACTGCGCGAGGAATTGCCGCGCATCTTCGCCGCCACCGGCGCGATCTTCGTCTACGCCACCACCGAGCCGGCCGAGGCCCTGATGCTCGGCGGGCGCACCGCCACCCTGCACCAGGGCCGCGTCACGCAGGTCGGCCCGACGCCGGACGTCTACCGCCGGCCCCAGGACCTCGTCACCGCCAAGGTCTTCTCCGATCCGCCGCTCAACACGCTTCCCGTGACGAAGACCGGCGGCCGGATCCTGCTTCCCACCGGCGGCCAGGTCCGGGCGACCGGCCCGCTCGCCAGTGTGCCGGACGGCGCCTACACGATCGGCTTTCGCGCCCATCACCTCGCCCTCGATCCCCTGCCGGGGGAGGCGATCGCGCTGCCGGCCACCGTCTCGGTCGCCGAGATCACCGGCTCGGAGAGCTACGTCCACGTCGATGCCGGCGAGAGCCGCCTGATCGCGCTGGTGGCCGGCGTGCGCCGGCTGGAGCCCGGCACGGCGGTGACCGCCACTCTCGACCCCCGCCATGCCCTGGTGTTCGACGCAAGCGGCCGCACGGCCGCCCTCGACCTGCCCGTGGCGGCCTGACGCAAGAGGGGATCCATGGCCCGCATCACCCTCGATCATCTCGCCCACGCCTACGGCCCGAACCCGCAGGGGCCGCAGGATTACGCGCTCAAGGAAATCGACCACGTTTGGCGCCAGGGCGGGGCCTACGCGCTGCTCGGCCCTTCCGGCTGCGGCAAGTCCACGTTGCTCAACATCATCTCGGGCCTCGTGGTCCCGACCCGCGGCCGCATCCTGTTCGACGACCGCGACGTCACCACGGTGCCGACCGAGGGGCGCAACATCGCTCAGGTGTTCCAGTTCCCGGTCGTCTACGACACCATGACGGTGCGGGAGAACCTGGCCTTTCCGTTGAAGAACCGCCGCGTGGCGCCGGCCACCATCCGGTCGCGGGTGGAGGAGATCGCCGGTCTCCTCGACCTCACCCGGGTGCTCGACCGCCGCGCCAACAACCTGACGGCGGATATGAAGCAAAAAATCTCGCTCGGCCGGGGCCTCGTGCGCCCGGACGTGGCGGCGATCCTGTTCGACGAGCCGCTCACCGTCATCGACCCGCATCTGAAATGGCAGCTGCGTTCGACCCTCAAGGAGCTTCACCGCAAGCTCGACCTGACGATGATCTACGTCACCCACGACCAGACCGAGGCGCTGACCTTCGCCGATACGGTGGTGGTGATGCATGACGGCGCGGTGGTGCAGACCGGCACGCCGGACGAACTCTTCGAGCGCCCGGCCCACACCTTCGTCGGCCACTTCATCGGCTCGCCGGGCATGAACCTGCTGCCGGCGATTGTGCAGGGCGCGACCGCGACGATCGAGGGCCACGCCATCCCGCTCGCCCGGCACTATTCCGGCCTGCCCCAGGGCAAGCGCATCGAGCTCGGTGTGCGGCCCGAATACGTGCATCTGGCGCCGAAGGGCCTCGGCAAGGGATTCACTTTGCCGGTGCAGGTCAAGCGCATCGACGATATCGGCCGCCAGCGCCTCGCCCGGGTCGAACTCGGCGGCCGGCCCCTCGTCGCCACGGTGGCGGAGGGCCAGAGCCTCGACGGAGCGGAAGCGGCGCTGACCCTCGATCCGCGCCAGATCCACATCTACGCCGACGGCGCCCTGGTGCCGGGAGAGGCCGCATGACCAAGACCGTCAACCAGAAGGCCTGGCTCCTCGTCCTGCCGGTCTTCGCCGTCGTCGCCTTCTCGGCGGTGCTGCCGCTGATGACGGTGGTCAATTACTCGTTCCAGGACACGTTCGGGAACAACCAGTTCTTCTGGAACGGCCTCGGCTGGTTCCAGGAACTGCTCGATCCCTCGACCCAGTTCGGCGAGCGCTTCTTCGATTCGCTGTGGCGCAACCTCCTGTTCTCCGCGATCATCCTGGCGATCGAGGTGCCGCTCGGCATTGCGGTCGCCCTGTCGATGCCGCGGGAGGGCCGCTCGGTCGCCTTCTGCCTCGTGCTGATGGCCCTGCCGCTCCTCATCCCGTGGAACGTCGTCGGCACGATCTGGCAGGTCTTCGCCCGCACCGATATCGGGCTCCTCGGCGCGACCCTCAACAGCCTCGGCATCGACTACAACTACGCCGGCTCGGCGCTCGCCGCCTGGGTCACCATCGTGACCATGGATGTCTGGCACTGGACCAGCCTCGTCGCGCTGCTGTGCTACGCAGGTCTCAAGTCGATCCCCGACGCCTATTACCAGGCTGCCCGCATCGACGGGGCGAGCCAGTGGGCGATCTTCCGCACCATCCAGCTGCCGAAGATGCGCCGCGTCCTGCTGATCGCCGTGCTGCTGCGCTTCATGGACTCGTTCATGATCTACACCGAGCCCTTCGTGCTCACCGGCGGCGGGCCCGGCAACGCCACGACCTTCCTGTCGATCGACCTCGTCAAGCTGGCTTTGGGACAGTTCGATCTCGGCCGGGCGGCGGCGATGTCGCTGGTCTACAACCTCATCATCCTGAGCGTCTGCTGGGTGTTCTACACCGTGATGACCAATGTCGACGCCGGCAACCGCACGGTGCTGGCCGACGACCCGGCCGATGCGGCCGCCTCCGGCAGCTTGGCCCCCGCCACCACCATCCCGCTCGACCGGAGGGCCGCCTGATGCGCCCGCGCCACGTCGTGATGACGCTCTACCTCCTGTTCCTGATGGTCCCGATCTACTGGCTCGTGAACATGAGCCTGAAGACCAACCAGGAGATCAATTCCGGCATGACGCTCTGGCCGCATGCCATCACGTTCGACAATTACGTCCGGATCTTCACCGATCCGAGCTGGTACGGCGGCTACCTGAACTCGCTGTCCTACGTGGCGATCAACACCGTCCTGTCGATCGGGCTCGCTTTGCCGGCGGCCTACGCCTTCTCGCGCTACAGCTTCATCGGCGACAAGCACCTGTTCTTCTGGCTGCTGTCGAACCGGATGGCGCCCCCGGCGGTGTTCGCGCTGCCGTTCTTCAACCTCTACTCGGCGGTCGGCCTGTTCGACACGCCCTGGGCGGTGGCGCTCGCCCATTGCCTGTTCAACGTGCCGCTGGCGGTGTGGATTCTCGAAGGCTTCATGTCCGGCGTGCCGCGCGAGATCGACGAGACCGCGGCGATCGACGGCTATTCCTTCCCGCGGTTCTTCGTAAAAATCTTCATGCCGCTGATCGCGTCGGGCATCGGCGTCGCCGCCTTCTTCTGCTTCATGTTCTCCTGGGTCGAGCTGCTGCTGGCGCGTACCCTGACCTCGGTCGACGCCAAGCCCATCGCCGCCACCATGACCCGCACGGTCTCGGCCGCCGGCATGGATTGGGGCCTGCTCGCAGCGGCCGGCGTGCTCACCATCGTACCGGGCGCCCTCGTGATCTGGTTCGTGCGCAACTACATCGCCAAGGGCTTCGCCCTCGGGCGGGTGTGATCGGGGAGAGCCAGTCCGATGCTCGATTTCGCCTGGATGGCCTGGACCTGGCAGACCGCGACCTTCTTCGCGGTCATCGCCGGCCTGCTCGCCCTGATGACCGCTTTGGCTTTGTGGCGCCCGGAGACCGAGAAGGTCGGGATCCTGCGCATCCCCACCACCCGGGGCGACCGGCTGTTCCTGACGCTGGTCGGCACCGCCTTCATCAATCTCGCCTGGCTCGGCCTCGTCGGCCCGAGCCTGGAATGGGCGCTCGCGCTCTCGCTCGTTTACGGGGCGGTGATGTTCCGCTTCGCTTGAGAAAACCCGTCGCCACGTCCGGCAGCCAGCCGGCATCAGGCGGGTCGAGTACCACCAGAGGGAGGACTACCATATGAAACGCCATTCTCTGCTCACGGCCGCGAGCGCGCTCGCGCTCAGCCTCGCCGCCGGCCACGCCTTTGCCGGCATGGAGGAAGCCAAGCGCTGGGTCGATACCGAGTTCCAGCCCTCGACCCTGTCGAAGGACGAGCAGCTCAAGGAGATGCAGTGGTTCGTCGATGCGGCGAAGCCCTTCGCCGGCATGGAGATCAACTTCGTCTCCGAGACGCTGACCACGCACGAATACGAGGCCCGCACCCTGGCGAAGGCCTTCACCGAGATCACCGGGATCAAGGTGCGCCACGACCTCCTGCAGGAGGGCGACGTGGTGGAAAAGATCCAGACCCAGATGCAGTCGGGCAAGAACATCTACGACGGCTGGATCAACGATTCCGACCTCGTCGGCACCCATTTCCGCTACGGCCAGACCGTCGCCCTGTCGGACTTCATGAAGGGCGAGGGCAAGGACGTCACCTCGCCGACCCTCGATCTCGAGGACTTCATCGGCAAGTCCTTCGGCACCGGCCCGGACGGCAAACTCTACCAGCTGCCCGACCAGCAATTCGCCAACCTGTACTGGTTCCGCTACGACTGGTTCACCCGTGCCGACCTCAAGCAGAAGTTCAAGGCCAAGTACGGCTACGAGCTCGGCGTGCCGGTCAACTGGTCGGCCTATGAGGACATCGCCGACTTCTTCAGCAACGACGTGAAGGAGATCGACGGCGTCAAGGTCTATGGCCACATGGACTACGGCAAGAAGGACCCGTCCCTCGGCTGGCGCTTCACCGATGCGTGGCTGTCGATGGCCGGCAACGGCGACAAGGGCATCCCGAACGGCAAGCCGGTCGACGAGTGGGGCATCCGCATCGAGGGCTGCCGTCCGGTCGGCTCCTCGATCGAGCGCGGCGGCGACACCAACGGCCCGGCCGCGGTCTACGCCGTCACCAAGTATGTCGACTGGCTGAAGAAGTACGCCCCGCCCCAGGCCGCCGGTATGACCTTCTCGGAGTCCGGCCCGGTGCCGTCGCAGGGCAACGTCGCCCAGCAGATCTTCTGGTACACCGCCTTCACCGCCGACATGGTCAAGCCGGGTCTGCCGGTGATGAACCAGGACGGCACGCCGAAGTGGCGCATGGCGCCCTCGCCGCACGGGCCGTACTGGAAGGAGGGCATGAAGCTCGGCTACCAGGATGCCGGCTCGCTCACCCTGCTGAAGTCGACCCCGCTCGAGCGCCGCAAGGCGGCCTGGCTCTACCAGCAGTTCATCGTCTCGAAATCGGTCAGCCTGAAGAAGAGCCATGTCGGCCTCACCTTCATCCGTGAGAGCGACATCTGGGACAAGTCCTTCACCGAGCGGGCGCCGAAGCTCGGCGGCCTGGTCGAGTTCTACCGGTCGCCGGCCCGCACCCAGTGGACCCCGACCGGCGTGAACGTGCCGGACTACCCCAAGCTCGCCCAGCTGTGGTGGCAGAACATCGGCGATGCCTCCTCGGGCGCCAAGACCCCGCAGGCGGCGATGGACGCCCTCGCCAACGCCCAGGACGACGTGATGGCGCGCCTGGAGCGCTCCAAGGTCCAGGGCGAGTGTGGCCCGAAGCTGAACCCCAAGACCTCGGCCGAGCACTGGTACGAGCAGGCCAAGAAGGACGGCACGCTGGCCCCCCAGCGCAAGCTCGCCGACGAGAAGCCGAAGGGTGAGACGATCGACTACGACACGCTCATCAAGAGCTGGCCGGCCTCGCCGCCGAAGCGCGGTTGACGCTAAAGGAGCCGGGGCGCATCAGCCCCGGCTCTCCTTTTCGCGGACGGCCGGATTCCGTATCCTGGCGGCCGATGCCGCCACGGAGGTTGTCATGGCCTATTACAGGATGGAAGACGCCATCACCCGCTTGCCCGAACTCCTCGCCAAGGCGAGTGCGGGTGAGGAGGTGATCATCACACGTCTGGACGAGGATTTGATTCAGCTCATTCCGACTGAGCCGCGGCCGGTAACGAAGGAGGAGATGGATCGGCTTCGCGAACGGCGGGTAACTCTTTCCAAGCCAGTCGATATCACTGCCGTTGTCCGTCAGATGCGGGACGAGGGGCTGTGAGCCGTATCTATTGCGATACTAACGTCCTGCTTCCAGCTTTCGTCAAGGAGGCCGAAAGCTCAAGAATCGAGGCTTGGCTGCTCGATCCGGCGGTCCAGCCTGTCTTCTCCGATCTCGTCGTTCTGGAATTCTCAGCGACACTCTCCCGGTTGGTGCGTGAGCGCAAAGCGAAAGCCGAGGAAGCCCGCGAGGTCGTTGGACTGTTCACTTCTTGGCGCGAGGCCCGTGGCCGCCCGCTGACCATCACCCGCCAGATGTTCGCCCTCGCCCGCACCATCGTCGAGGACGCCGCCCTCGGCGTGCGCGGCCCCGACGCCCTGCACCTCGCGCTGCTCCAGGTCACCGGCCTGTCCTTCGCCACCTTCGACACGCGGCTTCGCCGGGCGGCCGACGCGATCGGCCTCGCCACCCTGGAGCCGCCACCCCTCTAACGCACCGCGCGAAAGAGCCTCCCGATGTCCTCCCTCATCCTCGCCATCGACCAGGGCACCACCTCCTCGCGCGCCCTTTTGTTCCGGCCCGATACCTCGATCGCGGGTCTCGCCCAGGCCGAGTTCCCGCAGCATTTCCCGGCCTCGGGCTGGGTCGAGCACGAGCCGGAGGATCTCTGGCGCACCACCCTCGAGACCTGCCGGGCGGCGATGAAGCAGGCCGGGGTGACGGCCCGGGACGTGGCGGCGATCGGCATCACCAACCAGCGCGAGACGACGCTCGTCTGGGACAAGCGCACCGGCGAGGCGGTGCACCGCGCCATCGTCTGGCAGGACCGGCGCTCGGCCGGGATCTGCGCCCGCCTCAAGGAGGCGGGCCACGAGCCAATGGTGACGGCGAAGACCGGCCTGATCCTCGACCCCTATTTCTCCGGCACCAAGATCGCCTGGATCCTCGACAACGTGCCGGGCGCCCGCGCCCGGGCCGAGGCGGGGGAACTCGCCTTCGGCACCGTCGATTCGTATCTCCTGTGGCGCCTCACCGGCGGCCGGCTCCACGTCACCGACGCCACCAATGCCTCGCGCACCCTGCTCTTCGACATCCATCGCGGTGCCTGGGACGACGAGCTGATGGCGCTCTTGGGCGTGCCGGCCTCGATGCTGCCGGAGGTGCGCGATTCCTCCGGCGATTTCGGTGAGACCGACCCGGAGCTGTTCGGCGCCGCGATCCCGATCCGGGGCGTCGCCGGCGACCAGCAGGCGGCGACGGTGGGACAGGCCTGCTTCCGGCCCGGCATGGTCAAGTCGACCTACGGCACCGGGTGCTTCGCCCTCCTCAATACCGGGTCGCAGCCGGTCGCCTCGAAGAACAAGCTCCTCACCACCATCGCGTATCAGCTGAACGGCCGGCGCACCTACGCGCTGGAGGGCTCGATCTTCGTCGCCGGTGCGGCGGTGCAGTGGCTGCGCGACGGGCTCGGAATCATCGAATCGGCCGCCGAGACCGGGGCGCTCGCCGAGCGGGCCGATCCGGCGCAGGACGTCTACCTGGTGCCGGCTTTCGTCGGCCTCGGCGCGCCCCATTGGGAGCCCGATGCCCGCGGCGCCCTGTTCGGCCTGACCCGCGGCACCGGACCGGCCGAGCTCGCCCGGGCGGCTTTGGAGAGCGTCTGCTACCAGACCGCCGATCTTCTGGCCGCCATGCGGGCCGACTGGTCGGACGGGGAGGGGAGCGCCACGGTGCTGCGGGTCGATGGCGGCATGGTCGCCTCCGACTGGACGATGCAGCGCCTCGCCGACCTCCTCGCCGCCCCCGTCGACCGGCCCGAGGTCAAGGAGACGACGGCGTTGGGCGCGGCCTATCTCGCCGGCCTCGCCTGCGGCCTCTACCCGGAGCCCGAGCACTTCGCCGACCATTGGCGCCTGGAGCGCCGCTTCACTCCGGCGATGGAGCCGAGCTTGCGCGAGCGCCGGCTGGCGGGGTGGCGCAAGGCGGTGAGCTGCCTGGTGGGGAAGTAGAGGCACGCTTTTTCGCGCCAGATTTCCCCCTCGCAGGGTCATCCCGGGGCTCGCCGAAGGCGAGAGCCCGGGATCCAGAACCGCGGAGGGTGCAGAAACAAGCGAGATGCGTTCCGCTCTATCCTGAACAACCTGCGGTTCTGGATTCCGGGCTCCGCTGCGCGGCCCCGGAATGACGCGTAGGGTGAGACGAAAGGCGGTTGGCGCGCCTTTACTTCTCCAGCCGAGCGATCAGGCTCGACGTGTCCCAGCGCCCGCCGCCCATGCTCTGCACCTCGGCGTAGAACTGGTCGACCAAAGCCGTCACCGGCAGCTTCGCCTTGTTGCGGCGGGCCTCGGCGAGCACGATCGACAGGTCCTTGCGCATCCAGTCGACGGCGAAGCCGAAATCGAACTTGCCCTGGTTCATGGTCTTGCCGCGATTCTCCATCTGCCAGGAGCCGGCGGCCCCCTTGGAGATCACGTCGAGCACCGCCTCGATGTCGAGCCCGGCCTGCTTGCCGAAATGCACCGCCTCCGACAGGCCCTGGACGAGGCCGGCGATGCAGATCTGGTTCATCATCTTGGCGAGCTGGCCGGCGCCGACCGGCCCCAGCAGGCGGCAGGCGCGGGCATACGACCCGATCACCGGCTCGACCCGGGCGAACGTGTCGGCATCGCCGCCGCACATCACCGTCAGCACGCCGTTCTCGGCGCCGGCCTGGCCGCCGGAGACCGGGGCGTCGATGAAGCCGAACCCGGCCTTCCCGGCGGCTGACGCCAGCTCGCGGGCCACCTCAGCCGAGGCGGTGGTGTGATCGACGAAGACCGCACCCTTGCCCATCGCCGCGAAGGCGCCGTCCGGCCCGGTCGTGACCTGGCGCAGGTCGTCGTCGTTGCCGACGCAGGCGAAGACGATCTCCTGGCCTTCCGCCGCCTCGCGCGGCGTCGCCGCGGCCTTCCCGCCATGGGCCTTCACCCAATCGTCGGCCTTGGCCTTGGTGCGGTTGTAGACCGTGACGTCATGGCCCTTGGCGGCGAGGTGACGGGCCATCGGCCCCCCCATCACGCCGAGACCCAGAAACGCGACCTTTGCCATGCGCTCGCTCCTCCCACGCCGTTATCCCGGCGGTCGGCCCCCGGTGTAGTGAGCCGCGCCTACGCCCGTCAAACGCGTGTCCTCACCAGGTTGCCGTCACTTCGTGTCGAACGGGATGTACTTCGCCCGAAGGCGGTCGTAGCGCCCATCCGCGATCAGCGCGGCGAGCGCCCGCTCGAAGGTCTCGCGCAAGGCGGTGTCGCCCTTGCGCAGGCCGATCCCGGCGCCCTCGCCGAGCAGCGGCTCGCCCGCCGGCACCTCGCCGACGAGGCGGCAGCAGGCCTCGCCCTCGGGCCGCGCGAGGAAATTGGCGAGTTCGAGCTTGTCGCCCAGCACGACGTCGACCCGGCCGGCCCGCAGGTCGAGGGTCGCGTCGGCGAGGCTGTCGAAGGTACGGATCTCGGCGCCCGGCACCCGCTGCTCCAGATAGGCGACCTGCGGCCCGTGCGCCGCCACGCCGATCGTGCGGCCCCGCAACGTCGCCGGCGTCGGGTTCGGCAGCGAGGTGTCCTGCCGCGCCACGTAGGCGAAGGGAATCCGCATGTAGGGCCTGGTGAAGGCGATGCGGGCGGCCCGCTTCGGGGTGATCGCCATCGCCGCCATGATGGCGTCGTACTCGCCCGCCTCCAGGCCCTTGATGATGCCGTCCCACTGGTGGAGCACGATCGTGCAGGTGAGCTTGGCCTCCGTGCACAGGGCCTGGGCCAGGGCGACCTCGAACCCCGCCGGCTTGCCGTCCTCGACGTAGTTGAACGGCGGGCGGCCGCCTTCGGTGGCGATCCGCACGGGCGAGGGCGGCGGGGCGGCGGCAGGGGAGGGCGCATCCTCGGCGAGGGCTGGCGGGGCGGCCAGCAGCGTCAGGAGCAGGAGGCGGGAGAGCAGGCGGCTCATCCGGCGGCGGTCTCTCATGGAAGGGGGCGAAACCCCGGAAATGGGGGCGGACCCTGCCACGGCCACGCCCGCCGGCGCAACTCGCGCGTCGGGCCGGCACCCGGATCCGGGCCGGCCGCAGTGACGCATCGTCAGGGTTAACCGGCCTTTAAGCGCGGCGCGCTGTGATGCGGCCATGCGTTTGAGCTTCCGCCCGCCCCATCCGCCCCGCGACCCCGCCGACGCGGTCGAGATCCTGCCGCCGCTCGCCGCACCGGCGCCGGCGGTCGACGGGCCGGAGCGCATGGCGGGCCGGGCCGGGCGCGACGCCGTCGACCGGGTCGAGGCCGAACTGGTCCGGGCCGCCCGCGCCGTCGGGGTCGCCGCCCGGGACGGCTGCACCGAGACCGGAGCTGCGGCGGCCGCCGCCGCCGCCCTCGCCCGCGGGCTCGATGCGTTGGGAGTCCGGGCCGACGAGGCGGGCATCCACGGCCGGGCGCTCGGCGCCTCCGCCGAGACCCTCGCGGCCGAGACCGAGGGGCTCGCCGGCGTGCTGGTCCAGGCCGGCCGCCATCTCGAGCGCACCGATGCCGAGAGCCGCGTGCTCCAGGCCGAGATGATGAACGCCGCGCAGGATTCCGCCCGCGTCGTCGAGGCGGTGGCGACCCTGGCGCGGCAGGCCAACCGCCTCGCCCTCAACGCCACCGTCGAGGCCGCGCGGGCCGGGGCGGGCGGCGCGCCGTTCTGGCAGGCGGCCGAGGAATTCAGGCTGCTCGCGGCCGATGCCGCCCGGGCGGTGGAGGAGGTGCGGTCCCTGAGCCGTCGCCTCTCCGGCCCCGGGGCGGCGGCGATGGGGGGCCTGGCGACCTCGCTCGCCTGCCTGCGCCCGGCCTTCGCCACCACGGCGGCGGCCGCCGAGGCGCAGGCCGCCTCCGCCTGGCGCCTCTCGGACGCGGCGCAGGATCTCGCCGAATCGACCGGCGATCTCGTCGGGGACGCTTCCGCGGCGGCGGCCGCCGCCGACGAGGCGGCAAGGCGCATGGAGGCCGCCCGCTCCGCCGGGGTGGGTCTCGCCGGCCTTGCCGGAGGGCTCGCCGGACGGGCCGTCGCGTCCCTGCGCCAGGCGGAGATCGGCGACCGGCGGGTCCATGACCGCTATCCGGTCGATCTCGCCGCGCGGGTCGGCAATTGGGGCCTCGGGCGGGTGCTCGACCTGAGCCGGGGCGGGCTGCTCCTGGTCCCGCCGGAGGGCTGCGGCGGCGCCGTCGGCGCGCGGCTCGCCCTCGATCTGCGCGGCATCGGCCGGATGCAGGTGCAGGTGGTGGGGGTGAGCGTCCGCGGCCTGCATTGCGCCGTCACCGAGGCCGTGTCCGAGGCGCGGCTGCGCGACGCCCTGGTGGCGGTCGAGGAGGAGAACCGGCCGCTGATCGCCGCCGCGCAAGGCGGCGCCGCTTCGGTCGCCACGACCCTCGAACAGGCGCTCGCCGCAGGCCGGCTCGCCCCGCACGCCCTGTTCGACACCACCTACCGCCCGGTCGTCGGGATCGAGCCGCCGCACTACCTCACCGCCGCGGTGCCGGCCCTGGAAGACCTCCTGCCGCCGATCCTCGAGCCGCTGCTGCTGGCCGATCCGCGCACGGCCTTCTGCATCGTGGTCGACCGCAACGGCTACGCCCCGGTGTACAACCGCGCCCAGTCGCAAGCGCCGCGGACCGGCGACCCGGCCTGGAACGCCCTGCACGCCCGCCAGCGCCGGCTCTACGACGACCGCACCGCCCTCTCTGCCGCCCGCTCGACCCGGCCCTTCCTGGTCCAGGCCTGCCCGCAGGACGAGGCCGGCCGCCAGCCCCTGCGCGAGGTCGCGAGCCCCATCCGCGTCCATGGGCGGCATTGGGGGGCGCTCAGGATGGGGTTCCGAATCTGAGGGTCTCCACAGCCCACGACACGGGAGGCTGCGCGGGTGCGGGAGCGACGACGTCCGCGCATGAACCCTCCCCCCCTTTGCGCAGGGCAATCGCACAAGAGATGGCTGTGGGTCGATCTGCCCTGAATGCGACTTCAAAGAGCGGTCTCTCGGCCCGGGGAGGCCGCGCGGTGAGTGCCGTTCCGGCCATCTTCCGCGAGGCGCGCGCCCCCCGCGTCCCAATGCTCGCCATCCTCTTGCGACCATCCCGATGCCGACGAGCCTGGACCTGACCGGCTGCGTCGTCACCGCCGATGCCCTGCACGGCCACCCGGCGATGGCCCGCATCGTGCAAGCCAGTGGGGCGGATATGCCTTGTGCATCAAGGGCGACCATGGCTCGCCGCGGGCCTTCACCGAGCGCGCCTTCGGCAGGCCGACGGGCACCCACCCTTCAGCGAGCGTCACGACCAAGGACACGGGCGACGGGAGTGGCGTCGCGCCAGTGTCATTCCCGTGCCCGAGGGCGCGCCGGACTTCCCGGGCCTGACGGCGCCGGGCCGGATCGAGGCGGAGCGGGGGATCGGCGGCACGCTCGAGCGCAGCACGCACTACGTGGCGTTGTCGGAATTTATCACGCCCCCTTCACCACCAGCGTCAGCGCCGCCTGATACCCCCCGCCCTCCCGGCGCACCTCCGCGATGCCCCGGCCCTCGGGGTCGTCCTGGCGCAGGAGGATGTCGCGGGCATTGCCGATCCGGCCGCGCCGGGGGCGGCCCGCATAGGCGGGTCCGGCATGGACTGCCTCGCTCACCGCGTCGGGGAAGTAGATCTGGCCCGTGAGCGCCGTCCGGCCGCCGAGGATCACCTTCACGTGCAGGTGGGGCGTGCGGCCCGGATACCAGCCCGGATAGATCGTCCGGAACGCCACCCGGCCGGTCGCGTCGGCGACCTGCGTGCCGCGCAGGAAGGTCCGGCCGACCGTGGACGCAGCCCGATCGCCCTGGTCGGGATAGCCCGAGTAGCGCCCCTGCGCGTCCGCATGCCAGAGATCGACGCGGGCCGCCGGCAGGGCGACGCAGTCGCGCAAGGTCACGACCTGCAAGGTCACCCCGAGCGGCGTGCCGTCCCGGTCCTCCCGGATGTCGGAGCGCAGCAGGCGGGGATCGAGGTAGAACGGGCCCTCCACCGCCTGCGGGGTCAGGAGACAGGTCGCCTGCGCCGGCCGGGGCGCCAGGAGGCCGGCCGCGAGGGTGCCGAGCATCACGCGGCGGGTCGGGCGATGCGACATCGAAGAATCCTCCTCCCGGCGCCCGCCGGCGTGTCTCAGCTCACCCCGTTCGGCCCGTCCAGCACCGCCCGCACCCGGCGCGCCAGCTCCATCCGGCGATAGGGCTTGTTGATGATCTCGAACTCGCTGCCGCCGGCATCGGTGCGCTCCAGCGACGCCTCGGCGTAGCCGGTGGTGAGCAGCACCTTGAGGCGGGGCTGGCGGCGGCGCGCCTCGCGGGCGAGCATCACGCCGTTCATGCCGCCGGGCATGATCAGGTCCGAGAACAGCAGGTCGACCCGGTCGCCGCTGTCCAGCAATTCGAGGGCCTGGCGCCCGTCGGTGGCGAGCAGCGTCGTGTAGCCGAAATCGCGCAGGATCGCCCGGGCGAGCTCGGCGACGTCGCGGCGGTCGTCGACGATCAGGATCGTCTCGGTGCCCTCGCGCTGGAGCCCGCGATGGCCCGGGCCGGGGGCCGGACGCTCGTCGCTGTCGCTCATCGGGAAGTAGAGCCGCACGGTGGTGCCGTGGCCGGCCCGCGATTCGATCACAACGGTGCCGCCGGACTGCTTGGCGAAGCCGTACACCATGGCGAGGCCTAAGCCCGTGCCGCGCCCCTCCTCCTTGGTGGTGAAGAACGGCTCCATCACCCGGGCCAGGATCTCCGGTGGCATGCCCAGCCCGGTATCCGCCACCGAGACCGAGACGTAGCGCCCGGTCTGGGGCAGGCCGGAGGGCAATTCGTCGACGTCGAAGACGTGGTTCTCGGTCTTGATCGTCACGGTGCCGCCGCCCGGCATCGCGTCGCGGGCGTTGAGCAGCACGTTGAGCAAAGCCACCTCGGTCTGGGTCGGGTCGAGGCGGGCGTTCCACAGGCCCTCGGGCAGGTCGGTCTCGACTGCGATCCGGTCGCCGAGGGTGCGGCCGGCGAGGTCGCGCATGCCCTCGACGAGGTTGTTGAGGTTCACCGCCCGCCCGTCGAGGCGCTGCTTGCGGGCGAAGGCCAGGAGCTGCTGGGTCAGGGTGGTGGCGCGCTCGGCGGCGTTGCGGATGTTGTCGACCGCCCGGGTCATCCGGCGCGGATCGGTCGCCGGGTCCTCGAGCCCCGATTGCAGGATGTCGACGTAGCCGACCACCACCTGGAGCAGGTTGTTGAAGTCGTGGGCGATGCCGCCGGTGAGTTGCCCCAGGGCTTCCATCTTCTGCGACTGGCGCAGGGCCTCCTCGGCGTCGCGCCGGCGCGACACGTCGAGCTGCGAGCCGAAGAAATAGACCAGCTCGCCCGTCGGATCGTAGACCGGCGAGATGAACAGCGCGTTCCAGAAGGTCGAGCCGTTCTTGCGGTAGTTCAGGATCTCGGTCGCGATTTCCTTGCGCTCGGCGATGGCGCGGCGCACCTCCGACACCGTCTCGCGGTCGGTCTCGGGTCCCTGCAGGAAGCGGCAGTTGCGGCCGACCAGCTCCTCGGGTGCGTAGCCGGTCATCGCCCGGAAGGCCTGGTTGGCGAAGATGATCGGATTGTCCGGCTGGCGCGGATCGGTGACGATCATCGGCATCCGCGTCATCTCGACGGCGGCGAAGAAGATGTCGCTGTGGTGGTCCGACACGTCGGTGGGGACGTCCGCCACGGTCGGCCGGGTCCCGAGTTCGGTCGGCGTTCGCTTCACACTCATCGTCGCTCCGGTGGCCCGCTGGCCGAATCCCGCCTTGGCGCATGGGATCCTACATCCAGCGCCCTTGCACAATGGTCGATGCTACCAGAAGGCAACCGCGACCGGGCGTCGCTCCAGACCTGGATAGGCATGACTTGAACAGGCATGACTTGGACAGGCCTGCCGACGCAAGGTTACCGTCTCATCCATCGACGGGCAAGCGGTGACCCCGGCCCGGGGGCGGCCGCCACGACTGGATTCCGTCATCGCGATCGGGCGGATGGACTGTCCTATTCCGGCACGACATCCCGGGTGTGAGATGCGGGCGCCGGGATATGCGCCGACAACGGGGGCCGATCCGGATCTATGCTTTTCGATCCTCGACCGGCCGGAGCGGACCTGACGACGGCGCCGCCGGACCTGACGGCGGCCCGCGGCGCCGTCCCGGTCAGGCGGCCTCGCGCTGCGGCACCTTCCGAGTCTCGCCGACACCCGAGAGCGCCAGGGCGGCGTCGAGGGCGTCGCTGATCGTGGTGACCAGGATGTCGGCGGAGGTCGCCCGGCGCAGGCGGTCGCGGCCGGCCGGGTCGCGCTCGCGCCAGATCGCCACCATCACCCGCACGCCCGGGATCGCCCGCCGGGCGAGGCGGGCGGCGAGCCGGATGTGGGAGGTGCTGATCGGCTCGATATAGGACAGACAGACCAGGGCGACGCCCGCGGTGTCCGGCCGCTCGCCCTTGTTGAGGGCGTCCTGGCTGATGGTGCGGGCGTTCAAGCCGTGGCCCCCGAGCACCTGGGCCAGCATGCCGGCGGCCGCCGCATCGAACGGGCCGCGGGCCGCCACCACGAGAACCGGGGCGGGCCCGCGCCAGGCCGGCGCCAGATCCTCGGGGCGGCGCACGATCGCGGTCGAGGCCCGGTCCGGCCCGAGCGCGGCCACCGCCGCCTCGGTCTCGGCGCTGCGGACCGCCGACGCCCCTTTTCGGACCGGCAGGGTGCCCAGGGTCGTCACCACGCTCTCGATCGCCTGCCCCACCGCCTGCTGGCGGTCGGCGGCGAGCGCGCCGCTCGCCCGGTCGTTCTGGGCGAGCCGCAGGCCGCCGAGCGCGATCTCGTCGTAATAGGTGGCGAGCGCACGCTCCTTCAGCACCTGGCGCGCCTTGTCGATCGCCTCCAGGGGGTCGCCCGCCAGCATGCGCTGGTAGAAGATCTCGGAGGGCGCCAACGCCGGCCGGTCGCCCAGCATCACGTCGAGGAAGGCCAGCCGCTCGACATGGCGGCCGAGCACCACCAGGCAGACGGTGATCGGGGTGGCGAGGACGAGGCCGACCGGCCCCCACAGGAAGGTCCAGACCGTCGCGGCGAGAATCACCGCCACCGGCGAGAGCCCGGTCGAGTGGCCGTAGAGCAGCGGCTCGACGACGTGGCCGGCGATCGGCTCGACGACCGCGAACAGCACCACCGTCGCGATCAGCATCGACCAGCCCGGATCGACCGCCGCGGCGAGCATGAGCGGGAAGGCCATGCCGATCACCGCCCCGATATAGGGCACGAAGCGCAGGATCGCCGCGAGCACGCCCCACAGGATCGGGCTCGGCACGCCGATCAGCCAGAGGCCGATGGCGATCACCACCCCGAAGGCGAGGTTGAGCCCGGCCTGCGCGAGGAAGAAGCGCGAGAGGCGGGCCACCGCGTCGTCCATCGCCGCCGTGGTGGCGCGCAGGTCTCCGGAGCCGGCGAGCCGGATGGCGCGGTTGCGCAGGTCCTCGCGCTGGGCGAGGAAGAACAGGGTGAAGAGCAGGATCAGGCCGACCGTTGCGAGCGGGTGCAGCACCGGCGCCACGACGCTGCCCAGGGTCGAGAGGAGCCCGGCCTTCGGCTCGCGCACCTCGACCAGCATCGGCTTCTCGGGATCCGAAGGACCCCGCGCCTTGGCGGGCTCGGGCGGCTGCAAGTCCTGGCTCAGATCCTGCACCGACTGGAACAGGCGCTCCAGGGTGGCGCCGCCGCCGGCCTGGGCCCGCAGGGCCCCGATCTTCTCGCGCATCGTCACGGTGTAGCGCGGCAGGTCCGAGGCGAGCTGCGAGGCCTCGTTGGCGATCAGCATCCCCAGGCCCCCGATCCCCGCGAAGGTCGCCAGAACGACGACGAGCACGGCCAGCGAGCGCGGCAGGCGCCGGCGCTGGAGGCCCCGCACCGCAGGCGCCAGCACGAAGCTGAGGAGCACCGCGAGCGTGATCGGCATCAGCACGTCCCGCCCGAGGGACAGGATCGCGCCGATCGCCAGCACCAGCAGGCAGGTCGCCAGGGCCGTGAACACCGGCATCGCGTCGCGCAGGCGGCGCGCCGTCACGGGATCGTCGATCATCGGCTTCTCGAAACCTGTTCGATCGGCAAGGGCGGCATGACGGGCATCTATTTTTCCTATCCGCGACCTCATCTTGAGGTGCGAGCGAAGCGAGACTCGAAGGAGGGCTCCGGGGATCGCAGTGCCTTCTGGAACCCTCCTTCGAGGCTCACTCCGTTCGCACCTCAGGATGAGGTCGCGAATGGGATAGGGCACCGGCTGAATCGAACAGATCGGTACGCCTTCGCATCAAACGACGCGAAGGCGATCCGCTCCCGCCTGCGCGGTCAGGACGACGGCGGCGTGCCGAGGGCGGCGCCGATCTGGGTCAGGAGCTTCGAGAAGTCGACCGGCTTGGGGTGGTAATCGTCGCAGCCGGCCTGGATCACCTTCTCGCGGTCGCCGGACATGGCGTGGGCGGTGAGCGCGATGATCGGGATCCGGGCGGTCTCGGCGTCGGACTTGAGCGCGCGGGCCGCCGACCAGCCGTCGAGGACCGGCAGGTTCATGTCGAGCAGGATGATGTCCGGCCGGCTGGTGCGGGCCTTCATCACGCCCTCCTCGCCGTCATGGGCGAGCACCACCTCGTAGCCCCGCCGCTTGAGCCGCCGGGACAGGAAGTCCCAGATTTCCTCATGGTCCTCGACGAGAAGGATCTTTGCCACCGCCCGCACTCCGCGCTCGCACGATCCCCGGGGCGGCCGGCTCGGCCGCCCCGGGGAATCTTCGCCTGTTCGATGGGACCGTCATTCACGGCCCTCCCACGCTGACGCGCGGGCAGGGCAAATGTTTCCGAGCCCCGAACGTTTCCGATCCCTCTGCAAAGTGGGCAGGCCCGCCCGGATGTCACCCCTCCGGCGTCAGCCCGAACGCCACGCTCTCGGATTCCGCCCGCTCGAAGGCCTGGATCACGTGCTGGTAGGAGCGCCAGGTCTCGCTCGCATGGTCGACGTCGGTCGGGCGCAGCACGAACATCAGCATCGAGCGGCCGGTGACCGCGTAGGTGTCGCCGACGGCGAACCGGGCGAGGTCCTGGGTGTCGGGCAGGTTGGTGTCGAGCACCCGCATCCAGGCATCGCCCCCCACCACCTCCGGCAGGGTGAACTCGACCACGTCGTGGTAGGCGTTGAACAGCAGCATCAGGGTCGCCTCGCCCCCGCGCCGGTGGATGCCGCTCGTCTGGGCCCGTCCGTCGAGGACCACCGCGAGCGAGCGGGCGCCGCCGTCGTTCCAGTTCTCCGGATTCATCTCGGTCCCGGCGGGGGTGAGCCAGCTCACGTCCTTGACGCCGAGATCGGCATCGTAGGCGCCGGTGAGGAAGCGCCCGCGGCTCAGCATCGGCAGCGACTTGCGCAGGATCAGGAGGCGCTGGGTGAACTCGGCGAGATCCCGCTCCTCCTCGCCGATCGCGCCCCAGTCGATCCAGGAGATCTCGTTGTCCTGGCAATAGGCGTTGTTGTTGCCCTTCTGCGTGCGGGCGAACTCGTCGCCGGCGAGCAGCATGGGGGTCCCGCGCGACAGGAGCAGCGTCGCGAGCAGGTTGCGCATCTGGCGCATCCGCACCGCCCGGATCTCGGGATCGTCGGTCGGGCCTTCCGCGCCGTAATTGTAGGACAGGTTGTGCGAGTGGCCGTCGCGGTTGTCCTCGCCGTTCGCGGTATTGTGCTTCTCGTTGTACGAGACGGTGTCGGCGAGGGTGAAGCCGTCATGGGCGGTGATGAAGTTCACCGAGGCCCAGGGGCGCCGGCCGCGCTTGTTGAACTTGTCGGCCGAGCCGGTGAGGCGGGAGGCGAGCGCCGGGAGCAGGCCCTCGTCGCCCTTCCAGTAGCCGCGCACCTCGTCCCGGAAGCGGTCGTTCCACTCGGCCCAGCCGGGCGGGAAGCCGCCGACCTGGTAGCCGCCCGGACCGCAATCCCACGGCTCGGCGATCAGCTTGACCGAGGACAGGACCGGGTCCTGGCGGCAGGAATCGAGGAAGCCGCCGCCCTCGTCGAAGCCGTAGGGCTCGCGGCCGAGGATCGTCGCGAGGTCGAAGCGGAACCCGTCGACCCGCATCTCGGTCGCCCAGTAACGGAGCGAATCCGTCACCATCTGCAGCACCCGCGGATGCGAGAGGTTGACGGTGTTCCCCGTGCCGGTGTCGTTGATGTAGTAGCGCTTCTGGTCCGGCAGCAGGCGGTAATACGAGGCGTTGTCGATGCCCTTGAAGGACAGGGTCGGGCCCTTCTCGTTGCCCTCGGCGGTGTGGTTGTAGACCACGTCGAGGATCACCTCGAGGCCGGCCCCGTGCATGCGGGCCACCATCTCCTTGAACTCGGAGAAGGCGAAATCCGGCACCGCGGCGTAGCGGCGGGCGGGGGCGAAGAACGAGAGGGTGTTGTACCCCCAGTAATTCACCAGGTCCTTATCCAGCAGGTAGCTGTCGTTGACGAAGGAATGGATCGGCAGAAGCTCGACCGAGGTGACGCCGAGGCTGCGGATATAGGCCAGCACCTCAGGCGTGCCGAGGCCCGCATAGGTGCCGCGCAGGCGCTCGGGCACCGCCGGGTGCAGCTTGGTGAAGCCCTTGACGTGGGTCTCGTAGAAGACGGTCTTGTCCCACGGCACGTTCGGCTTCTGGTCGCGGCCCCAGGTGAAGGCGGGGTCGATCACCCGGCACTTTCGGGTGAAGGGGGCACTGTCGCGGGTGTCGAAGGTGGTGTCGTCGCCGCTCTCCATCACGTAGCCGAAGAGCGCCGGGTTCCAGGTGATGGAACCGACCAGCGCCTTGGCGTAGGGGTCGAGCAGCAGCTTGTTGGGGTTGAAGCGGTGGCCGGCCTCCGGCTCGTAGGGGCCGTGGACCCGGTAGCCGTAGATCGTGCCGGGGCGGGCATCCGGAAGATAACCGTGCCAGACCTCGTCGGTGTATTCGGGCAGCTCGATCCGCTCGATCTCGGTCTCGCCGGAATCGTCGAAAAGGCACAGCTCGACCTTGGTGGCGTGGGCGGAGAACAGCGCGAAGTTGACGCCGAGGCCGTCCCAGGTGGCCCCCAACGGGAAGGGCTGGCCCTCGCTGATGCGCGTGGCGCGCCGGGCGAGAGGCGAGGCCGCC
This sequence comes from Methylobacterium sp. SyP6R, assembly GCF_019216885.1. Taxonomy (NCBI): domain Bacteria; kingdom Pseudomonadati; phylum Pseudomonadota; class Alphaproteobacteria; order Hyphomicrobiales; family Methylobacteriaceae; genus Methylobacterium; species Methylobacterium synurae. Next base: position 2,611,957 of record NZ_JAAQRC020000001.1, on the reverse strand, counting down.
GGGGCTTCCGGGGCGGGCTTGGACGTGAGTTCCATGTTCATGGGGGCGTTCGACGATCCCGGAGGCGAGAAGCCTGACTGTGGGCTGAACGCGCCGGCCCTCGCCCAAGCTCCCGGCGCGCCGTCAAAATTTCATAGGTGTGATTTTCGGCGCGGGAATCGCGGCCCGGTCCGGAGCCGCCGCCGCCGCCGCGGGTTGCCGGAGTCACGAGGCGTGACGAGGGATTTCGATGGGCGCGACGGTCGCGGACGTGATGAGCAGGGACGTGGAGTTCATTCCCGGCGACGCCCCGGTGCAGGAGGCCGCGGTGCTGATGGGCGAACTCGATGTCGGCGCCCTGCCGGTCGGCACGCCGGACGCCCTCGACGGCGTGATCACCGACCGGGACATCCTCTACCGGGTCGTCGCCCAGGGGCTCGACCCGCGCGAGACACGGGTGAGCGAGGTGCTGTCGCGCCCGGTCGTGTCCTGCGCCGAGACAGACCCGTTGCGCGCCGCCCTCGACCTGATGGCCGCCCACCATGTCCGGCGCCTGCCGGTGCGGGATGCCGGCGGGCGCGTCACCGGCTGGATCACCCTGGCCGACCTGTCGCGGGCGCTGCTGCTCGGCGGCGACGCGCTCCAGACCTCGCTCAAGCGGCTGACCGAGGAGGCGTGAGCGCGCTCAGGCGTCGGACGCGGCGGCGTTGGCCGCCGCGTTGGCGCGCTCGGCCTCCAGGATGGTCTGGCGGGCGAGATAGCGGGTGACCAGCGCCTCGACGTCGCGGATCGTCTCCTCGACGAGGTGCTCCTGGAGCCGGGCGCGGGGATCGTCGGGCTGGAGGTTCTCGCGCTCCTGGAGCCGGCGCATCGCCTGCTTGACCACCTGGTAGACCGCCTCGCGCTCCTCGCGGGTCATCGCCGGGGAGACGGCCCGGGCGACCAGGTCCGTGAAATCGGACATCGGGGTATTGCTCGTCCTTCAGGCTCGCGGGTGCCCGTACGGCGCCCCGGGCCGCTTCATCGCACGGCCCGGGCCGGGATCGAAGCCCCCGGGCCTGCCGGCGTCACATGTTGTGGTCCTTGACGCCGGCGATGAGCAGGCTCGAGCAGCCCCAGAGCACCAGGAAGGCGAAGAAGGCCACGAACAGGGCGTGCCCGCGCATCGGCACGGTGGAGAGCTCGGGCCGGGTCGGCGGCACGAAGACCGCGAGGTAGACGTGCTGGCGGTTCGCCGCCACCCGGGCGCGGTCGAGCATCGTGGTGGCGGAGTCGTTCAGCTTCTCGGCGATGGTGCGCTCGACCATCAGCCCCTCGTATTCCAGGATCGCGTCCGAGACGTGCCGTCCGCCGACGGCCAGCCCGTCGCTGGTCAGCGAATCCTCGAGCTGCTTGATCTGCTGGTTGGTGGCGGTGAGGCTCGCCACGATGGTCTGGATCGAGCGCGACTTCTCGTCGAGGCCGGAGCTCCGCAGCACCTGCAGGTCGTTCTCCGACTTGATCTTGTCCTTGCGCAGGGAGACCAGGCTGGTCATCGTCGCCTCGGCCGACTTCGCCGGATCGATGATGCCCCAGCGGTTGCGGAACTCGCGTAAGGCCAGGTGGGCCTTGCGCATCCGCTCCTCGCTCGCCGCCAGGTCGTCCTGGCTGTGCTTGAGCATGTCCTGCTGCGCGCGGGAGGAGACCGCGTTGATCAGCGCCTCGGCGCGGGCCACGATGTGGCGGCTGATCGCCAGGGCGTCGTCGGGGGTGAAGGCCTGCACCGTCAGGGTGAGCACGCCCGAGACGAGATCGATATGGACCTGGACGTGCTTGCGCCAGTACTTCAGCAACTGCTCGATCGGCTTGTCGCCGGAATAGCGCGTCCAGAAGTCGGCCTCGTCGCGGGTGAACATCCGGACGACGTCGAGCTCCTTCTGGGCGCTCTCCAGCATCGGCTGGCTCTGGATGTATTCCTGGACGATGTAGCTGTCCTGGCTGTTGTTCTTCTGGATCAGCGAGGAGAATTCGCCGAGCTGGACGTTGCCCATCGGCTCGACCTCGCCGCGGACGGCGAAGCGGGCCTCGACCACGTACTGGTCGGCGGCGAAGACGAACAGGTAGATCCCGACCACCGCCGTCGGCAGCAGCACGAAGAGGGCGATATTGCGCAGGAGCCGGGTCATGACCCGGTTCCGGGTGCCCTCGTGGGGCAGGAACGGCAGGCGGGTCCAGCGCAACGGGTTGAGCAGGGCCGGCAGCCGGCTCCCGGGAGAGATCGGCTCGACCGTCTCGGCGTTGCGGCGCAGATCGGGCACGGTGCGCCGCGCGAACGCGATCATGCTGCCGAGCCTGTCGCGCCGTTTGACCTCGTCCGCGTCCATTCTGCCTGATTCCCCGCGCGGCGCCGGCCGCCCTCGTAAACCCGATCATGGGTCCGGTTATCTCGGTTTTTCGATGCTTCGGTTTTCGGCCTTTTTAAAGGCGCCTCACCGGTCGCCCAGAGCCGCTTCGAGGCGGCTCCAGGCCGCTTCGTCGGAGGGCAGGCCGAAGCGCAGGCGCGCCGGCGCGGCCTCGAACCGGCGCACGAAGATCCCGGCGCGGCCGAGACGCCCGAACAGGCCCGGGCCGTCGGAAAAGTCGGCGGTGCGAAACAGCGCCGTCCCGCCGACGATCCGGCCGCCGGCGGCGGCGAGCAGGCCGTCGAGCCGGGCCGCGTCGAGGCGCCGCGCGGCGGCCGCCTCGCGCCGCCAGGAGACATCCGCCAGCGCCCGGCGGCCGATCGCGATCGCCGGTCCCGATACCGCCCAGGGTCCGATACCGCGGCGCACCCCGCCGATCAGGGGCTCCGCCGCCACCGCGAAGCCGAGCCGCAGGCCCGCGAGGCCGTAGGTCTTGCCGAAGGAGCGCAGCACCAGGCAGCCCGGGGGCGGCGCCCCGCACAGGCTCTCGACGGGTTCGAGATCGGCGAAGGCCTCGTCGACCACGAGCCAGCCGCCGCGCCCGGCGAGCCGCACCGCCGCCGCCGCGAGGTCGCGGGTCGGCACCACCCGCCCGTCCGGGTTGTTCGGGTTGACGACCACGACCACGTCGGCCTCGGCGGCGAGGTCCGCCGCGTCGGACACGGCGTGCCCGGCCCGGGCCCAGGACGCGGCGTGCTCGGCATAGGTCGGACCCACGACCGCGACGCGGCCGGGCGGCCGCAGCCGCGGGATCAGGTCGATCAGGGCCTGCGTGCCCGGCGCGGCGACGACGTGGTCCGGCCGCGCGCCGTAGGCATGCGCCGCCGCATGCTCGAGGGAGGCGAGGTCGGCCGGGGCCGGCAGACGCGTGAAGGCGCTGGCCTCCGGGGCCGGCCACGGATAGGGGATCGGGTTGATCCCCGTCGACAGGTCGATCCAGGGCTCGGGGGCCGAGGGGAAGAGCCGGCAGGCCTCGCCGAGGTCGCCCCCGTGCCGGATCGGCTCCGCCTCCATTTCACGTGTCATGGCCGCCCTGCTGCACCCGCCCGACAGCCTCCCGGTTCTCGTCCTCGCCCTCGCGATCGAGGCCGCCCTCGGCTATCCGGACCGCCTCTACAGGCTGGCCGGCCACCCTGTCACCTGGATCGGCGCCCTGATCGCCGCCCTCGACCGGCGCCTCAACCGGGAGACCGATTCCGAGGGGCGGCGGCGCCTCGCCGGGGTGCTGGCCTTAGGAGTCGTCCTCGCGGCGACCGGTCTCGCGGCGTCGATCCTGGCGCTCGCCTGCGGGGCGCTCGGGCTCCTGCCCGGCATCGCCCTCTGCGCGGTGCTCGCCGCGAGCCTGCCGGCGCAGCGCAGCCTGCACGACCACGTCGCCCGGGTGGCGAAGGACCTCGACCGCGACGGCCTTCCCGGCGGGCGCCGGGCGGTCTCGATGATCGTCGGGCGCAACCCCGAGACCCTCGACGAGGCCGCGCTCTGCCGCGCCGCGATCGAGAGCCTGGCGGAGAATTTTTCCGACGGCATCGTGGCGCCGGCCGTCTGGCTCGGTGCCGGCGGCCTGGCAGGCGGCGCGCTCTACAAGGCGATCAACACCGCCGACAGCATGATCGGCCACCGCACGCCCCGGCACGAGGCCTTCGGCTGGGCCGCCGCCCGCCTCGACGACCTCGTCAACCTGCCGGCCTCGCGCCTCACCGCCGGGCTCCTCGTGGCCGCCGCCGCCCTGACCCCGGGGGCCTCGGCCCGGGACGCGCTCGCGGCGATCCGGCGCGATGCCGGGCACCACCGCTCGCCCAATGCCGGCTGGCCGGAAGCCGCGATGGCCGGGGCGCTCGGCCTGCGGCTCGCCGGCCCGCGGGTCTACGGCGCGACGCGGGTCGAGGATGCCTGGATGGGGTCGGGCCGGGCGGAGGCGACGAGTGCCGACATCGTCCGGGCGCTGGTGCTGTACCGGCGGGCCTGCGGGTTGCTGTGGGGGCTGGCGGCGGGGCTCGCCGGTATCGCGCTGGCGGTGTGAGCCTTCACCAGTCCGGCTCGATGGATTCGTCGGCCACGCCCGGCGCGGGCAGGATCTCGGCGGCGCGGTCGCGCAAGGCGCGTGGGATCGCCCCGAGGGCCGGATCCTCGAAGGACAGGTGCGGCAGGCGCTCCGCGACGAGGCCGGCGACGAGTCGGGCCTGGCCCGCGTCGCGCCCGCGCTTCAACGGATCGCGGTCGTCGCGGGCGGCGAGCCAGGCCTTGTGGAGCGCGAAGGCCCGCGGATCGGGCACCACCAGGCCGACCGGGTAGCCGCGGGCATCGAGCGTGACCGCGCTCACCTTCGGGCTGTTGACGAGCCAGGCGAGACCCTCGATCTCGACGGCGCTGAGATCGTCGGACGAGGTGCCGATCCGGCTGCGGGGACTGCGTGCCATCCGGTCCGGCGGCAGCGGCTGGATCAGGTCGACCATGAAGCCGTCCCGGTTGACCGCCCGGAAGCTTCCGGCCCCCATCGGCTCGAACGACCTGTCGACGCTGCGCAGGAGCCCGATCAGGCCTTCCCGCTCCAGGTCGACCCCCGGCAGTGCCTCGGCGACGAGGCTCAGGCGGGCACGGGCGTCGAACAGGAGATCGATATCGCCGGTGGCGAGGTGGCCGCTGGCGATGCGCAGGCCGGCCAGGCGTTCATAGGCGAAGAGCGCGTGGGTGCCGACGACCCGGATGCCGGTGCCAAGGAGCCGCGCCGCCGCGAGCGCCCGCAGGGCTCGCGCCGCGACGACCGGCATCCGCCCGAGCCCGAGGGCGCGGTTCACCGGCGCCATCGCGTCCAGTCGCCGGGCGAGGTCGGCGAGGCGCTGCTTCACCCGCGCACGGCCGTCATGGAACGCCGCATGGGCGGCCTCGGTCTCGGGGCAGCGGAGCCCGAGGGAGGACCATGCGGCCTTCCGCTTGCGGTAGAGATACTGGCGCCCGCGCACCGTCTTCCAGGCCATCGAGCCGGCGAAGCGCTGGCCCAGTTCGGTCCGCGCCGCCTGGTAGGCGGAAAAGACCTGCTCGGCATCGACGAACTGGCGAACCTGCTCGTGCGTCCAGTCGGTGAAATCGGCCATCGCGGATCGGATCGGGCTGCCTGTCGCCCGATCCTACACCGCTCCGCCCCCTCAGACCATTGATATCAAAGACGTTATCCCTTTCCGGACCGAAACCGATCCGAAAAGGGATAATTCCGTCCTCAGCGCCGCGCCGGCGCGAGCCCCGCGGCCTCGGCCGCGTTGCGGCGCTTCAGGATGCCCTGGACCACGAACACCATCGCCGCGCCGACGACGAGGCAGGCGGCGAGGAAGAGCATCGGCACGAGCTTGCTGCCGCTGACGTCGCCGATCCACGGCACGACGTTCTGGGCGATGAAGCCGCCGAGATTGCCGACCGAGTTGATCATCGCGATGCCGGCCGCCGCGGTGGCGCCGCGCAGGAAGGTCGGGGGCAGCGACCAGAAGACCGGCTGGCCCGAGAAGATGCCGGCGGCGGCCACGCACAGGCAGGCGAACTTCACCGCGTCGCCGGGCAGCACGACGCTGAGGACGAGGCCGAGCGCCCCGACGAGGGCCGGGCCGGCGATGTGCCAGGTGGTCTCTCCGGTGCGCGCCGCGTGCCGGGGCACCCACCACAGGGCGAAGCCGACGCAGATCCACGGGATGATGTTGATGACGCCGTTCATGGTGTTCGAGACGCCGAAGCCCTTCACCACCGTGGGCAGCCAGTAGCTCAGGCCGTAGGCCGCGAGCGGGAAGGCGACGTAGAGCAGCGCGAGCAGCACGACGCGGGTGTCGGCGAGCACCCGGAACGGGTTGCTGTGGTCGGTGTGCGGGGTGGTCGCCGCCTCGCGCGCCAGGGTGTCGGCGAGCCACCTCTTCTCGTCGGCCCCCAGCCAGGGCGCCTTCTCGGGCCGGTCGGGCAGGATGAAGAACACCACGAAGGCGAGCAGCACCGCCGGCACGCCGGTGGCGATGAACACCCATTGCCAGCCGCGGTAGCCGAGCGCCCCGTCGAGGTCGAGGAGCGCGCCGCCGATCGCCGCGCCGACGGCGTTGGCCACCGCGCTCGCGATCATGAACCAGCCGACCATCCGGCCGCGGAAGACCTGCGGGAACCACAGGGTCAGCGCGTAGAGCACGCCGGGGAAGAACCCGGCCTCCGCCGCGCCGAGGAGGAAGCGCAGCACGTAGAACATCACCGGCCCGGTCGAGAAGCCGAGCAGGATCGTGATGATCCCCCAGGTCGCCATGATGCGGGTGAACCACACCCGGGCGCCGACCCGCTCCAGGATCACGTTCGAGGGGACCTCGAACAGGAAGTAGGCGAGGAAGAACAGCGAGGCGCCGAAGCCGTAGGCCGCCTCGCTCAAGCCGAGATCGCCCACCATCTGGAGCTTGGCATAGGAGACGTTCTGCCGGTCGATGTAGGCGATCAGGTACATCAGGCCGAGCAGCGGCATCAGCCGCCAGGTGATCGTCGCGATGGTGCGGGCGCCGAGGGCGTCCTGCTGCGGGTCCGCCCTGTTCTGGGCTGCCCTGTTCTGGTCTGCCATGGGGGCCTCCTCCCGGCCGCGCTGGATATTGCGTCTTGTCGGCGCTCCTTAATCCGGCCTCGTGCGGGGCGGAAGTGATATCGGTACCACACAAGCGAGGCGTGACCTGCCGGGCGTTAGCCCTTGGTCGCCGGCAGTGCGGCCTTCAGCGCTTCCCAGCCGTCGCGCAGGCCGAGATGGCGCAAACCCAAATTCCTGAGATTGTCGAAGGGACGGATCTCCGGCCGCTCGCCGCGCGGGTGCACCACCACGGTGGCGGTGCGCCCGACGGTGAGTCGGTCGCGGTCGATGGCGGGATCGAGGGCGATCCGCACCGGGACGCGCTGGGCGAGGCGCACCCAGGCGAAGGTCGGGTTGACGTTGGCGAGGAGCGACGCGCCGGCGCTGCGCTCCCGGTCCTCGATGCCGGCGGCGACGCTCTCGACCGTGCCGGTGACGTCGCGGTCCTCGCCCATCAGCCGCACGGTGACCGGGTCGCCGGGATGGATGCGGTCGAGCTTCGTCTCCTCGAAATAGCCCTGGACGTGCAGGGTGTCGCTGTCGACGAGCGCCATCACGGCCTTGCCGACCCCGACATAGGCGCCGGGGCGCAGTTCGAGGTTGCTGATCCGGCCGTTGACCGAGGCGCGCACCTCGGAGCGGTCGAGGTTGAGCCTGGCGAGGTCGCGGTCGGCGACCGCCTGGTCGTAGGCGGCCCGGGCACTCTGATCGGCGGCGAGCGTCGCCTCGAGCTTCTGCTGCGACACGACGTTGTCGCTGAGCTGGCGGTAGCGGGCGAGATCGGCCTCGGCCTGGACGAGGTTCGCCTTGCGGCCGGCCACCACGGCCTCGGCCTGGCGAAGCGCGAGGCCGAAGCGGTCCGGATCGATGCGGAACAGCACGTCGCCGCGCTTGACGCGCTGGTTGTCGCGCACCTCGACGTCGCGCACCAGCCCCGACACGTCGGGGGCGACACCGATGACCTCGGCCCGCACCCGTCCGTCGCGGGTCCAGGGAGCTTCGAGGTAATAGTCCCAGAGGGCCGTCCCGACGATGACGGCGAGCGCCAGCATGGCGGCGGTGACGGCGAAGCGGCCGAGGAAGGCGAGCGCGCGGGTCATGGTGGTTCTTCAGGTCAGGCGGCCGGCGAGCGAGACGACGCCGCCGAGGCACACGAGGTAGAGGCAGAGGTCGAAGAGCGGCCGGTGCCAGACCAGCCGGTAGAGCCCGAGGGCACCGATCAGGCGGCGCACCACGAGGTTGATCAGGAAGGCGGCGAGGGCCCAGACCAGCAGGGCCGGCACGAAGACGCCGTAGAGGTCGATATCGGCCATCAGGCGGCCTCCCTCGCGAGCAGGGCGGCGCCGGGAGGCGCCGCCGCGGGAAACAGCGCCCGGCGCAGGCCCACGAGGCCGAGGAGCGCGTCGCGCCGGGCGTCGTGTCCCGACGCGCCGACGGGTTCCGCCTCGATCCGCGCGAGCGCCGCGTCGATGCGGCGGAGCAAGGTTTCGGGGGCCGGCCCGCGCGGCCCCTCGTAATGGCCGGCCACCGCGTCGAGGGCGGCATCGAGCGCGGCGACGGCCTCGCGCGGCAGGCCGTGGCGGGCGCGCCGCAGCGAGACGAGGTTCATGCCGACCCGCAGGGCCGCCAGGGTGTCGATCCGGGACAGGTCGCTGTCGGGCCCGGCGGCGGCCAGCCGCGGCACCAGGAGGCCGAGGCGGTCGAGCATCAGGTGGGCGAAGGCGGTGCGGTCGCCGTGCCCGCGCCGCCGCGCCGCCCGGGCGAGATCGGCGCGGCTCGCCGCGACCAGCCGGCGGGCGCCGTGCTCCGCCCCGACCGAGCGCACCAGCCGGGTCACCAGGGCGGCGAGCCAGATGCCGCCGACCAGCGCGATGCCCGAATTGACGTAAGCTCCGAATTCCGACGCGTAGCGGTCCTGGATCGCCAGCAGCGCGTTGCCGTTGACGCCGAGCGCCAGCCCCACCGGCAGGGTTTTGGGATTCGTCATCAGCAGGCCGCACAGGATCAGGGGCGGCGCCAGCACCAGGGCGAGGCTGACGAAATCGTGCACCAGCGGCATCACGCCGAACAGCAGCACGCCGATCGCCAGAGCGGCCACCCCGGTCCAGGTGGCGAAGCTCAGGATCGCCGGGACCGGATCGTCCTGGGTCGCGAACATGCAGCACAGCACCGCGCCCATCATCGCCGCGGTGGCGCCGTCGGGCCAGGCGGTGGCGATCCACACCACCACGCAGGCGACGATGCCGAAGAACGCCCCGAGGGCGGAGCGGAACGCCATGCCGTGGTCGCGGTGGCGCGGCGCCCGGCCGCCGAACTCGCCCGCATAGGCCAGGGGCTCGCGCAACGAACCGTCGCCGCGGGCAACGCCGTCCTGCAACGCCCGGCAATCCCGGCCGATCGCCACCAGCTCGCGCAGGCGCTCGATCAGGCTCGCCCGCACCAGGGCGCTCCAGGATGGATGAGTGGAGAGCGCGCGGTCGGAGGCCTCGATGCGGGCCGTGAGCGCGTCCGCCCCGGCGGCCGGCGCTCCTTCCGCCGACCACGCCTCGACATCGGCGAGCAGGTGGCGCAGCTCCGGCGTGAGGCCCGACAGGCTCTTGAGCGCCGCGATCCGATCGGCGAGGGAGGAGAGGACCGGCAGCAGCATCAGCATCCGGCCGCGCAGGAGCTGCACCAGCGGCACCGCTCGGCTCTGGGCCGAGGTGTCGTAGGCGAGATGGGTCGAGAGAGCGTCGATCTCCGCGGCCTCCGCGGCCAGCCGCAGGCGCCGGGCCCGGAGGGCGGGCGCCTCGCCGACGCCTGAGAGCACGTCGCCGGTCCAGCGCCCGGCCTCCCCCAGCCAGGCCCCGACCCGGGCCGCCAGTACCGGACCGACCGGCTCGGGGACGACGAGGCTCGCCACCAGGGAGGCGCAGAGGATGCCGAGCGTGATCTCCTCGGCCCGCGACACCGCGGTGTCGAAGATGGTCTCGGGGTTCGTGACCGCCGGGAAGCCGATCAGCGCGGCGGTGTAGCCGGCGAGCATGAACAGGTAGGCCCGCGGCGTGCGGTCGAGGAGCGAGAGATAGAGGCAGCCGGCGGTCCAGAGGGCGAGCGCCAGGGTCAGCACCTCCGGGGCGTTGACGAGGGGCGGCACCATCGCGACCGCGGCCGAGACGCCGATCAGCGTGCCGACGACCCGGTAGAGGGCCTTGGAGCGGGTGGCGCCGGAGAGCGGCTGCATGGTGATGTAGACGGTCGCCATCGCCCAGTACGGCCGCGGCAGGTCGACCCACAGGGCGATCCCGAGGGCAAGCAGCGCCGCCCCGCTGACCTTGAGGGCGAAGAGCCATTGGCGCCAGCCGGGCAGGATCACGGGCGTCCTCCGGTGACCGGATGCGGTGAGGCGTCCGAGCCGCAGGCGAGGCTCGCCCCGCGCGGGCCCTCGGCCTGGAGCGCGCGCAACACCGTCAACGCCGCCCGCAGGTCGTCGTCGCCGACATGGGTGAAGACCGCCGCGCGCAACGTGTCGAACCGCGCCTCGATGGCGGCGGCGCGGGCGCGGCCCTCCTCCGTCAGGTGCAGGACCTTGGCGCGGCGATCGGTCGGGTCCTCCCGGCGGGTGACGAGGCCGGCCTCGCAGAGCTGGTCGAGGAGCCGCACCAGGCTCGGGCCCTCGACGCCCAGCGCGTCGGCGAGCGTGGTCTGGCGCAGGTCGCCGCCGAGCCGCCCGATCAGCAGGAGCGGCAGGGCCGTCGCCTCGGTCAGCCCGTAGGCGGTCACGACCTCGTCGGCGGCCCGCCGCCAGACGCGCCCGGCCTGGAGCAGGGTGAGGGTGAGGGATTGCAGAAGGTCGCGTCGCATCGCCGTCGCGTTCGGCCAAACCGATGATTGATCGGCCTCATAGATAGGATGCTAACGATTCGGCTGGAAGCGCGGCCGGCGCGGGACGGCCATGCGCGTGGAAGCGCGTGATCGGTCATGCGCGCGGACGCGCGTGGTCGCCATCCGCGCGGACGCGCGTGGTCGATTGTCGGCGCGGAAGCGCAGGGGCGACCCTGCACGGGAGCGACGTGCTAAAGCTTGGCGGCGGCGTCGCGGTCGGGGGTCCAGTCGATCTCGACCACGGTCACGCCGTCCTGGCGGTTGTAGCGCAGGGCGGTGTGCCGCATCGCCCGCAAGGACGCGGCATCCTCGGCGCGGGGACACTGGACGGGGTCGTGGGCGCGGTGGGTCCGGTCGAGCATGCGCCCGAAAGCGGCGTCGAGGGACGGCATCGCGGCGACGGTCGAGAACGGCGCCGACAGGTAGACCGTGCGGGAGGGCCCGCGGGCGAGACAGTAGCGCCAATCGGCGGCGGCCGGGGTGGCGGCCAGGGCGAGTCCGGTCGCGGCGCCCAGGAACACGAGCTTCGGTAACGCAGCGCTCTGAAGCGGGATTCTCATCGAATCGGGGATCTCGGAACGGGTCTCGGGGCCGTCCCGATGCGCGGCGCATGCGGCGTCAGCAAGGCGCAAGAAGGCGAATGGGTCAGGACAGGGCCCCGCCCTCGGCCTCCTCGGCCTCGAGGCTCAGGCTCCAGACCCGGGCGCCGTCCTCGGTCACGAGCCAGGCCTCGCCGGTCCGGTCGCCGAAGACCTCGTCGGCCCGTCCGAGCACACGGGCGGCGGCGTGGCGCACGCTCGGCGCCACGATCGGCAGATCGTGAAGCGGATGGGCCCCGCTTCGGTCGCGTGAGGTGGAGAGCAGGCGATAGAGGGGCATGGCGAGCGAACTCCGGAAGACGGCGGGGGTCTGGCGATCCCGGGTGTCTGACGTGATCGGCGGCTGCCTTTTTTGGTGTCGAACCGTCCTCCGCGGCGGGTTCAGACCGTCGCGGGCTCCTTCGCTGCGTTCGCCCAAAGGCGACGCTGGGTCAACGCTTTTAACCCCGTCCCCGGACCGTTCAAGAGTTAACTCAGGACATATCACCCAAGGGCAGCACGTTGCGCGGCGGAGGAGAGGCCGTTGACACGGCACCTCTCCTCCGCCTTGTGGGGAGGAGCCGGAGGTGGGGGGTGCCGGAGAAAGCTCGCGCGTTGCACGGCCCCATCCCGCAGCTTGCAGCGATACCGGGCAGGCCCGGGATCGCCGGGGAGAGGACGACGCCCGCATCGTCGATGCCTTGATCCCGGCCTTGATCTCGAGACGGAGCGTCGATCCGCCGGCACGACGGGAGAGGAACGAACACGATGGCAACCAGGGTCGCCTGCATCGGCGAGTGCATGATGGAGCTGTCGGAGCGACCCGACGGCAGCCTGCTGCGCGGCTACGGCGGCGATACGCTCAACACCGCCCTCTACCTCGCTCGCCTCGGCGTCGCGGTCGATTACGTGACGGCGCTCGGCGACGATCCGTGGAGCGAGGAGATGCTGGCGGCCTGGGCCGCCGAAGGGGTCGGCACGGGCCAGGTGCGGCGCCTGCCCGGGCGGATGCCGGGGCTCTACATCATCCGCACCGACGCATCGGGCGAGCGCAGCTTCCATTACTGGCGCGACAGCGCCGCCGCCCGCGACCTGTTTTCCGGCCCCGGTGCCGCCGAGACGCGTGCCGCCCTGGCGGGCTACGACCTCGTCTACGTGTCGGGCATCAGCCTGTCGCTCTACGGCGAGGCCGGGCGGGAGGCCCTTGCCGAGACCTGCCGAGCCGTGCAGGCCCGAGGCGGGCGGGTGGCCTTCGACACCAATTACCGGCCCCGCGGCTGGCCCGACAAGGCGAAGGCGCAAGCCGCCTTCCGCGAGGCGATGGCGGCGGCCGACCTGATCTTCGCCTCCGCGGAAGACCTCGACTGGCTCTACGGGCCGGACGCTGAGGAGGAGGTTTTGCGCCATCACGGCCGCTGCGAGATCGTGCTGAAGGGCGGCGGCTCGCCGCCGAGCGTGCGGGTGCTGAGCGGAACCGAGGACGTCACGGTTCCGGCCCTGGCCGTGGACGCGGTCGTCGACACCACCGCGGCGGGCGACAGCTTCGCGGCGGCCTACATGGCGGCGCGGCTCGCCGGTCGCGCTCCCGCCGAGGCCGCCGCGTGCGGCCACCGCCTCGCCGGCACCGTGATCGGCCATCGCGGCGCCGTGATCCCCCGGTCGGCGATGCCCGACCTGCCGCTCGCTTGAAAGGACAGGGACGTCCATGACCACCGAATCCCGCAGCCAGCGCCTCGACGCGCTGCTCGCCGCCTCGCCGGTGATCCCGGTCATTACCGTACCGGAACTCGCCCATGCGGTGCCGCTCGCCCGCGCCCTGGTGGCCGGCGGCATCACCACGCTGGAGATCACCCTGCGCACCCCGGTGGCGCGGGACGCCGCGAAGGCGATCATGGCGGAGGTGCCCGAGGCCGTGGTCGGCCTCGGCACGGTGCTCACGCCGGCCGACCTCGAGACCGCCCATGCCCTCGGCGCCCGCTTCGCGCTCAGCCCCGGGGCGACGCCGGACCTCCTGCGGGCGGCGGCCGCCAGCGACATGGTGTTCATGCCCGGCATCGCCACGCCCTCCGACCTGATGCAGGTGCTCGCCGCCGGCTTCACGGTGGCGAAGTTCTTCCCCGCCGTGCCGGCGGGCGGCATGGCGGCGCTCAAGGCCCTCGGCGGCCCGTTCCCGCAGGCCCGGTTCTGTCCGACCGGCGGGATCGGCGAGGCCGATGCGAAGGCCTGGCTGGCGCTCCCGAACGTCGCGGCGGTGGGCGGCTCGTGGCTGGCGCCGGAGGCCGAGATTCGCGCCGGGAATTTCTCCGCCATCACCGAGCGGGCGCGGCGCACCCTCGCGGCGCTTCAGTAACACACCGGAAACGTGCCCGCGCCGCCACGGTGTGGCGCGGGCACAACGCCGCCTTCGCAACCGCGAAGCTTGGCCGGATTTAAGCTTGGCTTTGAGACGTGGGCGTTTACGGCTTGGCTATTGGTTCCGCCGTACGGTGCTGGTCGCGTTCGCACCGTCCTCGCTCCGCGCGTCCCCGTCCAAGCTGTCCTTGCCAAGAGGCTTTCATGCGCCGCTTCGTTCCCGCCCTGGCCGGGCTGGTCTGCGCCGTCACCGCCTGGGCGGCGCCCGCCGCCGCCTACGAGATCGACCCGCTCACCCGCCAGCCCCTCGACCAGCCGCTCGCCGTCACGGTGCGCTCCGCCGCTCCGGCGGCCGCTGCCGATCCCCTCGACGCCTCGGTGCCGAAGCTGAGCCCGATCCCGCGCGAGACGGTGGCCTATTCCGGCCCCTACGGCGCCGGCACCATCGTGGTCTCCACCGCCGAGCGCCGCCTGTACTACGTCCTCGGCAACGGCCAGGCCCTGCGCTACGGCGTCGGCGTCGGCCGCCCGGGCTTCGCCTGGAACGGCGTGCAGTCCATCTCGATGAAGCGCGAATGGCCCGATTGGCGCCCGCCGGCCCAGATGATCCGCCGCCGGCCCGACCTGCCGCGCTACATGAAGGGCGGCCCGGAGAACCCGCTCGGCGCCCGCGCGATGTATCTCGGCGGCTCGCTCTACCGCATCCACGGCTCGAACGAGCCCGAGACCATCGGCACCGCCGTCTCCTCCGGCTGCATCCGGATGACCAACGACGACGTGATGGACCTGTATACCCGCGCCAAGGTGGGGACGAAGGTGATCGTGCAGCGCTGATCGGCGCGCAGGGTTCAATCGATGGAAAAAGGCCGGCCTCGTGCCGGCCTTTTTCGTGTTCATGCGTCTGATATTCTCGGTTGTATGGCGTGGGGCCCTCTTTCCCGAGCAGGCTATCGCATTCACACATCTCGGTCTGAGCGCTTCGCCATTTGAGAATAGCACGCCTCTCCTCCCCCCGGCGATCCCGGGCTTGCCCGGTATCGCTGCAGGTTGGGGGGAGCCGGAAGTGGGGATGGTGCCGCGTGGAGCTCGACGCTTAATCCTGCACCACCCCCACCCCTAACCCCTCCCCACAAGGGGGAGGGGAAAGCGCCAGTCTTCCCAACGGCTTAGTCCCCCTCGCCGCCTCAGCCCCGCCGGCCTCCCCCGCATGGAGGCCTGCGGCGCGCAGCCCAGGTCGTGCCGGAACCCGTAGACGAAGACCGAGGTCGAGCCGTAGCCCGGCGTCATCGCCGTCCGCGTCACGTCGAGCCCGCCGCCCATCGGTTCGATCGCCTTGAACAGCCGCAGGCACCGGCGCCAGTCGCGCAGGCTCATGCCGAGCTCGGCCTCGAAGCGGCGGGCGAGGGTGCGGTCCGACAGGCCGAGCGCCCGGCCCCACGCCTCGGGGGCCCGGGCATCGGCCGGCTCGGCGTAGAGCGCTTCGCAGAGCCCCACGAGCGGGCCTCCGCGCGGCCGGGGCAAGGCTCCCGGCAGGGGAGTGGCGCGGCGGAGCTGGTCGAGAATCAGGCCGGCGACGCGCCCGGCATAGCCGTCGGCGTCGTCCTGCCCGTCGATCGCCGCCGCCTCGACGATGAGGGCCTGGAGCAGGGCCGAGACGCCGGACACCGTCGGCTCCCCCGGCAGCCTCGCACCGACCGCGTCGGCGATCCACAGGCCGCGGAACGCGGCCCCGAGCAGCGAGCCGACCCGATGCCCGGTCGGTCGCCACACCGCCTGTTCCGGTGAGATCACGAAGGAGCGGCCGGCCACCGCCACGGTCAGCACGCCGGAGATGGCGTAGACGACCTGATGCCAGTCATGCGCGTGCTCAGGAAAGGCGTGGTACGCCGGGATGCCCTGCGCCCGCACCGTGAGCGGCTGCGGCGACCTCACACCATGCGGCGTCTCGATCGTCACCCACCGCATGCGGGGCTCCAGTTCGGCGGAAATTCTCCACAGCTTGGCACCCCGTCGAAATGCGGACGGCCGGTGCTCCGCCATGCAGGAGAAGACTCTTGCTGTTCCAGGCGGGAATCGGAGAAGAAGACCCTCATGGCCCACCATGATCGCCGCGGCCTGCCGGTCACGACCCGCTCCGACGCCGCCGCCGCGCATGACCGCGCGGGCATCGATCTCCTGCTCGCCGCTTGGCCGGGCGCCGCCGAGGCGCTCGACGCCGCGATCGCGGCCGATCCGGATTTCGCCCTCCCCTACGCCGCTCGGGCGCGCCTGCACGCGATGCGGGCGGAATCGGCGGCGGCGCAAGATCGCATCACCCGAGCCGCCGCCTGTGTGGCGCGCGCCGGGACCGAGCGCGAGCGCAGCCATGTCGTGGTCCTGTCGCTGGCGATCGACGGCCGGTCGGGGCCGGCCCTGGCGCGCCCGCTCGCCCATCTCGAATCCTGGAGAGTCATCGATGTCGAACCCCGCCGCCCCGATCGCCGGGCTCCCCCTTCCCGCCGCGACCGGCACCGGCAACGTGCTGCGCCTCGCGCTCGCCCAGGCCCTGGCCGGCGCCAACTCGGTCGTGGTCTACGCCACCGGCGCCGTCATCGGCAGCCGGCTGGCACCCGATCCGGCGCTCGCCACCCTGCCGATCTCGATCTTCGTCGTCGGCATGGCCGCCTGCACCCTGCCGGCCGGGCGCATCGCCCGGGCCCATGGCCGCCGCGCGGCATTCCTGGCCGGAACCGGGTGCGGCGTGCTCGTCGGGCTCTTGTCGGCGCTCGCCCTGGTGCTGTCGTCGTTCTGGATCTTCTGCCTGGCGACCTTCTTCGGCGGCGCCTACGCGGCGGTGGTGCTGTCGTTCCGCTTCGCCGCCGCCGATTGCGTCGCGCCGGAGCGTCGGCCGCGGGCGCTGTCGGCCGTCATGGCAGGCGGCGTGTTCGCCGGGATCATCGGGCCGCAGCTCGTCAGCCACACGATGGACCTGTGGCCCGCCCACGCCTTCGCCGCGACGTTCCTCGCGCAAGCCGCGGTGGCGGCGCTCTCGGCCGTGGTGCTGATGGGCGTGCGGCTGCCAGGGCCGACGCAAGCCGACCGCTCCGGCGGACGCCCGCTCAGCCTGATCGCCCGCCAGCCGCGCTTCATCACCGCGGTCCTGTGCGGGGTGGTGTCCTACCTTCTGATGAACTTCCTGATGACCGCCGCGCCGCTGGCGATGCACCTGTGCGGGTTCACGCAAGCCGACGCCAATCTCGGCCTGCAATGGCACGTGATCGCCATGTATGCGCCGAGCTTCTTCACCGGGCGGCTGATCGCCCGGTTCGGGGCTCCCGCCGTGGTGGCGGCCGGGCTCGCGCTCACCGCGACCGCGGCGGTCGTCGGGCTGTCGGGCCTGGATCTCGCCCATTTCTGGGCCTTCCTGGTCCTGCTTGGCCTCGGCTGGAATTTCGGCTTCGTCGGCGCCTCCGCCATGGTGCTCGACTGCCACCGGCCGGAGGAGCGCACCCGGGTGCAGTCGCTCAACGACTTCGTGGTGTTCGGCACGATGGCGGTCGGCTCGTTCTCCTCCGGCGGGCTGCTGGCCCATTACGGCTGGGACGTGGTCCTGTGGGTGTCGTTCGGCCCGCTCGCGGTGGCGGTCGCGGCGCTCACCGTCGCGGCGGCGTCGCGGCCGGCCCCGGCGGCGGTCTGATCACCGCCGCCGCGCCGGCTCGCGGCTCAAGGAACGGGCCGCCAGTTCCTCCTCGTAGCGGGCAAAGCGCGTCGCCTGCTCTTCGCCCAGGCGGCGCAGGAAGTCGAAGGCGTAGATCCCGGTATCGTGCATGTCGTCGAAGGTGAGCTTGACGGCGTAGTTGCCGACCGGTGCCACCGCCAGGATCTGGACCTCGCGCTTGCCGGGAATCCACTGGCGCTCGGAGGGCGCATGGCCCTGGACCTCGGCCGAGGGGCTCTCGACCCGCAGGTACTCTGCCGGCAGGGCGTAGGCCGCGCCGCTGGCGTAAGCGACATGAAGCGTGCGCTTGTCGCGCGACAGCCGGATCTCGGTCGGCCAGTCAGCCTCGTCGGTCATGGCTTGCGTCTCTCCTTACGCCTCTGGCACAACTTGCCGGCGGTCTCACGAGCGCTCATATGCAGGCCGACACCCGGCCGCCAGAGCCTTGAGTCCCGCCGAGGAAGTTGAAGCGCATGTGGGGTCCCCGTACCGACGATCCGATGCCGGCGGTGTCCGTGCCGCCCCGGCCGGCGCCGCTGATCGATCCGTTCCAGCGCGCGATCACCTACCTGCGTGTCTCGGTGACCGATCGCTGCGACCTGCGTTGCGTCTACTGCATGTCCGAGGACATGGCCTTCCTGCCCAAGCGCGACCTGCTCACGCTGGAGGAGCTGGACCGGGTCTGCTCGGTCTTCGTGGAGCGCGGCGTGAGGAAGCTGCGCATCACCGGCGGCGAGCCGCTGGTGCGCCGGGACATCATGCGGCTGTTCCGCAACCTCTCGCGCCATCTCGCCTCCGGGGCGCTGGAGGAGATGACGCTCACCACCAACGGCACCCGCCTGCGCCAGCACGCCGCCGAGCTGGCGGATCTCGGCATGCGCCGGATCAACGTCTCCCTCGACACCCTCGACCCCCAGAAATTCCGGGCGATCACGCGGCGCGGCGACCTCGACACGGTGCTCGACGGCATCGCGGCGGCGCGCGAGGCCGGCCTGAAGGTCAAGATCAACGCCGTGGCGCTGAAGGGCGTCAACGAGGACGAGATTTCAGGCATGCTCGCCTGGGCCCATGGGCTCGGCATGGAGATGACGCTGATCGAGGTGATGCCGCTCGGCGACATCGAGCCCGACCGGGTCGACCAGTTCCTGCCGCTCTCGGTGGTGCGCGAGCGGCTGTCCGAGCGCCTTACCCTCACCCCGCTGCCCGACCGCACCGGGGGCCCGGCCCGCTACGTGCGGGTGGAGGAGACCGGCGGACGGCTCGGCTTCATCACGCCGCTCACCCACAATTTCTGCGAGAGCTGCAACCGGGTGCGCCTGACCTGCACCGGCCAGCTCTACCTATGCCTCGGCCAGGAGGACGCCGCCGACCTGCGGGCGGCGCTCCGCGCCTCCCCCGACGACGCCGTGGTGGCCGAGGCCATCCGAGAAGCCATCACCCGCAAGCCGAAGGGCCACGACTTCGTCATCGCCCGCGCGGCCAAGCCCGCGGTGCCGCGGCACATGAGCACGACCGGGGGTTAGAGCAGCACCCGATCACGGTGCGACACGATACACGACACAACGGGGTGCACGATGCGGGCCATCGCCGGGTGGCGGTGTGGGGCATCGGCGGTGACGACGCAGCCGGTCAGATCCAGGCTCGCCAGCATCGGGATGGTCGCAAGAGGATGGCGAGCATGGGGGGCGCGCACCTCGCGGAAGATGGCCGGAACGGCATTCATCGCGCGGCCTCCCTGGTCGGAGAGGCCGCTCTCTGAACTCGCGTTCAGGGCAGATCGACCCAAGGCCATCTCGGACGCACTTGTCCCGCCCACTCGGGAGACACGCGACATCGTCTTCGATTGGAAGATGGAAAGGCGGCCGGGAGCCCGGCCGCCTCGGGCCTTATGCCGTCATCGCGGTCTTCAGGTTCTCGTCGATCTTGTCGAGGAAGCCGGTGGTCGAGAGCCACTTCTGGTCGGGGCCGACGAGCAGCGCGAGGTCCTTGGTCATGAAGCCGGCCTCGACGGTGTCGACGCAGACCTTCTCCAGGGTCTCGGCGAACTTGGCGAGATCGGCGTTCGAGTCGAGCTTGGCGCGGTGCGACAGGCCGCGGGTCCAGGCGAAGATCGACGCGATCGAGTTGGTCGAGGTCTCCTTGCCCTTCTGGTGCTCGCGGTAGTGGCGGGTCACCGTGCCGTGGGCGGCCTCGGCCTCGACGGTCTGGCCGTCGGGGGTGAGCAGCACCGAGGTCATCAGGCCGAGCGAGCCGAAGCCCTGCGCCACGGTGTCCGACTGCACGTCGCCGTCGTAGTTCTTGCACGCCCAGACGTAGCCGCCGGACCACTTCAGGGCCGAGGCGACCATGTCGTCGATCAGGCGGTGCTCGTAGGTGATGCCGGCCGACTGGAACCGCGACTTGAACTCGGCCTCGTACACCTCCTCGAAGATGTCCTTGAACCGGCCGTCATAGGCCTTCAGGATGGTGTTCTTGGTCGAGAGGTAGACCGGGAACTTGCGGGCCAGGCCATAGTTCATCGAGGCGCGGGCGAAGTCGCGAATCGACTCGTCGAGGTTGTACATCGATAGGGCGACGCCGGCGCCCGGGAACTTGAACACCTCGCGCTCGATGACGGTGCCGTCGTCACCCTCGAACTTGACCGTCATGCGGCCCTTGCCCGGCACCTTGAAGTCGGTGGCGCGGTACTGGTCGCCATAGGCGTGACGGCCGACCACGATCGGCTGGGTCCAGCCCGGCACGAGGCGCGGCACGTTCTTGCAGATGATCGGCTCGCGGAAGATCACGCCGCCGAGGATGTTGCGGATCGTGCCGTTCGGCGACTTCCACATCTCCTTGAGGTTGAACTCCTTCACCCGGGCCTCGTCCGGGGTGATGGTGGCGCACTTGACGCCGACGCCGTGCTTCTTGATCGCCTCGGCGGCCTCGATCGTCACCTTATCGTTGGTGGCGTCGCGGTGCTCGACCCCGAGGTCGTAGTATTCCAGCGGAACGTCGAGGTAGGGGTGGATCAGCTTGTCCTTGATGGACTGCCAGATGATCCGGGTCATCTCGTCGCCGTCGAGCTCGACGACGGGGTTCGCCACCTTGATCTTCGCCATGTCTGATCCAGCCTTCCGTGATCCGGGGGCCGCCCACATGCCCGCGTAAGGCACGCGGCCGGCCGTGGCGCGGTCATAGCGCGCTGCACAAACAGGGGGAAGCGCCGGGACGGAATGGTTTTTCTCCGGTGTCACGAAAAAAGCCCCGGCGCGGGGGCACCGGGGCTGCAAGGAGGTCCGCCCTAACAACACGGATCGGGGCCGGTGGGTTCCCGGGCAGGCGCGACGCCCCTTCGCGATCCGGGCGGAAGGCCTTATGTGCCGGCAACTCCTCCCGTCCGATCACGTCCATGACCGATCGCATTTCATGACCGCTTCCTTGCCGAACCGCCCCGTCATCATCCTGGTCGAGCCGCAGCTCGCGGAGAATATCGGCATGACCGCCCGCGCGATGGGGAATTTCGGGCTCGACGCCCTGCGCATCGTCAACCCGAAGGGCGGCTGGCCGATGAAGGGCGTGCGCGAGACGGCCTCGAGCGCCACCCACGTCCTCGACGGCACGACCGTCTTTCCCACGGTTCCCGAGGCCCTGGCCGACCTGCATTACGTGCTCGCCACCACGGCCCGGGAACGGGGCCAGATGAAGCGGGTCTTCGGGCCCGACGCGGGGATGGCGGAGGCGGCCGGCCGGCTCGCGGCGGGGGAGCGGGTCGGTATCCTGTTCGGGCGCGAGCGGGTCGGGCTGTCGAACGACGAGGTCTCGCTGGCCGATGCCATCGTCACCTTCCCGGTCGATCCGGAGCATGCCTCGCTCAATCTCGCCCAGAGCGTGCTCCTCGTGGGCTACGAGTGGCGGCGGGCGGCGGGACAGGCCGTGCTGCCGTTCTCCGGGGAGATGCGCTCGGGACCGGCGCCGCGGGGGGCCCTGATCTCGCTGTTCGAGAGCCTGGAAGCGGAACTCGACGCCGCCGGCTACTACCCGCCGGCGAAGCGCGACGGAATGATCCGCAACATGCGCGACATGTTCCACCGCATGGCGATGACCGAGCAGGACGTGAAGAGCTTCCGGGGGGCGTTGCGGGCGCTGGCACGGCGGCCAGCGGAGGACGAGTAGGTCTCCGCGGGTTCAATCGATCCCGCGGCGCGTCTGCCACCCTCTTGGTCATCCCGGGTTCCGCTGCGCGGCCCCGGGATGACGATGGAGGATGTAGCTTTCGTCTGCGAAAAACGAATGCGTCCTATAGCTTCACGATCAATTTCCCGAAGTTGCGGCCCTTGAGCAGGCCGATGAAAGCCTCGGGTGCGTTCTCCAGCCCCTCGACCACGTCCTCGCGGTAGCGGATCTTGCCCTCGCGCAGCCATTGGCCGACGTCCTTGTGGAAGGCCGGGCCCTGATCGGCGAAATCGGAGACGATGAAGCCGCGGAAATTCAGCCGCTTGCTCAAGACGGCGCGCATCAGGGCCGGCACCCGGTCGGGTCCGGCGGGCAGCTCGGTCATGTTGTAGTTGGCGACGAGGCCGCAGACCGGGATGCGGGCGAAGTCGTTGAGGAGCGGCAGCACCGCGTCGAACACCGCGCCGCCGACATTCTCGAAATACACGTCGATGCCGTCCGGGCAGGCCGCCGCGAGCGCGGCGGGCAGGTCGCCGGAGCGGTGATCGACCGCCACGTCGAAACCCAGCTCCTCGGTAAGGTGCCGGCACTTGTCCGGCCCGCCGGCGATGCCGACCGCGCGGGCCCCCTTCAGCTTGGCGATCTGGCCGACCAGCGAGCCGACCGGACCGGTCGCGGCGGCGACAACCACGGTCTCGCCGGCCTTCGGCGCCCCGATGGTGAGCAGCCCGGTATAGGCGGTCATGCCCGGCATGCCGAGGACGCCCAGCGCCGTGGTGACAGGGGCGGCGGCGGGATCGAGCTTGCGCAGGCCCTGGCCGTTCGACACGGCAAAATCCTGCCAGCCGCCATAGGCCGACACCGTATCGCCGACCGCGAAGCCGGGATGGTGCGAGGCCACCACCTCCGACACCGTGCCGCCGACCATCACGTCGTTGATCTCGACCGGCTTGGCGTAGGACTTCGCCGCGCTCATCCGGCCGCGCATGTAGGGATCGAGGGAGAGGTAGCGGTTGCGCAGCAGCACCTCGCCCTCCTTGGCGACCGGCACCGTTCCGCGCTCGACGCGGAAATGGGCCGGGGTCGGCTCGCCGTGGGGCCGGGACGCCAGGACGATGCGGCGGTTCACGTCGGACATGCGGGGACCTCCCTTCAGGGATTTTCTCGGGGTGCGGGCTGGCCTCCCGGCCACGCCCACGCGTCGATCCCGTCGCAACTGGGACGCGCGACCCCGCGCGTCAACGCCGCGCTGGCCGGAGTTTGTAAGAGCCTTACCTGCGAGAGATGCGCCGGTCCCGCCCGGCTCCACCGCGAAAGGGTTCGGCCATGCTCCCGTCCTCGCTCCTCGCCGGCGCGCTCCTGCTCGCGGCAGCGATCCCGGCTGCAGCCGCCGGCTCCGATCTCGACCGCTACCGCTGGAAGTCCCGGGTGCTGGTGATCGCGGCCGATGCCGGCGATCCCCGCGCCGCCGCGCAAGGACGCATCGCCGAGGCGGCGGCGTCGGGGATGCGCGAGCGCGACCTCGTGGTGGTGCGGGCGATCGGCGAGGGGAGGGGGGCGGCCGCCTTGCGTCGCCGCCTCGGCCTGCCGGCGACGGGATTCCGGGCGGTGCTGGTCGGCAAGGATGGCGGGGCGAAGCTCACCGCCGAGGAGCCGATCCCGGCCGAGCGCCTCTTCTCCACCATCGACGCCATGCCGATGCGGCGGGAGGAGGCGGCGGGACGCCGCTGATGGGCCCGTAACGGGAAAGGGCCGCCCTTGCGCGGGCGGCCCTCGTTGGATCGCAGTCGGTCGCCGTCAGTAGCAGCGGGTCACGAGGACGCGGCGGTAGCCCCACGGGGTCCAGCGCACGCGCGGCACCTCGTAGCAGCCGCCGCCATAGCCGTAATCGTAGCCGCCGCCGTAATACCCGACCGGGGCGTATCCGCCGTAGCCGTAGCCGCCGTAATACGGGTAGGCCGTGGCCGCCGCGAGGCCGAGCCCGACGCCGAGCCCGAGGCCCGCCGCGCCCCAGCCGTAGCCGCGGCGATAGCCGTAGCCGCCGCGCCAGCCGCCATAGCCCCCGCGCCAGCCACCGAAGCCCACGCCGCGATAGCCGCCGTAACCGCCGCGCCAGCCGCCGAATCCGCCCCGGTAGCCACCGAAGCCGACCCCGCGATACCCGCCGAAGCCGCCGCGGAAGCCACCGCCGCCGAAGCCGCCCCGGAACCCGCCGCCGCCGAAGCCGCCCCGGAACCCGCCGCCGCCGAAGCCGCCGCCATGGAAGCCACCACCATGGAACCCGCCACCGCCGAAGCCCCGCGCCTCGGCGGTGGCCGGCACGACGAGCAGCGCACCCGCGAGGGCCGCCGATGCCGCCAACATGCCCTTCATGATCCGATCTCCCTTCGAGAGATAATCCGTGAACCCCCAGGCACTCAGAACGCCGACGCTCGTTCTCCGGTTCATGCTGCAAAACGTCACGATCGCCCTATACCGGTATCCCGAAAACCGGTCGCACGGGCGAGGAGCGGAGAGGCACATGGTGGGTCTGATGGCGGGTATGACCGGGCGTATCGGGGCGGTGTTGCTAGGGGCGGGGCTCGCGTGGCTTCCCGCCGGCCCTGCCGCTGCGGCGCCCGGCCCTGTCCCCGCCTCCACCCCGGCGGCCTCCTGCCGGCCTCAGACCCATGAAGGCCAGGCCTACGCCGTCTGCACCGTCGACCTGCGGCGCGCCCGGGTGAAGCTGTTCTGGCGCGGGCCCGACGGCCTGCCCTACGGCTCGCTCTCGCGGCTCGCCGGCCAGCAGGGCGACAAGCTCGCCTTCGCGATGAATGCCGGCATGTACGACAACGGCCTCGGCCCCGTCGGCCTCTACGTCGAGGACGGGCGCGAATTGAAGGCCGCCAACACCGCCAACGGCCCGGGCAACTTCCACATGAAGCCCAACGGGGTGTTCTACGTCGCGGGCGACCGCGCCGGGGTGATCGAGACCGGCCGCTACCTGAAGGCCCGTCCGCGCGCCGAGTTCGCGACCCAGTCCGGCCCGATGCTGGTGATCAACAACCGCATCCACCCCAAGATCTCCGAGGACGGCCCCTCGCAGAAGATCCGCAACGGCGTTGGCGTGCGGCCGGACGGGCATATTGCGGTGTTCGCGATCTCGGAGGCGCCGGTGAGCTTCGGGGCCTTCGCGCGGCTGTTTCGCGACGATCTCGGCTGCCCCAACGCGCTCTTCCTCGACGGCAGCGTGTCGAGCCTCTACGCCCCGTCCCTGGGGCGACAGGACCTGAGCCGGCCCCTCGGCCCGCTCGTCGGCGCCGTCACCAAGTGAGACCGGACGCAATGACGGGCGGTTCCGTCGGGCCCGAAAATGCTCTAGGGGGACCATGATGAACCGCACCGCGCTCTATGCCGGCTCCTTCGATCCGGTGACCAACGGCCATCTCGACGTGGTGCGCCAGGCCTGCCGCCTGGTCGGCCGCCTGGTCGTGGCGATCGGCGTGCATCCGGGCAAGACCCCGCTCTTCTCCGCCGAGGAGCGGGCGGAGCTGATCCGGGTCACCTGCGGGCCGCTCGCCGCCGAGACCGGCACGAGCCTCGAGGTCGTCACCTTTGCCGACCTCGCGGTGGCGGCGGCGCGGCGGCACGGCGCCAGCCTGTTCATCCGCGGTTTGCGCGACGGCACCGATCTCGATTACGAGATGCAGCTCGCCGGCATGAACGGTGCCATGGCGCCGGAGGTGCAGACCGTGTTCCTGCCGGCCTCGACCGGCGTGCGGCCGATCACCGCCACCCTGGTCCGCCAGATCGCCGCCATGGGCGGCGACGTGCGGCCCTTCGTGCCCGCGGCGGTGGCCGACCGCCTCGGCGCCCGCTTCGCCCCGTCCGCCTGACGCGGCCCTTCTTCCACCCAGGAGTTCCTCCATGATCCGCTGGCTCGCAGCCCTGGTGCTGTCCGTCGCCGCCTTCGGTGCCGCCGTCCCGGCGAGCGCCGCGCCCGACCAGAACACCGTCTATCTCGACACCAAGGACGGCCGGATCACCATCCAGCTGCGTCCCGACCTCGCACCCAAGCACGTCCAGCAGATCAAGACGCTGACGAAGCGCGGCTTCTACAACGGCATCGTGTTCCACCGCGTCATCGACGGCTTCATGGCGCAGACCGGCGACCCGACCGGTACCGGCATGGGCAAGTCCGACCTGCCGAACATCCCGGCGGAGTTCTCCAAGACGCCGTTCAAGCGCGGCACCGTCGGCATGGCCCGTTCGCAGGACCCGAACTCGGCCAATTCGCAGTTCTTCATCTGCTTCGGCGACGCCTCGTTCCTCAACAACCAGTACACGGTGGTGGGCGAGGTGACCTCCGGCATGGACGTGGTCGACAAGATCAAGAAGGGCTCGTCGGCCCAGAACGGCACCGTGCAGAACCCGGACAAGATCGTCCGGATGAGCCTGGCGCAGGACGGCCAGTAAGCCTTGCGCGGCGGGTTTTTTCGCGCCGGCCTCGCGCTGGTGGTGTCGATCTCGCCCGCCGCCGCGCAGTTCGACGTCTACGACAACCCCTCGGTGCTCTCGCTGCCGACCACCCTGCGGGCGACCGTGCGGGTTCCGGTGACGCCGCCGGAGGGGCCCGCCGACACCCTGGCGGCGCTTTATCCGCACCTCGCCACCTGCTGGCGCGCCCCGGCCGGTCTCGGGCCCGGCGCGATCACCGCGCGCTTCGCGCTGCGGGCGGGACGGGAGCCTTCAGGGCACCCCGCGGATCACGTTTTCGCGCGTTTCGCCCCGATGGCGGGATGCGCTCGTCGCCGAGACCCTGGCGTCGCTGGCCCGCTGCACACCGGCGCGGCTGACGGCGGGGCTCGGCGGCGCCGTCGCGGGGCGTCCCATTGCCCTGCGTTTCGTCTACCCTGGTCCGATTCAAGGAGACCGACCATGACCGACAGCAACCGACTCGTGATGGAGACCAGCAAGGGCCGCGTGGTCATCGAGCTGCGCCCCGACCTCGCCCCCAACCACGTCGAGCGGATCACGACCCTCTCGGAGCAGGGCTTCTACGACGGCGTGCCGTTCCACCGCGTGATCGACGGCTTCATGGCCCAGACCGGCGATCCGACCGGCACCGGCACCGGCGGCTCCGAGCTGCCCGACCTGAAGGCCGAGTTCAACGCCGAGCCGCACGTGCGCGGCACCTGCTCGATGGCCCGCACCAACTTCCCGCACTCGGCCAACTCGCAGTTCTTCATCTGCTTTTCCGACGCCCGCTTCCTCGACAAGCAGTACACGGTGTGGGGCAAGGTCGTTGAGGGCATGGACGTGATCGACCAGATCAAGCGCGGCGAGCCCGTGCGCGATCCCGACACCATCAAGTCGATGCGCGTCGAGGCGTAATCTCATCATCGGCGAGCCGACGCTGCCGCGATGACCGCGGGAACCCTCCCCCCTCTGCGGGGGAGGGTGGCGAACGGAGTGAGCGCAGCGGGACGAAGGTCCCGCCGAGAGGGGCAGCGCGACGGTGATCCAGAGGGCGCCCTTCATGACGGTCGCGACTTCTCCGGAAGCGGCGTCCCCTCTCCCGCCCCAGCGCGAGTGCTTCGCACTCGCCGTGGGGCACCCTCCCCCGCAGAGGGGGGAGGGTTCAAGCCCGAGCCTCAATGGATAAGCGTGCGGCCCTCGCCCGCCACCAGCCGCTCCGCCGCGAAAAAATCCTCCGGCGTGTTGAGGTTCAGGAACGGGTCCACCGGCTCCGTCTCCCACGCCGCTTCCGCGGCATTGTGCCGGGCGATCCACATGCCGACCCGCCGCAGGCCCCGCTCGACGAGGGCGGTCCGCAGGTCGTGGCGCAAGGACACCGCCCAGACCCCGTTCACGAAATGCAGCTGCCCGCCGGAGGCCGCGACCGCCATCTCGACGCCGTCGCGGGCCCGCGCCGCATGGAGCCGGGCGACGAAGTCGTGGGGCAGGAACGGCGTGTCGCCGGCGACGCTCGCGACGTAAGGAACGTCCGGATGGTGGCTCGCGCAGAAATCGAGGGCGGCGAGCACGCCGGCGAGGGGCCCCGGCGCATCGGGCAGCGAATCCGGTACCACGAAGCCCGTGAAGGCGCGGAACCGCCCCGGATCGCCGTTGGCGTTGAGGATCAGCCCGGCGGAGCATTGCGGGCCCAGGCGCTCGGCCACCCGTTCGAGCAGGGTCCTGTCGCCGAGCCGCAGCAGCGGCTTGTCGCCGCCGCCCATCCGGCGGGAGAGCCCGCCGGCCAGGATCACCCCGAGGGTCGGAGGAATACTCACTCGATCACGATCCGCGGCGCCGGGCGCGGGCCGGCGCCGCCGCTGAGATTCGTCCAGAGCGCCGCAGCGATCGCCCGGTAGGCGGCGGCCTGCGGCCCGTCGGGATCGACCGCCACGACCGGGCGACCGGCATCCGAGGATTCGCGGATCGTCATGTTGAGCGGGACCTCGCCGAGGAACGGCACGCCCATCGTGTCGGCCTCGTGGCGGGCGCCGCCATGGCCGAAGATGTGCGAGGTGCCGCCGCAATGCGGGCAGACGAAGGTCGCCATGTTCTCGACCACGCCGAGGATCGGCACCTCGACCCGGCGGAACATCGTGACCGCGCGCCGCGCGTCGATGAGCGCGAGATCCTGCGGCGTCGAGACGATCACCGCGCCGGCGAGCGGCGTGGCTTGCGCCAGCGTCAGCTGCGCGTCGCCGGTGCCCGGGGGCATGTCGACGATCAGCACGTCGAGTTCGCCCCAGGCGACCTCGCGCAGGAGCTGGGTCAGGGCCGATTGCACCATCGGGCCACGCCAGATCATCGCCGTGTCGGCGGAGATCAGGAAGCCGATCGACATCACCGGAAGGCCGTAGCCGTTGAGCGGCACGATGCGCTGGCCTTGCGGCGTGTTGATCGTCTCCGGCTTGCGGTCGAGGCCGAACAGCTTCGGGACCGAGGGGCCGTAGATGTCGGCATCGAGCAGGCCGACCTTGAGCCCCTGGGCGCGCAAAGCCAGGGCGAGGTTGCAGGCGGTGGTCGACTTGCCGACGCCGCCCTTGCCCGAGGCCACCGCCACGATGTGGCGCACCCCCGGCAGGGCCGGGCCGGGCCGGGGGCCACCTTGCGGCGCGCCGCCCGGGGCGGCGGGGCGGGGGGCGGGGCCGGCGCCGGTTCCGGCACCCGGACCGCGCTCGGCGGTGAGGCTCGCCAGAGCCGCCTTGACGCCGGGCACCTTGAGCACCGCGATCTCGGCCGCCTGGCGCACCGCCTCGAAGGCCTTGGCCTCCGGCGGCGCGATGCCGATCGAGAAGACGACCCGGCCGGAAGGGTCGATGACGATCTCCGACAGGCGGCCGGAGGCCGGCAGGCTGGTCCCCGCCGCATCGACCGTCACGCCCGCGAGCGCCTTCAGCACGTCGTCCCGGGTGATCGCCACGTCGTCTCGCTCCTGTCCGCCACGCGTATCCGTCCGGCGTCATGTAACCCCTGCGCCGGGAAACGCCAGCGCGGCGGGGACGGTCATCGGTGGGGGGCAGCGTGAGGCGCAGGTCTCGGAACGGCGTCCTCACCCGCCTGGCAGGAAGGCCCGGGCGCCGGTGCCTGAATCCCGCACCTCCTCGACCGGCGCGCCGTAGAGCCGGCTCAAGCTGGCGGCGTCCAGCACCTCCGCCACCGGGCCGGCGGCGAGGGCCGAGCCGCCGCGCAGCAGCAGCGCCCGGTCGGCGTAGCGGGCGGCCTGGTTGGGGTCGTGGGTGGTGAAGAGCAGGCCGAGCCCGTCGGCGCGCAGGCGCAGAATCTCGGCCATCACCCGGCCCTGGTTGCCGAAATCGAGGCTGGCGGTCGGCTCGTCGAGCACCACGATGCGGGGCTCCTGGGCGAGCGCCCGGGCGACCAGCACCAGTTGCCGCTCGCCACCCGACAACCGCGTCACCGGGCGCTCGGCGAGATGGGCGATGCCCATGCGGGCAAGCGCCGCCTCCGCCGCCGCGTGGTCGGCCCGGGACGGGGCGGCGAGCAGGCCGGTGCGGCTGGTGCGCCCCATCAGCACGACCGCCCGTGCCGTGAAGGCGAAGGCGCTCGCCGCGGCCTGCGGTACGTAGGCCATCGCCTGCGCCCGCTCCCGGGCGGTGAGACTGCCGAGCGGCCGGCCCTCGACCCGGATCGTGCCGCCCAGAGCGGGCAGCAGGCCCAACAGGGTCTTCAGCAAAGTGGTCTTGCCGCCGCCATTCGGTCCGAGCAGCGCCAGGGCCTCGCCGGCGGCGAGCTGCATCGTGAGCCCCCGCCCGATCTCCCGGCCGGGATAGCCGAAGGCGAGGTCGTCGGCCTGGAGCAGGGTCACGACCAGTCCCGCTCCGCCCGGGCGAGCAGCCAGAGAAACACCGGCGTGCCCACGAAGGCGGTGAGGATGCCGAGCGGCACCTCGACCGGCGCCACGGTGCGGGCGAGGGTGTCGATGGTGAGTAGCGTCCCGGCCCCGAGAAGCGCCGCGGTCGGGATCAGCCGGCCGAAGCCGGGGCCGACGAGGAACCGGGCGAGATGCGGCACCACCAGCCCGACCCAGCCGACGATGCCGGCCGTCGCGACGCTCGCCGCCGTGACCAGGGTGGCGGCGGCCACGACGGCGACCCGCAAAGGCCCGGTGGCGAGGCCGAGCGCGCGCGCCTCCTCGTCCGGCAGGGACAGCACGTCGAGGCGCCAGCGCAGCAGCAGGAGGAGCGCGGTGCCGAGGATCACGGGACCGGCGAGCGGCAGCAGGTCGGCGGGGTGCGTGCCCGACAGGCTCCCTAAGAGCCAGAAGGTCATCGCCGGGAGCTGGTTGTAGGGGTCGGCGAGATACTTGATCAGCCCGACCCCGGCGCCGAGGAGCGAGCCGATGACGACGCCGGCCAGCACCAGCACCAGGACCGGATCGCGCCCCGACAGGGCGGTACCGAGCGCGTAGACGCAAGCGACCGCGATCAGCCCGCCCGCGAAGGCCAGCCCCTCGATCGCCAGCACCCCGAGGGACAGCCAGATGCCGACGACCGCGCCGAGTGCCGCCCCCGACGAGGCGCCGAGGATGTCGGGCGAGACGAGGGGATTGCGAAACAGCCCCTGGAAGGCGGTGCCGGCGACCGAGAGGGCGGCGCCGATCAGGATCGCGGCGGCGATGCGGGGCCCGCGGATCTGCAGCACCACCGCCTCGACGGCAGGCGCCACGTCCGGCGCGTGGCCGGTGAGGCGGCCGAGGAGCACCCGGGCGACGTCGAGAAGTGAGACCGGATAGCGCCCGACCCCGAAGGCGAGGGCGGCGGCGAGCACCAGGGCCAGCAGCGCCAGCCACGGCCCGCCGAGCCGCACCGCCCGGATGCCCGCGAGGGCGATGCCGCTCACAGCGCTCCCGCCAGCACGCGGTCGAGGGCCGATTCGTCCGGCGTCACGTGGTAGAGCCGGCCGTAGAGGTCGCGGGCAACGCCCTTGATGTCCTCGGGGAACAGCGCCGGATAGAGGATTTTTCCGAGCCACCACAGGCCGATCAGGCGGTTGACCGAAGGCGGGAAATCGACCCAGCCGAAGGGCAGCGTTGGGCTCACGTGGAGCCGCCCGGATCGCAGGGCCGGGGTCGCCTGCCACAGCGGGTCCTGCCGCGCTGCGGCCGTGAAGGCGGGGTCGAGGGCGACGATCACCTCGGGCGCCCAGGCCACCACGTCCTCCGGCGAGACCTGCGCCAGGCCGCTACCCGGGCCGGCGACGTCGACGGCGCCCATCAGCGTCAGCGCCTCGACGTTGATCGAGCCCGCCCGCGCCGTCTCGAGGCCGCGGGGCCCCCGGGCGAGGTAGACCCGGGGGCGCTGGGCCTCCGGCACCGTCGCGACGCGCTCGCGCATCGTCGCCAGGATACCCTCGGTGAGGGAGGCCAGGGGCTCGGCGTCGCGCCCGATCAGGCCGCCGAGGCTGCGATAGGTGGCGGGTGCCGAGGCGAGGCGCCCGTCGAGAAGGGCGTAGGGGATGCCGGTCTGGCCCTGCACCCGGTCGGCCAGCGAGCGGTAGGTCTCGGCGGTGGAGCCGACATCGAGGATCAGGTCGGGCTTGAGCGCCAGCACCGCCTCGAGGTTGGCGGTGTTGCCGCGCCCGGTGAGCCGCCCGACCTCCGGCAGGTCGGCGGCCGGCGGCAGCAGGTAGGGTTTTTCCGCCGGGCGGATCGCCCGCGGCCAGCCGAGCAGCAGGTCGGGGGCGAGCGTGTAGAGCAGGATCGCCGCCGGGGGACCTGCGGGAAACACCCTGGTGACGGGATGTCTCAGGGTGTCGAGCGTCCGGCCGGCATCGTCCCGCGGGGGCTCGGCGGCGCGGGCCGCGTTTGCCAGCGCGAAGGCTGCGGAGCCGATCAGGAGGGAGCGTCGGTCGAGCGGCATCGCAAAGGCACTCACAACCTGCCGTCCGGCATCATGAATGATCCCACCCACGACCTCATCCTGAGGTGCGACCGTCAGGGAGCGTCGAAGGAGGGCTCCAGGGATCGCGGAGACTTCCGGAGCCCTCCTTCGAGGTCAGTCGATTTTCAATCGACTGACACCTCAGGATGAGGTCGTGGGTGGGGTGAGCACGGCGTCTGCGATCCCGCTTCAGCCCACCACATTGCATCTCAATCCGTGGCGATCATCACGTCGCTGGACTTGATCACCGCCTTCACGGTCTTGCCGGGCGCCAGGCCCAGCTCGTCGGCGGATTCATTGGTGATCGCCGCTGTGACGATCTGCCCGCCGGCGAGCTCGACCCGGATATGGGCGGTGGTGGCGCCCTTCTTGACCTCGACGACCTTGCCGTCGAGCTGGTTGCGCGCGCTGATCTTCATCTCGGACTCGTGTCTTCGCATCGGATATGGCGGTGCCCCGCCATGCGGCCGCCGTTACCGCACAGATAGGCGCGCCGCCCTGTCAGGCGAGTCCGACATCACGGCCGAGTTTCGGCCGCGGGCAACCGAAACCAAAGCCGGCATCGTCCGTTGTCGTGCAGCTTCGAGCGGCTTTGCCCGCTCGCGACGTGTTTCGAGGGAGATCGACCGATGCACCAGGGCAGCCACCGCGACCACGAGGGCGCTAAGAAGCTCTTCGCGATGATCAAGGACGTGAAGGTCGCGATGATGACCACGGCCGATTCCGACGGGCAGCTGCGCAGCCGCCCGATGTGGAACCAGGACGCGGACGAAGCCGGCGACCTGTGGTTCTTCGTCAAGCAGGACGCGCCGGTGACCAACGAGATCGGCCGCGACAACCAGGTCAACCTCTCCTATTCCGATCCGTCGAGCCAGAACTACGTGTCGGTGTCGGGCAAGGCCGAGATCGTGCGCGACAAGGCACAGATCGATGCCAAGTGGAGCGAGAGCCTGAAGACCTGGTTCCCCGGCGGCAAGGACGATCCGTCGGTTGCGCTGATCCGCGTCCACCCGGAGAAGGGCGAGTACTGGGACAGCCCGAACTCGACGATGCTCCATCTCTACGGCTACGTGAAGGCGGCGGTGACCGGCGAGTCGCCGAAGACCGAGAAGAAGGCCGTCGACCTCGGCGCCCGCTGAAGGCGAGGCGCCGGCTGAGGATTGCAGCGGAAGCTGAGCGGTCGCTCGGCTCGCACGCTTGACTCAGGCGCCCGAACCGTGCGGGCTTCGCACCCGCCGTCGCCCCGCCCGAGGGGCGACGGTCCGGCCGCTCGCAGGAGGCGGCCCGAGGCAGGCAGGCACGGGCGATGCTCGATCTCGCGACCAGGGTCTACAACCACACCTGGAAGATCGACCCGATCATCCGCTCCGTGCTCGACACGGATTTCTACAAGCTCCTGATGGCCCAGACGATCTTCCGGCGGCACCGGAACGTCTCGGTCACCTTCGGCATCCAGAACCGCACCAGCCGGATCAGGCTCGCCGACCTCATCGATCCCGGCGAATTGCGCGAGCAGCTCGATCATTGCCGATCGCTGCGGCTGACGCGGGGCGAATCGACCTGGCTGCGCGGCAACACCTTCTACGGAAGGCGCCAGATGTTCTCGCCGGACTTCATGGACTGGCTCGAGAATTTCCGCTTCCCCGATTACCTCCTGGAGAAGCAGGACGGTCAATACGTGCTCACCTTCCACGGCCCGTGGATCGAGACCACGATGTGGGAGGTGCCCGCACTCGCCATCCTCAACGAGCTGCGCTCGCGCGGCGTGCTCAAGGGCATGGGCAAGTTCGAGCTGCAGGTGCTCTATGCCCGCGCGATGACCCGGATCTGGGAGAAGATCGAGCGGCTGAAGAACCTGCCGGGTCTTTCCATCGCCGATTTCGGCACCCGCCGCCGCCACGGCTTCCTGTGGCAGGACTGGTGCGTCGAGGCGATGATCGAAGGCTTGGGCTCGAGCTTCCTCGGCACCTCGAACTGCCTGATCGCGCTTCGCCACGACATCGAGGCGGTGGGCACCAACGCCCACGAGCTGCCGATGGTCTATTCGGCGCTGGCCGAGACCGAGGAGGAGCTCGCCCGCGCGCCCTACCTGGTGCTGGCCGACTGGCAGCGGGATTACGCCGGCAACCTCCTGGTGATCCTGCCCGATACCTACGGCACCACCGGCTTCCTGGAGCGCGGGCCGGCCTGGATGGCCGACTGGACCGGCATCCGCATCGATTCGAAGGACCCGATCGAGGGGGGCGAGGAGGCGATTCGCTGGTGGACCAAGCACGGCCGCAACCCGCGGGAGAAGCTGGCGATCTTCTCCGACGGGCTCGACGTCGACGTGATCGAGCGGATCCACCGCCATTTCCACGGCCGCCTGCGCATCGGCTACGGCTGGGGCACGCTCCTCACCAACGATTTCCGCGGGCTGGCGCCGGATGGCCGCCTCGACCCGATCTCGATCGTCTGCAAGGTGATCTCCGCCAACGGCCACCCGACCGTGAAGCTCTCCGACAATCCCACCAAGGCGCTCGGACCCGAGGACGAGGTCGAGCGATACAAGCGGGTCTTCGGCGTCGGCGCGCAGCGGGCGGTGCCGGTACTGGTCTAGAGCATTTGCCGACGAAGCGGATACCGGTCCGCCGAAGAAAGCGCGTCGAAATCGAAGACCTGTAGTGCCGTCCGATTGCAGCGCGATCTGACAACGCTCCAGGGGAGTATTCCGAACGGCAGATGGCTTCCGCTTTCCTCAGGCTGTGACACGAGAGGCCGTGCCGCGAAGATTCTGCCCGATCCCAGGGATATTGTCGGAATCGTCATAGATCCCGTGGTTCCGTCACGTCAGGAAACGGGGTGGACACACGGCGGATGCCCGCAGGCGCTGAAACGGACGATGTCTACGCCGCGCTGGTCGCCGAGCTTGCGCGCATCGCCCTGCCGACGACCATCATGGCCATCACGCTGGCGGCGGTGGGCCTGTTCATCGCCCAGGTCCTCGGCCATGCCTTCCTGTTCGCGGCGGTCGCGGTCGGCCTCCTGGCTTCGGCATGCAAGCTCGCCCTCATCGTCCTGCAGATGCGGCGGCTGGCGAGGGGTCCGCTCGCGCGCAAGGAGGCCCGCCGCTGGGAGTGGGGCCAGATCCTGACCACCATCGGGGTCGCCTCCTCGGTCGGCGCGCTCGTCGGCACGGTCTTCGCGCAGCCCCGGATGGATCTGCAGATGCTCGCGACCGGGTTGTTGTTCGGCTATTGCTCCGGCGTCGTCACCCACCTCTCGGTCAGGCCCTTCATCGCGGCCGGCGCGCTGCTGCTGGCGGCCCTGCCGGCGATCGTCTCGGCAGCCTGGGGCGGGGGCATGTCCCACGGCATCCTGGCGACGATGTTCAGCCTCTTCCTCGTCGGGGCGCTGCAGAGCGTCCTGTCGGCCCATCGCACGGCCATCCGGCAGATCCGGCTGCGCCTCGACATGGCGGCGCTCGCCCGCAGCGACGCCCTGACCGGGCTCGCCAACCGGCTCGGGCTGCGCGGGGCGTTCGACGGCTTGTCGGCGACGGGGAACGACAGCGTGGCGATCCACTGCTTCGATCTCGACGGCTTCAAGCCCGTCAACGACCGCTTCGGCCACGCGGCCGGGGACGCCCTGCTGCAGGAGCTCGGCGCGCGACTGCGCCTGCTTCTCGCCGCGCCCGCCCTGGCGGCCCGGATCGGCGGGGACGAGTTCGTGGTGCTCCAGCCCGGGGTACGGCACGTCGAGGAGGCGGAAACTCTCGCCCGCCGTATCGTCCACGCCCTCGGCGCACCCTACCAGCTCGGGACGCAGACCGTCACCGTCGGACTGAGCCTGGGCTTTGCCTGCGCGCCCTCGGCCTCGGCGGATCTCGACGATCTGCTCCGGGAAGCGGACGCGGCCTCCTACGCGGTCAAGCGGCGGGGCGGCGGGGTCGCCGCGGGCGGGCTCGGCGGCGCCCGGGAGCAGGAGCGGCGAGCTGGAACGATGCGGGTGTGACCCGCGCGCCGATCACTCCGTGCGGCGGTCCGCCCGCGGGCGCAGCCCCCGATCACCTTGCGATCGGACGCTGCTCTGGATTTTCGATTGTGCCGCATTCTCTCTCGACGAACCGGCACCCGCTTCGTCGGCAAACGCTCTATTGCAGCTTGTCCCGGTAGGTCTCGCCCGCTTTCGCCTTCAGCTCCGCGCCCGCCTCGCGCCCGATCGTCAGGGCGTCGGCGGCGGCGCCGGCGCGGTGGGTCGTCCAATGGGCGCTGCCGTCGGGCAGGAACAGGATCCCGTCGAGGGTCAGGCGGTCGCCGTCGATCTGGGCGAGCGCCGCGATCGGGGTGCGGCACGAGCCGTCGAGCTCTTCGAGCAGGGCCCGTTCGGCTCCCACCGCGATCGTGGTCGTGGGGCAGGCCACCACCTGAAGGCGCGCGATCACCTCGGTGTCGCCGGCCCGGCACTCGATGCCGAGCGCCCCTTGCGCCACCGCCGGCAGCATCGCGCTCACCGGCAGGATCTCCTGCGCGCGGTCGGCGAGGCCGAGGCGCTCCAGTCCCGCGATGGCGAGCAGGGTGGCGTCGCAGGCGCCCTCCTCGAGGCGCTTCATCCGGGTATTGGCGTTGCCGCGCAAGGGGACGATCGTGAGGTCGGGCCGGTGCATCAGCACCTGCGCGCCGCGGCGCAGGGACGACGTGCCGACCCGGCTGCCCGGCGCCAGGGTGGCGAGGCTCTGCGCCCGCGGCGACAGGAAGGCGTCGCGGGGATCGTCCCGCTCCAGGATGCAGGCGATGACGAGCCCGTCCGGCAGCCAGGTCTCGACGTCCTTCATCGAATGGACGGCGATGTCGACCTGATCGGTCAGCAGCGCCTGCTCCAGCTCCTTGGTGAACAGCCCCTTGCCGCCGATCTCGGAGAGCGGCCGGTCGAGCACCTTGTCGGCCACCGTGGTGACGACGACGAGCTCCATCGCGCCGGGCT
Source organism: Methylobacterium sp. SyP6R (assembly GCF_019216885.1). Lineage (NCBI taxonomy): Bacteria > Pseudomonadati > Pseudomonadota > Alphaproteobacteria > Hyphomicrobiales > Methylobacteriaceae > Methylobacterium > Methylobacterium synurae. The sequence continues at coordinate 2,574,968 of NZ_JAAQRC020000001.1, read as the reverse complement.
CGGCGAGGTCGGGATGGGCCGCCGCGATGCGGTCGCGCACCATCCCGGTCTGGGCGAGCGCCATCGGGCTGCCGCGGGTGCCGATGCGCAGGGGACGTCGGGCCATGTCGGGTGCCGTGAGATCGAGGAACCTTGACTCGCGAGTAGCGGGTCGGGCGCCTCATGTCACGCTGCGGCTGCGCTCGAGGCGCGCGCCCGGGCGCGGCGCGTCCCGCGGTTCAGGAGCCCTGGACCGCCAGCACCGTGTGCTCGACCTGCGGCGGAGCGGCGAAATGCTCCGAGACCAGGGCGCGCCAGGCCGGGAAATCCGCCGATTCGCGAAAGTCGACCGTGTGGTTCTCCAGGGTCTCCCACCGCACCATCAGGCGGTAGCGGGTCGGGATCTCGACCGAGCGTTGCAGCTCCATGCCACGGCAGCCCTTGGCACGGCGAAACAGCTCCGCCGCCCGGCCGACGCCGGCCTCGAAGGCGCTCTCGTGCCCGGGTTTCACCTCGATCTGCGCGATTTCCAGAACCATGCCGGTCTCCTGTCCGATCGGGGTCAAGCCATGCGCGAAGCCGCCGGCCTTGTCCAACGCGACGGGCGGCGGCGAGAGCGGTGGATGGCCTCCGGCGGCCGGTTGCCAAGCCGGAACAGGACGCGCACAAACCGTGGATGACCTGTGCACGGTGGCAACCGGCGCCGACCGGCGGCCGTTTCCCTGCCGGAACGTGACAGCGGAGTTCGGTCCCGATGGCGACGCTGAAGGAATTCGAGGAAGCCCTGCGCGAGAACGGCATGCAGATGGCGCTGGCGATTCTCGAGCGCCTGCGCGAGCGCGACCGCGCCACCCGGGTGGTCAAGCCCGGCCGCCGCATCGTCGGCAAGAAGATGACTCCGGAACTCGCTCGCGAGATCCTCGAGCTGCACGGCTCGACGGAGATGACCCAGCAGGAGATCGCCTTCAAGCTCGGCGTCAACCAGGGCCGGGTGAACGAGGTGATCAAGCGCGGCAAGTGGCTCTCGGGCGACCAGACCGCGCCCGAGGCCGTGGCCCGCGACAAGGGCAAGGCGCGCATCCAGGGCGCCGAGCCGAAGCGGCCGCGCAAGGCCGCCGCCAAAGCGGGGGCCAAGGCCGGGGCCAGGAGCGCCAAGGCCGGCACGGCCAAGGACAAGCCCGGCAAGTCGCCGAAGGCCCCGGCGACGGCGCAGCTCGCCTTCGGGGATCTCTGAGGCGATCTCTGAGGTAAGCCGCGCGGACGGGCCCAAAGCCGCATTGGGCGGCGGCCCGTGATCCTCTAACTGTCACGAGGCCGAGCCGCCCCGACCGATGGGCGGCCGGTCACGACACCGGCCAACCCGGGAGGATCACGCCATGTCCCACGCGATGTACGATTCCGCCAACCTCCAGAAGCTGCCCGCCCTGAAGACCCTCGCCCCGGAGGCGATGGGGGCGTTCGAGGCCCTCGACAAGGCCGCGCTCGCGGACGGCGCGATCCCGCGCAAGTACAAGGAGCTGATGGCGCTCGCCGTCGCCCTCACCACCCAATGCCCCTACTGCCTCGAAGTGCACCGCGAGGCGGCGAAGAAGGCCGGCGCGACCGAGCAGGAACTGGCCGAGACCGTCTTCGTGGCGGTGGCCCTGCGGGCCGGCGCGGCGCTCACCCACGGCACGCATCTCCTGCCCTGACGCTAAGCAGATTTCGCAAAAGTGGCCGCCGGTTTTGCGGAAAAAATCTGCGATAAAACAAGGATCTAAGCGGACGAAGCGTTGGCCTGCCAACGCAAGTCTGCTTAGAGCGCTTCGCGACCGCGTTGCAATCGTGAAGCTCTCCAGGCCGTCGATTCTGGCGCATTTTTTCCGACGAACCGGCATCCGCTTCGTCGGAAAATGCTCCAGCCCTGCCCTCCATACGAAGAAGCGCCCCGGCCTCGCGGCCGGGACGCTCCCCTAGGGATGAGTAGGCTTGAACGCTTACGCGGCCTTCTGGACGCTGCCCTCGATCGATTGCGGGCGGGAGCCCGAGGCGATCTGGATCTGGCGCGGCTTCTTGGCCTCCGGGATCTCGCGGACGAGATCGACGTGGAGCAGGCCGTTCTCCAGCACCGCACCCGTCACCTGAACGTGGTCGGCGAGCTGGAAGCGCCGCTCGAAGCCGCGGGCCGCGATGCCCTGGTGCAGGAACTCGGCCTGCTTGGCCTCGGCCTTGCGCTCGCCCTTCACGGTGAGCGCGTTCTCGCGGGTCTCGATCGACAGGTCCTGATCCGTGAAGCCCGCCACCGCGAGGGTGATGCGGTAGGCGTTCTCGGCCGTACGCTCGATGTTGTAGGGCGGGTAGGTCGGCGCCGCATCCGAGGTCACGAACTGGTCGAGAGCGGAAAACAGGCGGTCGAAGCCGACGGTCGAACGGTACAGGGGAGCGAGATCGAACTGACGCATGACATATTCTCCGTCTGAAGCAATATGTAGTCTGGTGGAACCGCCGCACGGGCCGGTCCCGGTCTTGCGCGCCGCCGTATCGGCCGGCGCCCTTCGCATATTGGATTGGGCTTTCGGCTGATCAAGACCGCCGCAAGCGGGAGGTTGCGAATTTTTTGCGAGGGGGCCGATCCAAGGGCCGGACAAGCCGGCCTCGCGCTCCACTTGTTAGGGGGTGCCGTGCCAGGATGCGCTGGATGACCCGGTGTCCGAACGATCCGTTCGGACACCGGGTCATCCAGCCCGCGCGGCGCTTGAGCGATGCGGAAACCGTATGCCAGCCTCGGAGGCCTTCTCGTGACCGTGCCGCTGCTCGCCACGCCCGACAACCCGATCCCGCCCGGGGCCGCGCTCCTGACGGTCCGGACCGCCGACGGCCTTTCCTTGCGGGTCGCCACCTGGGCGCCGACGGCGCGGGTCGTCCACGGCACGGTCTGCCTGGTGCAGGGCCGGGCGGAGTTCATCGAGAAGTACTTCGAGACCGTGGCGGAGCTGCGCGGCCGCGGCTTCCACGTCGTCGCCTTCGACTGGCGCGGCCAGGGCGGCTCCGACCGCACCGTCGAGGACCCGCACAAGGGCCATGTCGACGATTTCTCGGAGTACAAGCTCGACCTCGCGGCGGTGGAGAGCCAGGTGATGGAGGCGCGGATGCCGCGCCCGTTCTTCGGCCTCGCCCACTCGATGGGCGGCGCGATCTGCCTCACCGCGGCCCGGGAGGGCTGGCTGCCGTTCGACCGCCTCGTCGTCCTCGCCCCGATGGTGGCGATCTGCATGATCCGCCGGCCGAAGGCCGCGATGCGCCTCGCGGCATGCCTGCGGGCCTTGGGCTTCGGCCGCCGCTACGTGCCGGGGGGCTCGGCGGTCTCGATCGCCACCAAGCCGTTCCCGAACAACCGGCTCACCGCCGATCCCGTCCGCTACGCCCGCAACGCCGCCGCGGCGCTCGCGGTCGGGGCCGGGGCCATCGGCGACCCCACCATCGGCTGGCTCGCCGCCGCCTTCCGGGCGATGCGCCGCTTCGAGGATCCGCGCTATCCGCTGGGCATCCGCGTGCCGGTCCTGGTGGTGGCCGCCGGCGCCGATCCGGTGTGCAGCACCCCTGCGGTGGAGCGCTTCGCCGCCCGGCTGGCGGCCGGCCACACCATCACCCTGCGCGGCGCGCGCCACGAGATCCTGATGGAGCAGGAGGCGGTCCGCGAGCAGTTCTGGGCGGCGTTCGACGCGTTCGTGCCGGGGACGGCGTTGCCGGGGGTCGGGGAGGCGCGGGCCGAGGTGGCGTGAACGGAGAGTGCCGCCCCCGTCCCCGTCCCGGCGCCTAACCCCGGTGCATCAGGCGTTCAGCAGCGCCAACGCCGCCTCGTGCAGCCGCTTGTCCCCCGCCGCCACGATCCGCCCGCCCTTGGCGGCGGAAGTCCCCTCCCAGGTGGTGACGACGCCGCCGGCGCCCTCGATCACCGGGATCATCGCCACGATGTCGTAGGGCTTCAGCGCGGCCTCGATCACGAGGTCGATATGGCCGGCGGCGAGCATGGCGTAGGCGTAGCAATCGGCGCCGTAGCGGGCGAGACGGGTGGCCTTCTCCACGCGCTCGTAGGCCTGCCGGTCCGCCGTGCCCTCGCCGAACAGGCGCGGATCGGTGGTGTGCAGGATCGCGTCCGCCAGATCGCCTTTCCGGCGGGTGCGCAGGCGGCGGTGGCCGTGCGGGCCCTGGTAGTGGGCGGCCTCGCCGTCGCCGAAGAAGCGCTCGCCGGTGAAGGGCTGGTTCATCAGGCCGTAGCAGGGCACGCCGCCCCTGGTGAGCCCGATCAGGGTCCCCCAGATCGGCAGGCCGGCGATGAAGCCGCGGGTGCCGTCGATCGGATCGAGCACCCAGACGTATTCCGCATCCGGATTCTCCGTGCCGAATTCCTCGCCCAGGATGCCGTGGTCGGGAAAGCTGCGCTTGATGAGCTGGCGCATCACCGCCTCGCCGGCGCGGTCGGCCTCGGTGACCGGGTCGAAGGCGGCCTTGCCGGCGGCCTTGTCCTCGGTGGCGAAGGACGCGCGGAAGAAGGGCAGGATGGCCTGGCCCGATTGGGTGGCGAGCTCGTCCACGAACCGTGCGAAATCCACCACGCTCATGCTGTCCCCGATTCCCGCTCGATCCGCGGGCCCGCGGCCCGCATCCGCCGGATCGAAACGGCGGCGCGGCCCCGGCGTCAAGCCCCGGAGCTTCAGGCCCCGGCACGCTCGGGGACGGGCTCGAACTCTTCCTCGGTCTCGTACTCTTCCTCGGTCTCGTTTCGGATCTCTCGATCGTGGGTTTCTTGCGCCGGGGCGGGGGAGGGGGCGGCGGCCGGCGCGTCGCGCACAGCCTCCAGGCAGGCCTCGACGCCCTCGCGCAATGAGACCGCGTAATGGTCGGCGCCGAGCGATTTCCGGGCGCCGGGATCGCTCAGCACCGCGTCGTCCGCCGGCCATAGGCCCACCAGCACCTGCGCCTCGGGCGCCCGCCGCCGCGCCCGCTGGACGAGGTAGCGCAGATGGGCCGGCGTGCCGCTGATCTCGAGATAGGAGATGCAGATCATCCGCGCCGCGGAGGCGTCGAGCGACCCGATCTCGGCCCGCGACACCGCCTCGAACGGCACCACCCGGGTGCCGAAGCCGTGCTTGTCGAGGAGCTGGGCCAGCATCATCGAGGCGGCCTCGTCGAGCGGCCCGCGGCCGGCGACGCAGAGCACCGCGCCCTCGCGTCGCCAGGCTTCCGGCAGGGCGTCCGGGGCGGGGGCGTCCGGCACGGCGGGCGCGGCCTCGCAGGGCACCTCCTCGTCCTGGCGGCCCGACAGGAGCCGGCCGGCGAGGGTGGTCTTGGCCTCCGGCGCCGCGTCGTCCCGGTCGGCCAGATCCTCGATCAGTTGCGCGATGCCGACGCGGATGCGCTCCAACTGGCTCCCGGTCAGCACGCCGCGCCGGGCGTCGGTGGCGGCGAGCTGGAGGCCTTTGAGCGCCACCTCGTCGTAATAGGAAGAGAGCGAGCACTGGGCGAGGATGACCTCGGCCAGTTCCTGCGCCTCGTCCGGGTCGTCGGCCAGCATGCGCTGATAGAAGTTCTCGACCGGGGTCAGGGCCGGGCGGTCGCCGAATAGCACGTCGAGGAATTCGAGCTTGTCGACGTGGCGGCCGAGCACGACGAGGCAGACGGTGAGCGGCGTCGAGAGCAGGAGCCCCACCGGTCCCCACAGCCAGGTCCAGAACAGGGCCGAGACCAGGACCGCGAAGGGCGACAGCCCGGTCGAGTGGCCGTAGACCAGCGGCTCGATGAACTGGCCGACCAGCGGCTCCAGCACCAGGAACAGGGCTGCGGTCGCCAGCACCATGTTCCAGCCCGGATCGACGGCGGCCGCCAGCATCAACGGCAGCAGGGCCGACAGGAAGGCACCGATATAGGGCACGAAGCGCATCAGCGCGGTGAAGATGCCCCACAGGATCGGGTTCGGCACGCCGATCAGCCACAGGCCGACGCCGATGACGAGGCCGAACCCGGCATTGAGGGCGAGCTGGACCAGGAAGAACCGGCTCAGGCGCCGCGCCGCGTCGTCCATCGCCACGGTGGTGCGGTGCAGGTCGCTGGAGCCGACGAGGCGGATCATCCGGTCGCGCAGATCCTCGCGCTGGACCAGGATGAAGATCAGGACCACGAACACGATGCCGAGGGTGGCCAGCGGCGAGACGACCGGCGCCAGCACCTTCTCGGCGAGCTCGACCGGGCCGGGTTCGCGGTCGCGCATCTCGACCAGCACCGGCTTGTCGGGGTTCTGCACGGAGGGCGGCGGGGCGGGCTTGCCTGCGGGCTTCTCCTTCCGGTCCTCCGGTTTCTGCTCCGGTGCTCCGGCCTGCTGGATCTGGTGGTTGATGCTGCGCAGGTACCCGGCGAGGTCGCCGAGCGGCCCGGCCTTCAGGTTCTCGGCCTTCTGGGCGATGGTGCGCTGGTAGCGCGGCAGGCCGGTCGAGAGGTCGGCGACCTGCATGCCGATGAGCCCGCCCAAACCCGCCACCACGGCGAGCAGCAGCAGCACCGCGACGCCGACGGAGGGGATGCGCCCGAGCCGCAGCTTGCGCAAAAGCGCCACCAGCGGCCCGATGACGAAGCTGAGCAGGACCGCGATGGCGATCGGGATCAGGATCTCGCGACCGAAATACAGGGCCGCCACGATCACCGCGGCGATCACGAGCGGGGCCGCGAGACCGTCGCCGGGGGTCTCGGCGGCCTGGACCCGGGCCGGCTTCATCGGCAGGAGGCCCCTGCGATCGTCTCGCCCATCCGCCATGCGACGCTTAACTCCCACGCGCGCGGCGCTCGCCGTCTCGCCACGCTTCCACCGGGAAGGAACGGGATGGGCGGCGAAACGATCCGCCGCTGACCCAGGGCCATTCTATCGAAAATGTGATCGGGCCTACTCGACCCGCACCATCACGCTGTCGCTGGCCCCCGTCGCGTCCAGCACCGAGATGCGCACGAAGCCGGCGCCGTCGGGCTGCCACTCGGCCTGGCGCCGGTCCGATTCGGTCACCGGCAGGCCGCCGACGAGCCAGGTCAGCGGCAGGGTGCCGCCGAGCGCCTTGAGGGCGAGGCCGGCGGGCGCCCCCTCCTGTGCGCCGAGGTCGATCCGCGCCCCGTCCGGCGGATAGGCGATGCGCAGGCGGTCGGTCGGGCCGGCCTCCCGGCGCAGGTGCCGCAAGGGCGGCGGCAAGGTGCTCGTCGTCGCCACCAGGGCGTCGCGGGGGCGCGCCACGGGCTCCGGGTCGCCGCCGAGGCGGGCGAAGGCGTCGAACAGCAGCGGAGCGGCGGCGATCCGCCCGACGAGGCCCGGCACCCCGGCCCCGTCCGGCCGGCCGAGCCAGACCGCCACGGTGTATCGGCGATCGAACCCGACCGCCCAGGCGTCGCGGTAGCCGTAGGACGTACCGGTCTTGTAGGCGAGGCGGTTCGGCAGGGCGCTCTCGGGCGGCGGCGTGCCGCGCAACACGTCGGCGACGTACCAGGACGCCACCGGCTCGGCGATGCGCGGCAGCACCGCATCGGTCGCCGGAGCGTCGAGGCGGCGCCTCAGCACCGGCACCTCGCCGCCGCGGGCGAGCCCGGCATAGAGCCGGGCGAGGTCGGCGAGCGTGATGCCGAGGCCCCCGAGCGCCACCGGCAGGCCCGGCGCGGCGTCCCTGGGCAGCGCGATGGCGGCGCCGGCGGAGCGCAGGCGGGCGATGAAGCGGGCCGGCCCCACCGCCTCCATCAGCTCCACCGCCGGGACGTTGAGGGAGAGCTGGAGCGCGCGCCGCGCCGTCACCGTGCCCTGGAAGGTGAGGTCGAAATTCTCCGGCGCGTAACTCGCGCCGAACCGGGACGGGCGGTCCTCGATCAGGGTCTCGGGATGGGCCAGCCCCGATTCGAACGCCATGGCGTAGACGAAGGGTTTCAGCGCCGAGCCCGGCGAGCGGACCGCCCCGGTCATGTCGATGGCGCCCGAGCGGGTGGCATCGAGGTAGCCGGCGCTGCCCACTTGAGCCCGCACCTCGCCGGTGGCGTCGTCGATGACGAGAAGCGCCGCCGACAGGCCGGGAGCGATCGCCGCCGCCCGCTCGGCCACCAGCGGTTCGAGCCGGGCCTGGAGCCGCGCGTCGAGGGTGAGGCGGTGCACGGCTAAGGCCGGCTCCTGCGCCAGAGCCGCCTCGGCGGCGTGGGGAGCCAGCATCGGGAAGGGCTTTCGCCCGTGCGGCACCGGCTCGGCCTTGGCGGCGGCGGCGTCCGCCGCCGGCACCACGAAGCGGGCGGCCGCGATGTCGAGCACCCGGTCGCGGGCCCGGCGCGCGGCCTCCGGGAACCGGTCGGGCCGCCGCCCCTCCGGCGCCTGGGGCAAAGCCACCAGCAGGGCGGCCTCGGCAAGCGTCAGCCGCGCCGGCTCGCGCCCGAAATAGGCGAGGCTCGCCGCCCGCAACCCCTCGATCGGCCCGCCATAGGGCGCGAGCGCGAGGTAGAGCCGCAAGACCCCGTCCTTGCCGAGGCGCCGCTCCAGTTCGATCGCCCGGGCGATCTGGCGGAGCTTGGCGGTGAGCGAGCGCTCGCCCCGCGGCTCGATCAGGCGCGCCACCTGCATCGACAGGGTCGAGGCCCCCGACACGATCCGCCCCGCCGCGAGCCACTGCCCGGCGGCGCGCAGGAGCGCCCGCGCATCGACCCCCGGATGGTCGCGGAAGCGCCGGTCCTCGTAGGCGGTCAGCATGGCGAGGAAGCGGGGATTGGTCGCCGCGGGTTCGAGCGGCAGCCGCCAGCGGCCGTCGGCGGTGGCGAAGGGACGCAGCAGCGTGCCGGCCCGGTCGAGGACGATGGTGGAGCGGGCGTTCGCCGCCGTGAGGTCGAGGGGAGGGAGGTACGCGACGGTGGACCCGATCCAGCAGGCGGCGACCAGCACGGATCCGATGAGGATCAGGACGGACAGGCGCCGTCGCGTTGCCGGTGTCGTGCGCACGCTCGCTCCCCCCGGTCGTTCCTGCGGCCGGCTCAGGCCGATCCTGTCATACAGTCGCCGATTGATCGCTTCGCGATGCGGAAACCGGCTTCGCTCAGGCGTGTGAAGCCTACGGCTTCACCGCGCGGGCTGGTGATACGGCGTCCGGAAGGAATCTTCCGGACGCCGTATCACAGGTCGCGAGCCGGCGCGACGGCCGGTTCGGGGCTCGGCGCCGCGATGCGGGCCGGCCTCGATCGGCCGCATCCCCTCACGCGCCGGGCGCGTCGGCGGAACCGGACGATGCAGGCGGCTCGCCGTCGTGCCGCTTGAGGACGCTCTGATAGCTGTAGCGCTCGGCAGGATGGATGCTGAGGGAGACCTCCGCCATGCCGTAGGGGCTGAGGACGTACTGGCGCCGGATCGCGAGCGCGTGGCTTCCCGGCGCGACCTGCAGGTCGTCGGCGCAGGATGCGGGCACTCCCACCGCGCGGATGCTCTGGCGGATCTCGACGATGCGCCGGCCGGACACGGCTTCCAGCAACGTGCCGTAGATGCCCGAATGCGAGGCGATGCGCTCGCGCAGCGCGTCGCCGTAAGCGGCGTCGAGATAGACGTCGGTCCAGCAGATCGGCGGCGCCGACGGGGTGCCGGGCACGCGCCGCAGGAACGATACGCGCAGCCAGCGCCGGCCCGGCTGGCAGTCGAGCGCCGCGGCGAGATCGGCATCGGCGACCACGTCGGCGATGTCCTGAATCTGGCGCTCGGTCTCGGCGCCGAATTGCTGCACCGCCTCGATGGATTCGAGGTTCTGCGAGAAGCCCGCGGCCGGTGACGCGGTGGCCGCCTCGACCCGGGTTCCCGCGCTCTTGCGGCGGCTGATCAGCCCCGAATTCTGCAACTCGCGCATCGCCGCCCGCACCGTCGCCCGGCTGACCGCGAACTGGTCCGCGAGCGCGTGCTCGTTGGGAAGGAGCGAGCCCACGGGGTAGCGCCCATCCGCGATCGCCTCGGTGAGCAGGCGTGCGACGTATGCGTAACGCGTTTCCAACGAGACCGAACCTCCGCCCGAGCCGGCAGCCCCGCGAGAAGACGGAAGCGCCCGCGGCCCGTCAAGGGGCTTGACAGTTGTTATGTTCGTACATAATTTTTGTACGAACATAACAACTGGGAGGGACAGCGGCATGGCCGCCACCGTCATCGATTCGCTGCTGTTCCGGGATGCCTTCGGCACACCGGCAATGCGGGAGGTTTTTTCCGATCGGGCCCTGATCCGGCGCTACATCGAGGTCGAGGTCGCCCTGGCGCGGGCTGAAGCCGCTTGCGGCGTGATCCCGGCCGAGGCCGCCGAGGCGATCGCCCGCACCTGCTCTTTCGAGGCGCTCGATCTCGATCTCCTGCGCCGGGAGACCGACAATGTCGGCTACCCGATCCTGCCGCTCGTCCATCAGCTCGTGCATCAGTGCGGCGAGGCCGGGCGCTACGTCCATTGGGGCGCGACCACCCAGGACATCATGGACACCGCCACCGTGCTCCAGATCCGGGCCGGCCTGGAGATCGTCGCGGCCGACCTCGCCGCCCTGCGGGGGATCCTGGCCGACCTGTCGGCTCGTTACCGCGACACGCCGATGGCCGGGCGCACCCACCTGCAGCAGGCCCTGCCCGTCACCTTCGGCTACAAGACGGCGATCTGGCTCGCCATGATCGACCGCCACGCCGAGCGCCTCGAAGAGCTGAAGCCGCGGGTGCTGGTCGGCCAGTTCGCCGGAGCGGCCGGGACGCTCGCGTCGCTCGGCGCGGAGGGGCTGCGCGTACAGGAGGCGTTCTGCCGGGAACTCGGGCTCGGCGTCCCGGCCTCGACCTGGCACGTCGCCCGCGACGGTTTTGCCGAGGCCGTCAACCTGCTGGCGCTCGTCACCGGCACGCTCGGCAAGATCGCCCTCGACATCATGATCATGGCCTCGACCGAGTTCGCCGAGGTCTATGAACCCTTCGTCACCGGGCGCGGCGCCTCCTCGACCATGCCGCAGAAGCGCAACCCGATCTCCTCCGAACTGATGCTCGCCGCCGCCAAGGGCGTGCGCCAGCAGGCCGGCCTGATGCTGGATGCGATGGTCCAGGACTTCGAGCGGGCGACCGGCCCGTGGCACGCCGAGTGGATGGCGATCCCCGAGAGCTTCGTGCTGACCGCCGGCGCCCTGCACCAGGCCAAGTTCGCGCTGGGCGGCCTGATCGTCGACGAGGCGCGGATGCGCGAGAATCTCGGGATCAGCCGCGGGCTGATCGTCGCCGAGGCGGCGATGATGGCGCTCGCTCCCCATACCGGGCGGCAGCAGGCCCACGACCTCGTCTACGCCGCCTGCCGCTTCGTCAACGAGCGGGGCGGGACGCTGGCCGAGGCCCTGACCGCCATGCCCGAAGTGACGGCGCATCTCGACCGCGCCGCGATCGACCGCCTGACCGACCCGGCGAACTATCTCGGCTCGGCGCCCGAGATGGTCGACCGCGTGCTCTCCGGCGCGGCCCGCGGTGCCTGACTCCGACGCTGGAGCAGCGCCCGATCACGTCGCAATCGGATGCCGCTCCAGGTCTTTGGGTTCGCCGCATTGACTGCGACGAGCCGGCATCCGCGTCGTCGAAAAAGTGCTCCAGGCTCGTCGGCCTCGCGGAAAGACGAAGTCATGTTCAGTCGGAATCCTGGCGGTGGACGAGCGATGACACCGGAGATCGCCCGATGATCTTCGACGCCGCACCGTCATGAGTGTCGTCATCGTCGAACGCGCCGCATCGCCGGGCTCTCCGCCCGGCGACAACGGGAGCGCGTGCCCTCTCACCCCCGACCCGAGGAAGCCATGCCCGACGCCACGCTCGATCCACACGCGATCGCCCCGAGACCCGCCACCGCCGCGAAGCCGAAGAGGAAGGCGCTCTGGCGCAACCTCGGCGTCCAGATCGTCGTCGCCATGGTGCTCGGCGCCGCCATCGGTTTCCTCCTCCCGGGCGTCGCGGTCCAGCTCAAGGTTCTCGGTGACATCTTCCTGCGCCTGATCAAGACGGCCGTGGCGCCGCTGGTCTTCCTGTGCGTCGTGATCGGCGTCACCTCGGCCGGCGACTTCAAGCGGGTCGGAAAGGTCGGCCTGATCGCGATGCTCTACTTCGAGATCGTCTCGACCATCGCGCTCGGCGTCGGCCTGCTCGCCGGCAACCTGCTCGGCGTCGGCCAGGGCATGGCCGCCTCGACCCGGGCCGACCTCGCCCACGGCAAGGCGCCGACCGGCGCGACCGCGCCGCATTCCGCCCTCGACTTCATCCTCAACGTCTTTCCCGACAACTTCATCGGCGCCTTCGCCAAGGGCGAGCTGCTCCAGGTGCTCGTCATCGCGCTGATCTTCGGCGCCGCCCTGCTGCACTTGCCCGCCGAGAAGCGCCAGCCGATCGAGAACGGCCTCAACCGCATCTCCGACGCCTTCTTCGAGTTCATCCACCTGATCATGCTGGTGGCGCCGATCGGCACCTTCGGGGCGGTCGCCTTCGCGGTCGGATCGAGCGGCACCAGCGTGCTCCTGTCGCTGATCTACCTGATTCTCAGCTTCTACGCCGTGGTGATCCTGTTCATCGTGGTGGTGCTCGGCGCGATCTCGGCCCTGTTCAAGATCAACCTGTTCCAGTTCCTCGACTTCATTCGCGAGGAGATCTACATCGTGCTCGGAACCGCCTCGTCCGAGAGCGTGCTGCCGCGCCTCATCGAGAAGCTGCCGACCTATGGCTGCTCGCGCCAGAGCGTCGGCCTCGTGCTGCCGACGGGCTACGCCTTCAACCTCGACGGCACCTCGATCTACATGTCGATGGGCATCGTCTTCCTGGCCAATGCCTATCACGTGCCGCTCGATCTCTGGCAGCAACTCGGCATCCTCGGCGTCATGCTCCTGACCTCGAAGGGCGCGGCGACCGTCTCGGGCGGCAGCTTCGTGGTCTTCGCCGCGACGGTGGCGGCGACCGGAATCCTGCCGCTCGAAGGCCTGCCGATCCTGTTCGGCGTCTACCGCTTCATGTCGATCGCCGTCGCCACCACCAACGCCATCGGCAACAGCGTCGCCACCGTGGTCACGGCCAAGCTCGCCGGCGAGTTCGATCCCGCCATGGCGCAGGAGGCGATGGCCCGCCTGCGCGCCGAGCGCGCCGCCGCGGCCTGACGCATCCGGGGAGCCCGCGGGCTCCCCGACACCGTGATCGACACGCCCCCTCGCAGGACCGCAAGCCCACATGACCGACAAACCCGGAATCAGGATCGAGCACGACGCCTTCGGTCCGGTCGAGATCCCCGCCGACCGGTACTGGGGTGCGCAGACGCAGCGGGCGCTCGGCGTGTTCGAGATCGGCGACGAGCGCTTCCCGGCCTGCCTCGTGCGGACCTTCGGCCTGCAGAAGCTCGCGGCCGCCCGCGCCAACCGCCGCCTCGGGACGCTCGACCCCGCCCTCGCCGAGGCCGTCGAGGCGGCGGCGCGGGAGCTGTGGAAGGGCCGCTTCGACGGCCATTTCCCGCTGCCGATCTGGCAGACCGGATCCGGCACCCAGACCAACATGAACGCCAACGAGGTCATCGCCAACCGCGCCAACGAGACCCTGGGCCAGCCGCTCGGCCTGCGCCGGCCGGTCCATCCCAACGACCACGTCAACCGCTCGCAATCCTCGAACGACAGCTTCCCGACCGTCATGCATCTCTGCGTCGCGATCGAGCTGCACGAGCGGCTGATGCCCGCCCTCGGAACCTTGCGCGACACCCTCGCCGCCAAGGCGGCCGAGTTCGACGACGTCGTGAAGATCGGCCGCACCCACCTCATGGATGCGGTCCCGATGACGGTCGGGCAGGCCTTCGACGCCTTCGCCCGGCAGGTCGGCCTCGGGATCGAGCGGATCGAGGCCACGGCCCCGCGCCTGTACCGGCTCGCTCAAGGGGGCACCGCCGTCGGCTCCGGCCTCAACGCGCCGGCCGGGTTCGACGACGTCTTCTGCGAGGAAGTCGCGGGCCTGACCGGGCTGCCCTTCCGGCCCAATCCGAGCAAGTTCGAGGGCATGGGCGCCCACGACGCCCTCGTCGAGGTCTCGGGCGCGCTCCACGTGCTGGCGGTCTCGCTGATCAAGATCGCCAACGACATCCGGCTGCTCGGCTCCGGGCCGCGCACCGGCCTCGGCGAACTCGTCTTTCCCGATGACGGCCTGTCGTCGTCGATCATGCCGGGCAAGCGCAACCCGACGATCGCCGAGGCCCTGCTGCAGGTCGCCTTCCAGGTCGTCGGCAACCACGCGACGATCGCGGCGGCGGGGGCGTCCGGCACCTTCGAACTGAACGTCGCCAAGCCGGTGCTCGTCCACAACCTGCTGCAATCGATCCGCCTGCTGGCGGACGGGTCCCGGGTCTTCGCGGCGAAGCTGGTCCACGGCCTCGACGTCGACCGCGAGCGCCTCGCCGCGAACGTCGCGAACGCGCTCCTGCTGGCGACGGCGCTCAACCCGCTGCTCGGCTACGACCGCGTCGCCGCGATCACCCGGAAGGCGATGGCGGAGACCATCACTCCGCGTGCGGCCGCCATCGCGCTCGGCTACGTGACGGGCGAGGAATACGACCGCGTCGTCGACCCGAGGGCGATGATCGCGCCGGCGGCTCCCTGAGGGATGGTGCGACCCGACGACGTTGCCCGCTCGCAGGTCGGATCACGGGAACGGCGGGCCGCGGTCGAGGAGCGGCCGGGCGACCGCACCGGCGATCACGCCCCTTTCCGCGCGGGGCGTTGTCCGGTGCTGGGCTCGGGAGTTTTTCCACCACGCCGCAGCAGGCCCGACGCGACGCTCGCCACCGGGATCAGCGCCCCGCCGACGAGGAGGCCGACGAGCCCCGACGCCACCGCCGTCACCAGCCACTCGACGAGGCCCCGGATCGAGGGGACGAGCGCCCCCAGCCTCTCCGCCGCGTCATGCGCCGCATGCGCCGGAGCCGACAGGCCGTAGCCTTCGAGCCCGTGCAGCAGGATGCCGCCGCCGACCCAGACCATCGCGGCCGTGCCGACGATCGAGAGGATTTTCAGCAGGATCGGCATGCCCTTGACCACGCCCCGGCCGATCCCCCGGACGAGGCTGCCGACGGGCGGCTTCACGGTGCTCCGGGCGAGGACGAGCCCGACATCGTCGGCTTTCACGATCAGGGCGACGGCGCCGTAGACCGCCACGGTGATGCCGATTCCGACGATCGCGAGGACGACCGCCTTCATCCAGACGCTGCCTTCCGGCAGGGCGGCCAGCGTGATGGCCATGATCTCGGCCGACAGGATGAAGTCGGTCTTGATGGCGCCGGCCACGCGGCGCTCCTCAAGCGCCGGATCGTTTCCGGCCCCGGCCTGGGCCTGCTCCTCGTCGGCGTGCGCGTGGTGCGGGACCACGGCCTCGTAGACCTTCTCGGCGCCCTCGTAGCAGAGATAGGCGCCGCCCAGCATCAGGAGCGGGGTGATCGCCCACGGCGCGAAGGCGCTCAGCGCCAGGGCGCCGGGGAGCAGGAACAGGAGCTTGTTGCGCAGCGAACCGAGCGCGATCTTGCCGACGATCGGCAATTCGCGCTCGGCCGCGAAGCCCACGACGTAGCGCGGCGTCACGGCCGCATCGTCGATGACGACGCCGGCGGCCTTCGTTCCGGCTCTCGCGGCTTGCGCGGCGACGTCGTCGAGGGAGGCCGCCGCCGATCTGACCATGAACGCGACGTCGTCCAGCAGAGCCAACAATCCGACGCTCACGGCACCCCCCTTCCAACCCGCGACAGCTTCGCTGGAAACGGACCAGAACAGATTCGGCTCCGTGCCGCGATCCCCGCGACGCTGCCACCGCCGACTCCCTCCGCTCCCTGCCATCGCGGCGAGGCGCAGGAGCGCGCCGGTCCGGTCGAGGACGACGGCGGAGCCGGTATTCGCCGCCGTGAGGTCGAAGGGTTGGGATGGGTGCGGGTAGACTAAAGCCAGGCGGTGGTCAGACCCAAGCTCGCGGCGGGAGCGGCAGCCGCCGGGACGGCGCCACATCGTCGATCCCACTGCTCTTGAGGTCGTGTGTGCTTCTTCCGCAGATCTCCTCCCGCCGCCGGGTCGAGCCGATCCTGCCGCCGGGCACTTTACGATCTTCTAAGGAATATCGACCGGAGCGATCACCTCCTCCCTCAGGCTGACGATGTACTCGGTGGCCATCAGGTTGAAGTCAGCGAATTGGAGTTCTTCCGGGGTCATGTCTTTCTGCCTGCACAGGACCGGCAGGATGGACCGGAAGGCCTCGTACTCGCGCAGAATACTTTGACCTCCCCCTGCATGGATGCCACCGGGGAGATGCCGCAGCCAAGTGGCGAGTTTCGCGATCAGCGTTCGAACGCAGCGGTCATGGGAGTGGATGTCCTGCCCGCCAATGTCGGAAATGATACGAAATCCGGAAGATCACTTCCGGATTTCGTATCATCAGCCCGCGCGGCGCCTGAGCGAAGCCGCTTTCCGCATCGCGAAGCGATCAATCGGAAAGCGTATGAAACGATGATAGCGGTAGGGCTCACGATCGAATACAATACAGCGCTTGCCGGCTTGATCCGTGCGGCCGAGGTGATGCGCTCCCAGCCAGAGACCCAGTTCGAGCGGCATATTGAAACGCGGCAGTGGTGGCTCGCCGTTCGTCTCGGTTCGAGAGATGTCGTGGATGCCGAACGGACACTCCCCGATGATCTTGATGATCTTATAGAGCCGGTTCTCGGCGCCATCGTCCATCTCAAGGGCACACCGAGCTCGGTAGCCGGAACGGACCACCGTGAAGACGATCGCGTTGAAGATCTCGGTGTATTCCGGATCGAACGGGCAATTGATGAAAACGTCGAGCGCCGTACTCGGTTTCTGCTTCCTCTTCGCGGCCGTCCGCGGGCTCACGTCTCGCGCCACGTCTTCCTCTTCCCGGCAGGCGAGCGACGGACGCGCTTGGCGATCGGGGCGTTGCCGGGTTCAAGCTCACGGGCGCGGGCCACAGCCTCCTTCTGCGTGTCCATGACCGCGCTGGCTCGCTTGGCCCCGGGCTTGCGGACCTCGTAGCGGCCGTCCTCGCGCTGCTGCACGCGAAGCTTGTCCGTCTCGACCAGAGACTTCGTGGCTTTGGTGTTGCGAGGTGTGCTCGGTACGCCGGCCTGCTTCAGGGCCAGCTTGATCGCCTGCCGGACCTCGGCGGACGTGAAGGTCTTCGAGCGCGTCTTGGGAGCCAGGACCTCTACGCCGTCGTAGGTGCGGCCGACCGTCTTGTAGCTGTCGGTGGAACGGCTGCGGGGTGCCCTGGCCATCGCTAACCCTCTGGGACATCGATGGGGCGGCTGAAATGACTCACCCGGTCACGCTAGCAGCGCGTGCCGCGGTTGTCATGATGATCCCGTGCGGCCGATCGCGCTCCTCACAGGAACGGCGCGATATCCTTCGGGTCCCGCATCGGCTTCACGTCACGCCGGTTCCACCAGCCGCCGCCGAGGGCCTGGAACAGGGCCGCAGTATCCGCGTACTGATTGGCCTGGGCCTGGGCCTGGGTCACCACCGCCTGGAGATAGGCCGACTGGGTGATCAGCAGCGAGGCGCTGCTGACCGCGCCGAGGCCGAACTGCTTGCGCACCAGTTCCACACTCTGCTGGCTCGCCTTGACGGCGGCGTTGGCGGCGGCCACCGCGCGGCCATCGGCCTGGAGGGCGCGCAAGGCGTCCGCCACGTTCTGGTAGGCGGTGATGACGGTGGCGCGGTACTGGGCCTGCGCCTGGACCAGGGTCTCCTCCGCCGCCTGCTGGCGGCGGAACAGGGTGCCGGCATCGAAGAGCGGCTGGGCCACCGCGCCGGCGATGGTCCAGAGGCTGGCGGCCGGGTTGAGCAGCGCGGCGAAGTTGGTGGCGCTGGCGCCGGCCGAGCCCGAGATGGTGAATTGCGGCAGGCGGTTGGCCACCGCGACGCCGACCTGGGCGCTCGCCGCGTGGACCGCGGCTTCCGCCGCCTTCACGTCGGGGCGCTGCTCGATCAGCCGCGAGGGCAGGCTGACGGGCAGGGTGCGGGGCAGGTGCAGCGAGGCGAGCGTGAAGGTCTGGCTCACCTCCTCGCTCGGGAAGCGGCCGGCGAGCGCCGTCAGGAGGTTGCGCTGCTGCGACAGCGCCCGCTGCAGCGGCGGCAGCAATTGCTGCGACTGGGCGAGCAAAGCGGTCTGCTGCACCACGTCGGCGCCTGCGACCTGGCCGGCATTCTGCTGCTTGGTGATCAGGTTCAGCAGGTCGGTCTGGGCCTGGATCACCTTCTCGGTCGCGGCGATCTGGGCCCGGAGCGACGCCTCCTGGATCGCCGCCGCGACGACGTTGGAGGAGAGCGTGAGATAGGCCGCTTCCAGCTGCCAGAGCTGCCCCTCCTCCTGCGCCGCCTGCGATTCGAGGGACCGCCTCGTGCCGCCGAACACGTCGGGGGTAAAGCTCACCGTCACCTGCGGGGTGACGAGGCTGTAGAGGAGCGCGTTGTTGTTGAGGGGCGATTGCAGGTCGCCGCCCGGGGCCTTGTTGTAGGAGGATTGGGCGTTGAACCCGACCTGCGGGAACAGCGCGCCGCGCTGCGCTTCCGTGGTGGCCCGCGCCGCCCGCAAGCTGGCCTGGGCGGCTTCGAGGTTCGGGTTGCGGGCGAGCGCCTCCGCCACCAGGCTGTTCAGCGCCTTGGACCGGAACAGCGTCCACCACTCGCCCGGCACGTCGCGCCCTTGCGCGAAGCTCTGGCCGACCGCGCCGCCCTGGCGGGCCTCCCCGCTCACCTGCGGATCGCGCAAAGACTCCTTGGTGTAGCGGGTCACCGGCGGCGGCGTCGCGCCCTGGAAGTCGGGCCCGACCATGCAGGCCGAGGCCGACGCGGCTGCAAGCGCCGCCGCCAGGATGCGGGCCGCGGCGCGGGCGGTCGGGCGTCCTCCGGGGGCCTCGTCCTGTGCATCCCCATCCAGGTCGCGCGCATCCCTGTCACGCGAATCCGCGTCGCCCGACCCGGCCGGCGCCGCGGCGGACGCGGCGGCGCGGGGGACCGGGATCGCGGTCGAGAGGCGCAGGATGGCGCGCATGGAAGGGGGCATGCTGGATTCGGCAGGGGAGGGCGCGTCGGATCGGGACAGCATCTATCTCACTCCGCCGGCTCGGGCTGTCGCGCCGGGGCGACAGGTGCCCGCGGACGGTGGCGGGAGAAGGCTGCGATCAGCACCGGCAGTACCACCAGGATCAGGATCGGGGCGAGCAGGATGCCGCCCACCACCACCAGCGCCAGGGGTTTCTGCACCTGCGAGCCGATGCCGGTCGAGATCGCCGCCGGCAGGAGGCCGACGCAGGCCGCCACGCAGGTCATCATCACCGGGCGCATGCGCACGTCGGCGGCGTGGTGGATGGCCTGCGCCCGGGCCCAGCCCTCGTCCATCAGCTGGTTGCAATAGGAGAGCAGGATCACGCCCTCCATGGTCGAGATGCCGAACAGCGCGATGAAGCCGATCGCCGCCGAGACCGAGAACGGTGTCCCCGTGAGGACCAGCGCGAAGATGCCGCCGATCAAGGCCATCGGGATCACGCTCAAGGTGAGCAGCGTATCGGTGAGCGAGGCGAAGTTGACGTAGAGCAGGAGCGCGATCAGCCCGATCGTCACCGGCACCACCAGCTTCAGCCGGGCGATCGCCCCTTGCAGGTTGCTGAACTCGCCGACCCATTCGAGGTGGTAGCCGGCCGGCAGATCGACCTGCTCGGATACGCGCCGTTGCGCCTCGATCACCGCGCCG
This sequence comes from Methylobacterium sp. SyP6R, assembly GCF_019216885.1. NCBI lineage: Bacteria > Pseudomonadati > Pseudomonadota > Alphaproteobacteria > Hyphomicrobiales > Methylobacteriaceae > Methylobacterium > Methylobacterium synurae. The sequence goes on along the minus strand of NZ_JAAQRC020000001.1, from coordinate 2,555,212 downwards.
CCGAGGTCGCGCCCGCGCACGCTGAACTTGACCGGGATGTAGCGCTCCTGGTTCTCGCGGTAGATGAAGGCCGCGCCCGAGACGAGCTGGACCTTGGCGATCTCCGACAGCGGCACCTGCATCACGCTGCCGCTCGCCGTCGTGACGCCGACCGTGATGTTGCGGATCGTCTCGAGCGAACGGCGGTAATCCGGTGCCAGCCGCACCCGCATCGGGAAGTGGCGGTCGCTGCCGTATTCGTAGAGGTCGCCCGCGGTCTGGCCGCCGATCGCCGCCGAGATGGTGGTGGCGATGTCGCCGGGCGCCAGCCCGTAGCGGGCGGCCCGCGCCCGGTCGATGTCGATGCGCACCGTCGGCTGACCGAGCGAGGTGAACACCGCGAGGTCGGTCACCCCCGGCACCGTGGCGAGCGCCGCCTTCACGTCCTCGGCGGTGCGGGTGATCTGTTCGAGGTCGGTGCCGTAGATCTTGACCGAGTTCTCGCCCTTCACGCCGGAGGCCGCCTCCTGGACGTTGTCCTGGATGTATTGCGAGAAGTTGAACTCGATGCCGGGCAATTCCTCGCGCAGGCGGGCCGACATCTCTTCGATCAGCTTGTCCTTGGTGAGCCCGGGACGCCACTGGTCGGCGGGCTTGAGCGGCGCGAAGATCTCGACGTTGAAGAAGCCGGTGGCGTCGGTGCCGTCGTCGGGCCGTCCCTGGTGCGAGACGACCGTGGTCACCTCCGGGTAGGAGCCGATCAGCTTGCGCATCCGCTCGACGTAAGGGTTGCCCGCCTCCAGCGAGATCGAGGCCGGCATCGTGCCGCGGATGTAGAGGTTGCCCTCCTCCAGGGTGGGGAGGAACTCGAGGCCGAGCGTGCGCATGGCGAGCCCGGTGCAGCCGAGCATCGCCACCGTCACCAGGATCGTCAGGACCCGGTTGTGGAGGGTGAAGCCCTGGAGCGGACGGAACAGGGCCCGCAGGATCTTCACCACGATCGTGTCGCGCTCCTCGACGTGGTTCGGCAGGATCAGGGCCGAGAGCGCCGGCGACACCGTGTAGGTGGCGATGAGCCCGCCGACGAGCGCGTAGGCGTAGGTCTTCGCCATCGGCCCGAAGATGTGGCCCTCGACGCCGGTGAGCGTGAAGAGCGGCAGGAAGCCGACGATGATGATCGAGGCGGAGAAGAAGATCGCCCGGTTCACCTCGCGGGCGGCCGAGGCGATCAGCCCGAGCTTGACGCCGCTGCCGGCTCGCGCCGGTCCCTTGTGCTCGGCGAGGTGGCGGAAGATGTTCTCCACCATGATCACCGTCGCGTCGACGATGAGGCCGAAATCGATCGCGCCGAGCGACAGGAGGTTGGCCGACTCGCCCCGCGCCACCATGATGGCGATGGCGAATCCGAGCGCGAAGGGAATCGTGGCCGCCACGATGATCGCGCTCTTCAGGCTGCCGAGAAACAGCCACTGCACCAGGAACACCAGCACCACGCCGAAGACGAGGTTGTGCATCACCGTGTGGGTGGTGGTGTGGATGAGCGCGCTGCGGTCGTAGAGCGGCACCACCTTCACGCCGGGCGGCAGGATGCCCGAGGAGTTGATCTTCTCGATCTCGGCCTCGACGCGCTGGATCGTCGGCAGGCTCTTGCCGCCGCGGCTGAGCAGCACGATCCCCTCGACGATGTCGCCGTTGTTCTCGTGGCCGACGATGCCGAGCCGCGGCGCGTTGCTGACCTGCACCTCGGCCACGTCCTTGATCAGCACCGGCACGCCGTTCACTTGCGTGATCATGGTGTTGCGGACGTCGTCCATGTCGCGGATCAGGCCGACGCCGCGCACCACCGCCGATTGCTCGCCGACGTTCAGCGTCTGGCCGCCGACATTGGTGCTGGAATTGTTGAGCGCCGAGACGACCTGGACCAGGGTCAGGCCTTGCGCCTGGAGCTTGTGCAGGTCGACCGCGACCTCGAATTCCTTGGTCTTGCCGCCGAAGGCCGAGACGTCGACGACGCCGGGAATCGCCTTGAAGCGGCGCTGGAGCACCCAGTCCTGCAGGGTCTTCAGGTCGGTCGAGGAGAAGCCCGGCGGTCCCATCACCTGGTAGCGCATGATCTCGCCGATCGGGCTCGTCGGGGAGATCTGCGGCTGGGCGTTGTTCGGCAGGGGCGGCAGCTGCGACAGCCGGTTGAGCACCCGCTGCAGCGCCTCCTGGTAGGTGAAGTCGTAGGTGAACTGGATCTTCACGTCCGAGAGGCCGAACAGCGAGATCGTCCGCGTCACCGTGGCGTTGGGGATGCCGGCGAGCTGCACCTCGAGCGGGATGGTGATGTAGCGCTCGATCTCCTCGGCCGACTGGCCCGGATTCTGGGTGATCACGTCGACGAGCGGCGGCACCGGGTCCGGATAGGCCTCGATGTTGAGCTGCATGAAGCTGGCATAGCCGATCGCGAGCATCGCCAGGAACAGGAGCAGCACCAGCACCCGCTGGCGCAGGGCGAAGTCGATCAGGCGGTTCATGCGCGGCTCGGGGTCGGGAGGCCGGGATGCGGCAGGTCGAGCTTCGGGAGGTCGAGGGTCATGAGGGCGGCCATCACGACGCCTTGTCGCCGGAGGCGGCGCGGTCGATGAACAGGCTGCCGCGGGTGACCACGCGGTCGCCGACCTTGAGCCCGTCGACGACCTGGACGAGGCCGCCGCCGCTGAGGCCCAGCGTGACCTTGCGCGACGCGATGGTGCCGTCCGGCCGCTCGATCCAGACCCGGGCGCGGGCGCCCTCGTAGACGATGGCGGAGGCCGGAATCGCCGGGGCGCTCTCGTCGCGGCCGGTCAGGATCGTGAAGGTCGCGAACATCTCGGGGCGCAGCAGGCCCTCGGCATTGTCGATCTCGGCCCGCACCGGCAGGCGGCGCGTGGCCGGGTCGAGGGCGGCGGCCATGTAGCTGATCTTCGCCTTGAACACCCGGTCGGGGAAGCCGATCACGCTCGCCTCCAGCTCCTGGCCGAGCTTGATCCGCGGCACCTCGGTCTCGCGCACGTTGGCGACGAGCCACACCGTCGAGAGGTCGCCGATGACGAAGGCCGGGTCGCTGCCCGCGGCGAGATACTGACCGAGGCCCACCTTGCGCTGCACGATGGTGCCGGCGATCGGCGCGCGGATCTCGGTCTCGGGGCTCATCACGCCGCTCCGCGCGAAGGCGTCGATCTCCGCATCCGACTTGCCGAGGATGCGCAGGCGGTTGCGCACCGCCTGGAGCGCGGCCTCGGCCGAGCGCTGGTCGCTCTGCGCCGCGATCACGTCGTTCTGCGCCTGCTGCCAGTCCTTCAGCGCCACCGCCTTGGCCTGGAACAGCTCCTGGAGCCGGGCCGCCACGGTCTGGTTGAGCTTGAGCAGGGCGGCGTTCTTGGCCAGTGCGTTCGTCGCCGCCTGGTAGTCGTTGAGGGCGGAGACCATGTCGGCGGCCTCCAGGGTGAACAGCACCTGGTTGGCCTTCACCCGGTCGCCGGCCCGGACCATCACCTTGGTCACCCGGCCCGCGTAAGGAGAGTAGACCGGGACGTTGTCGTCCTCGTTGACGCCGATCCGCCCTTCCGCAAAACCCTCGGGCCGGAACGCCTTCGCCTCCACGGTCTGGATGCCGAAGCTCGCGAGCTGCTGCTTCGTCGGCCGGAAGGTCGGCGCGGCTTGCGTCTCGCCGGTCTCCGGTCCCTGACCCTCCACCCCCTGTCGCTGCGCCAGGAGGCCTTCCAGCCGCTCGCGAACGGGGGCGAGGGCCGGCACGAACCAGATCGCGGCGCCCGCGCCCGCGACGAGCAGGATCGCGACGATCCAGCCGCGGCGGCGCGCCGGCGCCCGGGAGGTCGCGGGCTCCATGGTCAGGGGGTTGTTGGTGTCCATCGCGCGCCGACCATTCGCCGGGGCGGTGCGGCCGGATCTCGGGACCACCGGGCGGTCCACCCCGCGACGGGGTGGCGTCCGAGCGGTCCCGGGCCGGCCGACCGGCCCTGTCTGTGCCTCGAGTCCGGGATCTCCCGGGTGTCCTGCCCTGTCCCTGCGTCAGATCCATGACAGGAACGGACGACGAAGCAGAATCCGGGCCGGGGCGCCGCCTCGCGGCCGGCATCCCGTGGTCGTCTCTTGGCGAGCAAACCGAAGCCAAGTCAAGGATGGCCGGGAGCGGCGCCTTTCACCGCGCAGGCATCGATCGGCACGAGGCCGCCCGCGTCACTTTACAGAGAAAATGCCTTTGTGGCAAAGGACTTTACGCGATAGAAACAGTGTCCTTCGACGATCGGATTAGGCCGTTCGGCCGGTTTCGGGGGCACTTGTTAGCTCGTGAGGCTTCGGTCCGGCGCCTTGACCCTGGGGAGGGTGTGGCCGAATTTCGACACCCCGGCGCGGAAGACCCCGCGCGCAGAGCCTCGATAACCCGCATGTCCGTTCGCGACCCGATTCTCCACAGCGTCCCGCTCGCCGAGCTGCGCCCGACCCAGATGACGGTCGGCTACCGGGAGGTGGGGGCCAAGCGCCGGCGCTGGCGCGAGATCGACGACAAGGACCGCGAGGCGTTCCTCGCCTCGCACATGATCCCGGTCCTGCTCGGGCCGAAGAAGCGCCGCTACGTGATCGACCACCACCACCTCGCCCGCGCCCTCCAGGAGGAGGGGGTCGAGAGCGTGCTCACCACCGTGGTGGCCGACCTCCACCACCTGGAGAAGGACGCGTTCTGGATCGTGGCCGACCACCGCGCCTGGGTCCACCCCTACGATGCGGACGGCGTGCGCCGGGACGTCGGCGACCTGCCCAAGCGCATCGAGGACCTGGCCGACGACCCCTTCCGCAGCCTCGCCGGCGAATTGCGTCGCGCCGGGGGCTTCGCCAAGGACACGACCCCGTTCAGCGAGTTCCTGTGGGCCGATTTCCTGCGCCGGAACATCAAGCGCAAGGACGTGAAGCAGGATTTCTCCGAGGCCCTGGAGGAGGCCCTGTCGCTCGCCCGCTCCAAGCACGCGGTGTACCTGCCGGGCTGGTGCGGGCCGCACGAGGGCTGACCGTTGCCGCTCTCCCTGACATATGTCTTTCGCGAGGTCGTCGCGGGACCGGGCCTGCGGGATCTCGACGACGTCGTTCCCGCCGCCGCGGTCATCGCCGACGATGGTGCCGTGATCCCTGCGGGGACCGAGGGGACGATCGTGTCGGTCGACAACTCGGGCGAGACGTACACCGTCGAGTTCGCCGAGCCGGAGGGAACGCTTGCAGGAGGGAACGCTTGCAACCGTCGAGCTCCACGAGATGCGGCGCGTCCCGCGGGGTGCGCGGTCATCCGAGGGTCCGACGGAACAGGCGTGAGCGCTCTTTGGCCTCCGCGAGCGACAAGGACGTTTGGGAAAGGACGAGGCGCCAGAAATCTCCTCTCCCCTCGGGCGGCAGGGCTGTCCGGGGGAAAGGAATGGCGCAGGAAATCCCCTCTCCCCGCGGGCGGGGAGAGGCCTTCGTCCCCCTTGTCGGGGACGAAGGGAGCAGAGAACCGCAGGTTCGCCGCGAGGGTGAGGGGGTGTTTCCAGAAGAGTCTCAGTCGTCGAGACCCCCTCACCCTCGCTTCGGCTGCGCCTCCGCTCGCCGTGTTCCCTGGACAGGAACACGGCCCTCTCCCCGCCCGCGGGGGGAGGAGGAAACCCGCGCTATTCTTGTTTGCGGACAGCCCCGCTGCCCGCCGGTAAAGAGGCCGAGCCCTCCCTGACATCGGCCGGTGCAAACGATGGAATGGGTCCGTCCGCAAGACCTTGGCACCGGGCTCCGCTCCGAGCGTCATCCCCTCCCATCAAGTTTATTTGCCGCACGCCTCCATCCGGCCTAGCCTTCCCGTCGGGCGCGCGGCGGGTCGCGTCGGAACGGGGGGACTTCGTCATGTTCGATACGCTCCTGAAGAGCATCGGTGCCGATCCGGTCGACAACGAGACCCATTTCTACAAGTTCACGCCGAAGCCCGACATTACGGCCTACGAGCTCGCCCTGATCCTGCGGCGCTTCGGGGCGCTGACGGCCGGCGCGGCGCCGCTCCACGGCGTGATGCTGATGCCGTGGGAGACGCTCGAGGACGAGTACGCCCGGCACTTCGAGCCGGCGCCGCACGGCATGTTCCAAGGTTGACGTTTCGAGGCTGAAGGCCTCAGCCTCCGCGCGGGCCCGCTTCTGCGCCACGACGATCCGCTTCGCTGCGGCGGCGCGGCAACACTCGGTTTACCATTCCGTCCGATGGTCGCGGCTGGTGAACGAGGGGCCCTTCAAGCCATGATGTCCCGTGCGGAACGCTCGCATCTCGGCGACTGGTGGTGGACCGTCGACCGGGCCTTGCTCGCCGGCCTCGGCGTGCTGATGACGGCCGGGCTGGTCTTCCTGATGGCCGGCGGTCCGCCGGTGGCGGAACGCCTCGGCCTGCCAACCTTCCACTTCCTCAACCGGCAGGTGATGTACCTGCTGCCGACCATCGCGCTGATCCTGGCGGTGTCGTTCCTGTCGCTGCGCCACATCCGGCGCATGGCGCTGGTGACCTACAGCCTCGGCATCGTGCTGTGCATCGCGGCCACCAAGTACGGGCCGGAGATCAAGGGCGCGCATCGCTGGATCCAGTTCGGCCCGATCGGCGTCCAGCCGTCCGAATTCGTCAAGCCCGCCTTCGTGATCCTGGCCGCCTGGGCCTTCGCCGAGGGGTCGCGCCGGCGCGACATGCCCGGCGGCACGCTCGCGGTCCTGCTCCTGCCGATGACCATCGTGCCGCTGATCCTGCAGCCGGATTTCGGCCAGACCATGCTGGTCACCATGGTGTGGTGCTCGATGGTGTTCGTGGCCGGCCTGCACTGGTTCTGGGTCGGCGGCCTCGGCGGGGCCGGCCTGATCGGCGTGGCGGCGGCCTACCAGTTCCTGCCCCACGTGCGCGCCCGCATCCAGCGCTTCATGGACAAGGATTCGGGCGACAACTTCCAGACCTTCTGGTCGCAGGAATCGTTCAATTCCGGCGGCTGGTTCGGCACCGGCCCGGGCGAGGGCGTCGCCAAGCGCCACCTGCCCGACGCGCATACCGACTTCATCTTCTCGGTGGCGGGCGAGGAATTCGGCGTCATCGTCTGTATCGCCATCGTGCTCTTGTTCGCCTTCATCGTGATGCGCGGCCTGATGCTGGCGCGGCGCAGCGACGACATCTTCTGCCGGCTCGCCATCACCGGGCTCACCGCCCTGTTCGGCCTCCAGGCCTGCATCAACATGGCGGTGAACACCCGGATGATGCCGGCCAAGGGCATGACCCTGCCGTTCATCTCCTATGGCGGCTCGTCGCTGATCTCGCTCGCCCTCGGCATGGGCTTCCTCGTGGCGCTGACCCGGCGCCGGCCGCGCACCACGCTCCTCAACCGCGACGAGAACGCGGCGCGGTAAGCGCCCGGGGGTGACCTCGGGGGCCCGCCGTGACACACGGGGGCCCCTCGACGCCGATCCCTGACCGGAGACCGCATTGTCCATCCCCCGCACACCGGCCGCCCGATGACCGTCGCCCAGCCCCTCGTCCTGCTCGCCGCCGGCGGCACCGGCGGCCACCTCTTCCCGGCCGAGGCCCTGGCGTTGCGCCTGCGCGAGCGCGGCATCCGGGTGGTGCTCGCCACCGACAGCCGTGTCGCGGCGTTGTCGGGCGAGTTCCCGGCCTCGGAGATCGTGGCGGTGCCCTCCGCCACCCCGTCGAGCGGGCGCTCCCCCTTGCGCCGCGTCGCCGCCTTCGCGACCCTCGGGCGCGGCTTCGCGGCGGCCGTGCGCGAGGTGCGCCGCCTCAACCCGGCGGTGGTCGTGGGCTTCGGCGGCTATCCGACCGTGCCGCCGCTGCTTGCCGCCCAGATGCTGCGGGTGCCGACCCTGCTGCACGAGCAGAATGCCGTGATGGGCCGCGCCAACGGCTTTCTCGCCCGCGGCGCGACCGTGATCGCCACCGGCTTCCCCGAGGTGCGGGGCGTGCCCGTGAAGGCGCGGGCGCGCCGGGTCCATACCGGCAATCCGGTCCGCCCGGCGGTTCTGGCGGCCGCCGCGATGCCCTATCCGGCGGTCGGGCCGGACGCCCCGCTCCAGCTCCTCGCCTTCGGCGGCAGCCAGGGCGCCCGGGTGATGAGCGACGTGGTGCCGGACGCCGTCCTGCGCCTGGACCCCGCCTTGCGCGCCCGTCTCACGGTGATCCAGCAGGCCCGCTCGGAAGACCTCGCCCGGGTGCAGACGCTCTACGAGGGCGCGGGCCTTGCCGCCTTCACGGCGGCGCCGTTCTTCAAGGACCTGCCGGCCAAGATGGCCTCGTCCCACCTCGTGGTGGCGCGCTCCGGCGCCTCGACGGTGGCGGAACTGGCGGTGATCGGCCGGCCGTCGATCCTGGTGCCGCTGCCAGGATCCCTCGACCAGGACCAGGCGGCCAATGCCGCGGTTCTGGGCGGAATCGGCGCCGCCTTTCCCAGACCACAAACGGACTTCACCCCTGAGCGGCTGGCCGCCGATCTCGGCGCGCTGCTCGGCGATCCCGACCGGCTCGCGAAAGCCGCCGCCGCCGCCAAGGGGGCCGGCCTGCCGGATGCCGCCGAGCGCCTCGCCGCCCTGGTGGTCGAGACCGCCCAAGCGGCCCGTTAGCAGCCGCAAAAGCAAACAATGTCGGCCCGCCGACGGCCGCCCATCGAACATCTCGGCCCGCTCGCGGCCGTCGATCGAACAAGAAGACGTGAAGGACCCCGACTCCATGAAGCTGCCGGACAAGCTCGGACCCATCCACTTCATCGGCATCGGCGGCATCGGCATGTCCGGCATCGCCGAGGTGATGCACAATCTCGGCTACACGGTGCAGGGCTCGGACGCGTCCGACAACGCCAACGTGCGCCGCCTGTCCGAGAAGGGCATCCGCACCTTCGTGGGCCACCGGGCCGAGAACCTCGCCGAGGCCGCCCTCGTCGTGGTCTCGACCGCGATCCGCCGCGACAACCCGGAGCTGGTCTCCGCCCGCGAGCGCCGCCTGCCGGTGGTGCGCCGGGCCGAGATGCTGGCCGAGCTGATGCGCTTCAAGTCCTGCGTGGCGGTGGCCGGTACCCACGGCAAGACCACCACCACCTCCCTCGTCGCCACCCTGCTCGACGCCGGCAGCCTCGATCCGACGGTGATCAACGGCGGCATCATCAACGCCTACGGCACCAATGCCCGGATGGGCGAGGGCGACTGGATGGTGGTCGAGGCCGACGAATCCGACGGCACCTTCCTGAAGCTGCCGGCCGACATCGCCATCGTCACCAACATCGATCCCGAGCATCTCGACCATTTCGGCTCGTTCGACGCGATCAAGGACGCCTTCCGCGCCTTCATCGACAACATCCCGTTCTACGGCTTCGCCGTGATGTGCATCGACCACCCGACGGTGCAGGACCTCGTCGGGCGCATCGAGGACCGGCGCATCGTCACCTATGGCGAGAACCCGCAGGCCGACGTGCGCCTGATCGACGTCGACCTGAAGGGCGGCCAGAGCCGGTTCCGGGTGATGATCCGCGACCGCCGTCCCGGCTTCCGCCTGGAGATGGAGGACCTGGTCCTGCCGATGCCGGGCAAGCACAACGCGCTCAACGCCACCGCGGCGCTGGCGGTCGCCCACGAGCTCGGCGTCTCGCCCGACGCGATCCGCAAGGCGCTGGCGAATTTCGGCGGCGTCAAGCGGCGCTTCACCCGCACCGGCGAGTGGAACGGCGTGCAGATCTTCGATGATTACGGCCACCACCCGGTCGAGATCCGGGCGGTGCTCAAGGCCGCCCGCGCCTCGACCGACGGCGGCGTGATCGCGGTGGTCCAGCCCCACCGCTACTCGCGCCTCGCCTCGCTGTTCGACGATTTCTGCACCTGCTTCAACGACGCCGACACGGTGATCGTCGCCCCCGTCTACGCCGCCGGCGAGGCGCCGGTCGAGGGGATCGACCGCGACACCCTGGTGGCGGGCCTGACCTCCCGCGGCCACCGCAACGCCATCGCGCTCGAGCGCACCGAGGACCTGGCCGGCATCGTCGGCGGGCTCGCGCGTCCCGGCGACTACGTGGTGTGCCTGGGCGCCGGCAACATCACCCAATGGGCCTATGCGCTCCCGGGCGAGCTCGCCGCGAGCGGCGAGAAGGCGGCGTGAGCCGCTGACACTGCGATGCGCGGCCCCGACGATCCCGGTACGGCGCGGGCCCGCACCCTGAGGCGGGCTCAAACCGCCGCCGAGCAGGCGCTCTGGTCGCACTTGCGCGACCGACGCCTGGCGGAGGCCAAGTTCATGCGTCAATTGCCGATCGGTCGCTACTTTGCCGATTTTGCCTGCCGTGAGGCGAAGCTGATCGTCGAGCTCGACGGCAGCCAGCATGCCGAGAGCGGTTACGACCGTGAGCGGGACGCCTGGCTGACCTCGCAGGGCTGGCACGTGCTCCGGTTCTGGAACGGCGAGGTCGCGCGCAACGTGACGGGCGTCCTCGAAACCATCCTGGCCGCCATCGTGGAGCGCCGCCCCTCCTCCTCTTCTCGCGGGCGGCAGACTCGTCCGGAGAAAGGAGAGGCGCGGGTTTCTCCTCTCCCCGCGGGCGGGGAGAGGGCCGTGTTCCCGTTCAGGGGACACGGCAAGCGGAGGCGAAGCCGAAGCGAGGGTGAGGGGGTCTCGACGCGTGAGGCTCCTCCGGAACCACCCCCTCACCCTCGCCCTTCGGGCTCGCTGCATCCCCTGAACGGGGACGCAGCCCTCTCCCCGCCCGCGGGGAGAGGAGAGAACCCGCGCCTTTTCCTGGCCCAAGACAGCCCCGCCGCAAGCGGGGAGGGGCATCCCGCATCATCCCGAACGGATCCATGACGACCTCCGCCGCCATCCTCGCCGCTCTGGAGCCCGCCGCCTTGCGCGGCCGCCTCCTGCCCGATCATCCCCTCGCCGACCTCACCTGGTTCCGGGTCGGGGGACCGGCCGACGTGCTGTTCACCCCCGCCGACGAGGACGACCTCGCCGCGGCGCTCTCGGCCTTGCCGGCGGAGGTCCCCGTGACGGTGATCGGGCTCGGCTCGAACCTGATCGTGCGCGACGGCGGCGTGCCCGGCCTCGTCATCCGCCTCGGCGGCAAGGCCTTCGGGTCCATCCTCATCGAGGGCGAGACGATCCGGGCCGGCACGGCGGTGCCCGACATGAAGCTCGCCCGTGCCGCGGCCGAGGCCGGGCTCGACGGGCTCGCCTTCTATCGCGGCATCCCGGGCTCGATCGGCGGGGCGCTCAGGATGAATGCCGGGGCGCATGGCGGCGAGACCACCGACGTGCTGGTCGAGGCCCGGGCCGTCGATCGCTCGGGCGCCCTGCACGTCCTGTCCCATTCGGAGATGGGGTTCGCCTACCGCCACTGCGCGGCGCCCGCCGACCTGATCTTCACCCAGGCGACCTATCGCGGCAGGCCCGGCGACCGGGCGTCGATCGAGGCCGAGATGGACCGGGTCACCGCGGCCCGGGAGGCGGCGCAGCCGATCCGCGAGCGCACCGGCGGCTCGACTTTCAAGAACCCGGACGGGGCCAAGGCGTGGCAGCTCGTCGATGCCGCCGGCTGCCGCGGGCTGACCCGCGGCGGCGCGCAGGTGTCGGAGATGCACTGCAACTTCCTGATCAACCGCGGCGGCGCCACCGCCGCCGACATCGAGGGCCTGGGCGAGGAGGTGCGGGCGCGGGTGCGCGAGACCTCCGGCATCGACCTGCATTGGGAGATCAAGCGCATCGGCGTCGCCGCGCGATGATTCGCGAATCACCAGGGCCGCGGCCCCGGCGCGGCCCGGACGGTAACCATTCAGGCCGTCCCGGTTTGCCGCGGTCGGGGGCGCCCCGTTCCCCGCCGGGGCCACCTCCCGATACAGGCGCGGCCCGGCCGATCGGCATGTAAGCTCTTGAAGACGCGCCGCTTCCCGGCTTCTGCCCGACCGGCCGGCAGGCCCCGCTCCGACCCGCCGCCCGGGCGTGGCCCCCCGGCGACGGGGGGCTCCGGGGTTACGCGATCCCTGTGCGCGGGGCGAAAATTTTACCGGATATTTACCAGCGAGTTCGACAGTCGGGGTTAACGGCGCATCAAGCACTTGGATGCCGGGCGTGAGCCGTGCCGACCCTTCGCGACGACGCCATGCCGGCTCCGATGCCCGGTATGACGGTGGTGCGGCGGGCCGGTACGCGAACCCCGGACCACCCAAGCGCCCCCGCGCCGGAGATCGCAGCCCGTGTCGGGTATCGTTTTCGGTGAACTCGCCCCATGGATGGTGGTGGACGCTTCCCTGAGCCGCTGACCGCCGCCGGCTATGCCGGTGCGGAGGCCGGCATGACCGCTCCCCCTCCCGGGGCGGCGCCGGCCTGGAGCGCGCCTGCGCGCGATGCGCGCGTCGGTGACCCGCGCCTCGGCGAATCGCTGCTGGCCCGCGTCCTGCCGCGGTTCCTGCGCCCGCGCCGCGCCTCGGTGGCGGTGCCGATCGAGCGGCGGATGCCGCGCCATCTCGGGATGGGCCTGGCCTTCGGGTTCTTCGGCCTCGTCGCGGGGGCGGGCTTCGTGTCCGGCGGCGGCTATGCCGAGGTCTCGGCCCGCTACGGCACGCCCTTCGACATGGCCGCCCGGGCGCTCGGCTTCGGCCTCGACAAGGTCACGATCTCGGGGCTGGTGCAGCTGCACTCGTCCGAGATCCTGAAGGCCGCCGGCATCGACCAGCGCAACTCGCTGCCCTTCCTCAGCGTGGTCGACGTGCGCGACCGTCTCTCCACCGTGCCGCTGATCGGCGCGGTCTCGGTCCGCAAGATCTACCCGCGCGAGCTCCTGATCACGCTGACCGAGCGCGAGCCGAGCGCCCTGTGGCAGCGCAACGGCGAGATCGCCGTGATCGCCGCCGACGGCACGGTGATCGACCAGATGCGCGACGGCCGCTTCGCCAACCTGCCGCTGGTGGTGGGCGACGAGGCGAACACCCGCACCAAGGAATACCTGGCGCTCCTCGAGGCGGCGGGCCCGCTCAAGGACCGCATCCGGGCCGGCACCCTGGTGTCCGGCCGGCGCTGGACCCTCAAGCTCGACGGCATCGACATCCGCCTGCCCGAGGCCGGCGCCCGCGACGCGGTGGCCCGCCTCGTCAAGCTCGAGGCCGAGTCGAGCCTGCTCGAGAAGGACATCATCGCGGTCGACCTGCGGCTGCCCGACCGGGTGGTGGTGCGGCTGACCGAGGAGGGCGCGGCGGCGCGCCTGGAGGCCCAGAAGAAGTCCAAGAAACCGAAGGGAACCGAGACATGACCCGCGCGCGAGACGTGACGCCCGCCGGTTACCCCGGCTCCTCAAGCCCCCCGATCCCCTTGTCCTCCCCGGTGAGCGTCGCGTCATGAGTCTCCTCCAGCACGGTCTCACGCCGCGCTTAAAGCCGCTCTCGGCGCGCCGCAGCGCGACCCTGTCGGTGCTCGACATCGGCACCAGCAAGGTCGTCTGCCTCGTCGCCGAGCTGCAGCCGGTCGAGACGCTGTCCACCTTACGCGGCCGTACCCACCTCGCCCGCATCATCGGCATCGGCCACCAGCGCTCCGGCGGCCTCAAGGGCGGCGCCGTGGTCGATCTTGAGGCGGCCGAGACCGCGATCCGCCAGGCGGTCCACGCCGCCGAGCGGATGGCCCGGGTCGAGGTGCAGTCGGTCATCGTCAGCCTGTCGGGCGGGCGGCTCGGCTCGCAGCATTTCGACGCCAAGGTCCCGGTCCGTACCGGCGCCGTCACCGGCTCGGACGTGCAGCGGGTGCTGGAGGCCGCGAGCACCCACAGCATCAGCCCGGGGCGCGCGGTGCTGCACGCCCTGCCGACCGGCTATTCCCTCGATCAGCAGAGCGCGGTGGTCGATCCGTCGGGCATGCTCGGCGAGCGCCTCGGCGTCGACCTGCACGTCGTCACCGCCGAGATCGCCGCCGCCCGCAACCTGATGCTGGCGGTGGAGAACACCCACCTGCGGGTCGAGGCGGTGATCGCCACCCCCTACGCCTCGGGTCTCTCGGCGCTGGTCGACGACGAGGCCGAGATGGGTGTGGCCGTCGTCGACATGGGCGGCGGCACGACGAGCGTCGGGGTCTTTTCCGGCGGCCACCTCGTCCATTGCGACGCGCTCGCGGTCGGCGGCCACCACGTCACCATGGACATCGCCCGCGGGCTCTCCACCCGGGTGGCGGCGGCCGAGCGGCTCAAGACCCTCTACGGCGCCGCCATGGCGACGGCGTCGGACGAGCGCGACATGATCGCGGTCCACGGCGTCGACGAGGACGAGCGCGACCTGCCGCACCACATCCCGAAGTCGCACCTCGTGCGGATCATCCGCCCGCGGGTCGAGGAGGTGCTGGAACTGGTGCGCGACCGCCTGCGCAACGCGGGCTTCGCCGCCCAGGCCGGGCGCCGGGTGGTGCTGACGGGGGGCGCCAGCCAGCTCGTCGGCCTGCCCGAGGTCGCCCGCCGCATCCTGCAGGGCCAGGTCCGGATCGGCCGGCCGCTCGGGATCAAGGGGCTGCCCGAGGCCGCCAAGGGGCCGGCCTTCTCGGCCGCCGTGGGTCTCCTGGTCTACCCCCAGGTCTCCCACGTCGAGCATTTCGAGCCGCGCGGCCAGTCCGGCCGCCCGGGCCTCGTCTCCAACAGCTACCTCTCCAAGTTCGGACGCTGGTTCGCGGAGAGCTTCTAACGGGATCGCCTCCCGGCGCGGGCCCCGGAAACGGGCCGCGCCGGAGAGGCGGGACGGCAAACGGCGCCGTCCAAGGCGCCACCAGAAACGTAACGATCATCAGAGGCTCGCGCATCATGGCCATCTCCCTGCAAGCTCCGGACATCCGCGAACTGAAGCCCCGCATCACCGTGTTCGGCGTCGGCGGCGCCGGCGGCAACGCCGTCAACAACATGATCGAGTCGGGCCTCCTCGGCTGCGAGTTCGTGGTCGCCAACACCGACGCCCAGGCGCTGACCTCCTCGAAGGCCGAGCGCGTGATCCAGATGGGCATCGGGGTGACGCAAGGCCTCGGCGCCGGCTCGCAGCCCGACGTCGGCCGCGCCGCCGCCGAGGAGGTGATCGACGAGATCCGCGATCAGCTCTCGGGCGCCCACATGTGCTTCATCACCGCCGGCATGGGCGGCGGCACCGGCACCGGCGCCGCCCCGGTCATCGCCCGCACCGCCCGCGACATGGGCATCCTGACGGTCGGCGTCGTGACGAAGCCGTTCCAGTTCGAGGGCGTGCGCCGCATGCGCACCGCCGAGTCGGGCATCAACGAGCTGCAGCAGGCCGTCGACACCCTGATCGTGATCCCGAACCAGAACCTGTTCCGGGTCGCCAACGAGAAGACCACCTTCGCCGACGCCTTCGCGATGGCCGACCAGGTGCTCTATTCGGGCGTCGCCTGCATCACCGACCTGATGGTGAAGGAGGGTCTCATCAACCTCGACTTCGCCGACGTGCGGGCGATCATGCGCGGCATGGGCAAGGCGATGATGGGCACCGGCGAGGCGTCGGGCGAGAAGCGCGCCAACCGCGCCGCCGAAGCCGCGATCGCCAACCCGCTCCTCGACGACGTCTCGATGAAGGGCGCCCGCGGCCTGCTGATCTCGATCACCGGCGGCAACGACCTCACCCTCTACGAGCTCGACGAGGCCGCCACCCGCATCCGCGAGGAGGTCGATTCCGACGCCAACATCATCCTGGGCGCCACCTTCGACGAGAGCCTCGACGGCATCATCCGGGTCTCGGTCGTCGCCACCGGCATCGAGCCGGCGCTGATCAACGCCAACGCGATCGGCTCGCCGGAGATCGCCCAGACCGAGCAGCGCATCGCCGAGGTCGCCGAGCGCCTGCGCGCCGAGGCCCGGGCCCGGGCCGCCGCCCCCTCGGCGCCCCCCTCCACCGCCTCCTTTCGTCCCGCCGAGGCCCCGGTAGCGCGGGCCCCGGCACCGGAGCCGGTGGCGCATGCCCCAATGATGCATGCTCCGATGCACGCCCAGCCCGCCGCGCCGGAGCCGGCCCGGATGGACCTGTCCGCCGCTCACCAGGCCGCCAGCCTCATGCGCGACGAGGTCCAGATCACTCCGGCCCAGCCGCGCCAGGCCCCGGTCTACGAGCCGGCCCCGGCGCCCGCGCCCGAGCCGCAGATGCCGATGGCCTCCGGCCCGTTCATCCCGCCCTCCCCGGCGGTGGTGCGCGCGCCGCGCATGCCCCGGGTCCAGGACCTGCCGATGCCGGCCCAGAACCAGATCCGGGCCAGCCGCGGCGAGGAGCCGGTGCAGCAGGTGACCCCGGACGCCAAGCGCACCTCGCTGCTGCGCCGCCTCGCCACCGTCGGCTTCGGCGGTCGGCGCGAGGACGAGGCCGGTCACCCGGCCCAGGCGCCCGCTCCCGCGGCGCATGCCCCGCAGCCGGCGCCCAGGATGCAGGCTCCGATGCCGCAGGCTCCCGCGCATCAGGCTCCGGTGCAGCACCAGCCCGCGCCGCGCCCCGCGCCGCAATACGCCCCGCAGGGCGGCTACCAGGCGCAGCCCCAGGGCTACCGCCCGGCGCAGGGCAACCTCGACCCGCAGGGCCGGACGGTGCCGGCCGGCAACCGAATGGACGACGACCAGCTCGAGATCCCCGCTTTCCTGCGCCGCCAGGCGAACTGAGCCGGGAGCCCCGCCCACCGCTTCCGCCTTTGGGCGGAGACGGCGGGATGGTGGCGTATGCCACGATCCCGCCACGCGAGGGGGGTGGTGCCGCCCAAAAGACACACCCCGAGGCCCCCCGGCCTCGGGGTTTACGCGTTCTTCAAGCTTTTGATGCAGCACGGTTTTTTGCGGCCGGAGCGGGTCCCCGGGGCTGTTACAGATCGTAAGAATCCGTGATTTGGCCGTGCTTTCGAGCGCGACTATAGCTGTCCTACGCACAAGGGCGAAGGCCGAGCGGAACCGCCGGCACTGACACCCACAGGGGCTTCAAGCAACGGACGGATCGCCTCGAAACGTGAGCCTGGCAACAGGACACGATGGTGAGTCGCGGCCGAGGGCTGAGGTAATGAAAACAAGTCAGCAAACGACCCTACGCTCCGCCGCGGGCCTTTCAGGCATCGGCGTGCACTCCGGTAACCCCGTCTCGATCACGCTCCATCCCGCGGAGGCGAATCACGGCATCGCCTTCCTGCGCACCGGCCTCGCGAACGGCCGGGACCGCCTGATCCAGGCCCAGTTCGCCCAGGTCAGCGCCACCGAGCTCTGCACCGTCATCGGCAGCCGCGAGACCGGCGCCGTCGCCACCATCGAGCACCTGATGTCCGCTCTCTACGGGCTCGGCATCGACAATTGCCTCGTCGAGATCGACGGGCCCGAGATGCCGATCCTCGACGGCAGCGCCGCCCCCTTCGTGGCGGCGATCGAGGCGGTCGGCACCACCTCCTGCGGCACGCCCCGCCGCTTCATCAAGGTGCTCAAGACCGTCCGGACCGAGAAGGGCCGCGCCTATTCCGAGCTGCGCCCGTTCGAGCGCGGCTTCCACCTCGACGTCGAGATCGACTTCGAGAGCTCCGTGATCGGCCGCAGCCGCAAGGCGCTGACCCTCACCCCCGCCGCCTATCGCCGCGAGATCGCCCGCGCCCGCACCTTCGGGATGATGCGCGACGTCGAGCGCTACTGGAAGGCCGGCTTCGCGCTCGGCGCCTCGCTGGAGAACACCGTCGCGGTCGGCGACGGCGGCGTGGTCAACCCCGAAGGCCTGCGCTACCCGGACGAGTTCGTCCGCCACAAGATCCTCGACGCCGTCGGCGACCTCGCGCTCGCCGGCCTGCCGATCCTCGGCGCCTACCAGTCCTTCTGCGGCGGTCACGGCCTCAACGTGGCGGTCCTCGGCGAGCTCTTCGCCGACCGGGCCAACTACGCCATCGTCGAGGGAGCGGCCGCCCGCCGCGAGCCGGTCTTCGCCGAGTTCGGCGTCGGCCTCGGCGCCGCCGTCTACGCGCCCGAACTCTGAAGGCCTCCGGCTCCGCGTTGCGGCGGGGCCACATCCTGCCGATTTCGTCGCCGCGCCGCGGCGAGTCACGGAACTTCAACCACCTCGCGCCGTCTTGGCGCCCCATTCGCCCCACAGGGTTGAGAGGCTCCCGACCGACGGTTCCGCGCTCCGGCGCGGTGGCCGTGACGGGCTTGGCGCGTGGCGCCGGCCTGGGCTAAGGGGCTCATGGATCAGCGGCCGCAAAGGCCGCTTGCTTGGGGAAGAACCCGAATGCCGTTCGCCCACCCGCTTCGCGACGCGAAGGTGACCGTTCTGCGGACCGTGCTGCTCGCGGCGTGCGGCCTGGGGCTCGCCGGTTGCGACGCGATCGACTCGATCAACCCGTTCGCGTCCGAGAAGTACAAGACCGAGGTCGTCCCCGACGTCCCGCCCAATAAGCTCTACAGCCAGGGCCTCGCCAAGCTCGAGGACCGGGACTACGAGGGCGCGACGAAGAAGTTCGACGACCTCGACAAGCAATACGCCTATTCCGACTGGTCGCGGAAGGCGGTGCTGATGACGGCCTACTCGAACTACGAGGGCGGCCGCTACGAGGACGCGATAACCGCCTCGAAGCGCTACCTGCAGCGCCATCCGGGCTCGAAGGACGCGGCCTACGCCCAGTACCTGCTGGCGATGTCGCATTACAAGCAGATCCCGGACGTGACCCGCGACCAGGACCGCTCCGAGAAGGCCCTCGTGGCGCTCACCGAGCTGGTGCAGAAGTACCCGACCTCGGAATACGCCGCCGACGCCAAGGCCAAGATCCAGATCACCCGCGACCAGCTCGCCGGCAAGGAGATGGAGATCGGCCGCTACTACCTCGAGCGGCGCAACTTCCCGGCGGCGATCAACCGTTTTCGCGATGTGGTGAGCAAGTACCAGACCACCCGCCACGTCGAGGAGGCGCTGGAGCGCCTGGCCGAGGCCTACATGGCGCTCGGCATCGCCGGCGAGGCGCAGACCGCCGCGGCGGTGCTCGGCCACAACTTCCCCGATTCGCCCTGGTACAAGGACGCCTACAACCTGCTCCAGAGCGGTGGCCTGCAGCCCCGCGAGGAGAAGGCCTCCTGGATCAGCAAGGCGTTCCGCGGCGTGATCGGGATGGACACGCGCACCGCCGAGGCGCAGTAAGAGCCTCGCGGCTCGTAGCCTGAACATGCGGCCGTGGCGCGCACTCGCGCCGCGGCCCGTTCGGCTGTAGATACCCGCCCGATCTCCTTCTTCACGTCCCGGCAAGGGTGGCATGCTGGTTCAGCTCGCGATCCGCGACATCGTCCTGATCGATAAGCTCGAGCTGAACTTTCGCGAAGGCCTGAGCGTCCTGACCGGGGAGACCGGCGCCGGCAAGTCGATCCTCCTCGACGCCTTCACGTTGGCGCTCGGCGGCCGCGGTGACGGCCGCCTGGTGCGTCAGGGCGAGGCGCAGGGCCAGGTGACTGCGGTGTTCGACGTGCCCGCCGACCATCCGGCCCGGGTGCTGGCGGCGTCCTCCGACATCGACACCGAGGGCGACCTGATCCTGCGCCGGGTCCAGGTCGCGGACGGGCGCACCCGCGCCTTCGTCAACGACCAGCCGGTCGGCGTACATGTCCTGCGCGCCATCGGGACGGCGCTGGTCGAGATCCACGGCCAGCACGACGACCGGGCCCTGTCGGATTCGACCACCCACCGGGCGATCCTCGATGCTTTCGGGGGCTTGAGTGCCCGCCAGGCCGCGGTGGCGGAGTCTGCGCGCCGGGTGCGCAAGGCCCGCACCGCGCTGTCCGAGCACCGCGCCCGAGTCGAGGCCGCCCGCAAGGAGGTCGACTTCCTGCGCCACGCCGTCGAGGAACTGGCCGCCCTCGATCCCAAGGCCGGCGAGGAGACGGAGCTCGCCGAGCGCCGCACCGCGATGCAGCAGGGCGAGAAGGTTGCCCGCGAACTGAACGAGGCCCTCGATGCCGTCGCCGGCCAGGGCTCGCCCACCGCCCATCTCTCGGCGGCGCTCCGCAAGCTCGAACGGCGGGCGGCCCAGGCGCCGTCCCTGGTCGAGCCGAGCATCGCGGCCCTCGACAATGCGCTGGTCGCCCTCGACGAGGCCCGCACCAGCCTGGAGGACGCGCTCCAGGCGGCGGAATTCGACCCGCGCGAACTGGAGCGGGTCGAGGAGCGCCTGTTCGGCCTGCGCGCCGCGGCCCGCAAGTACAACGTCGCCGTCGACGACCTCGCGGCGCTCCGCGAGCGCTACGAGGGCGACGTGGCGGTGATCGATGCCGGCGAGGAGGCGCTCGGCCGGCTCGAGGCCGATCTCGCGAGTGCCGACGCGGCCTATCTCGAGAAGGCGGAGGCCCTGAGCAAGGGCCGGCGCAAGGCGGCCTCCGCCCTCGACAAGGCGGTGCAGGCCGAGTTGCCGCCGCTGAAGCTGGAGCGCGCCCGCTTCATCACCGAGATCGCCACCGATCCGGAGGCCCGCGATCCGGCCGGCCTCGACCGGGTCGAGTTCTGGGCCCAGACCAATCCGGGCACCCGGCCCGGCCCGATGATGAAGGTGGCCTCGGGCGGCGAGTTGTCGCGCTTCATGCTCGCCCTCAAGGTGGTGCTGGCCGACAAGGGCTCGGCCCCGACCCTGATCTTCGACGAGATCGATACCGGCGTCGGCGGTGCGGTGGCGGACGCGATCGGCGCCCGCCTCGCCCGGCTCTCGGCCCGGGTTCAGACCGTGGCGGTCACCCACGCGCCCCAGGTCGCCGCCCGCGCCTCGACGCATTTCCTGATCGCCAAGGAGGCGGTGAAGGGCTCGGACCGGGTCGCCACGCGGGTGAAGCCGCTGGCGGCGGTGCCGCGCCAGGAGGAGATCGCCCGGATGCTGGCCGGCGCCACGGTGACCGAGGAGGCCCGGGCCGCCGCGGCCCGGCTGCTCCAGGCGGCCGAGGCCTGAGCCGGGGCCGGCGGCATCGCAGGGCGTAACGGCCCTCGACAGAGGTTGCTGTACGGTTAAGCTCTAGGGGGTGATTCGCAGGGCGGCTGTTAGCCCCTTCGGCATGGTGAACAAAGAACAAATCTTAACTCTTTCTTTACCATGTCCCATGAGAATGTCTCGTCTCGGCATGGGTCGTCCTTTCCCTCGGACCCGTGCGACGGTGCGGGGCCAGTGGTCCATGAAACAGGAAGTGAGTGCGTCCCGGGAGGCCGTTCAGGATCAGATCCTGCCGGCGATCTGCGTCGAGGCCCAGCATCGTCTCGGGCAGACGCTGCGCTCGTTCTACGAGCGCACGGTGGACGGCGAGCCCATACCCCTCGACCAGGTCGACCTGCTGCTGCGCCTGCGGCACCGGGAGCGCGAATTGCAGCGTCAGCGCTGAGGCGCGACGACCTTCGGACATCGACTGAGAAATAGCGATTCAGGCGCGCGGTGCTCCGCCGAGGAGCAGCGCACGGGCTGCAAGCGAAGACGTGTGCGGGCCGTCACGGTCCCGCACAGGGAGCCGGTCCCGGGTGGGACCGGCAGGGGAGGGCGGTTCTAGCGCCGCCGGCGGTCGCGCACCCGCACCGGCACGAGGGCCGGTGCCTGCTGCGCCCGCGCCCCGGCGAGCGCGATGGCGCCCGCGAGACCGATCGCCGTGAGGATCCCTGTCACCACCATCGGCGAGGCCGTGAGAAGACCCGCCAGCAAGGCGAGCAGCGCGAGGCCGGCACGCAGGGCATTGGAACGGATCATCATCAAGCCTCCATCCAGACGCCGGTGAGAACGTGTGGCGCGAAACCGGAGTTCCGCCCGGCCGCCCCCCGACCGTCCCGACAATGTGGGGGGTCCGATCCGTTTGCGCTACCTGCGACAAAGCGGAACCCAAGGTCATGCTTGACGTTGTCTGCTCACGATCGGCCGGGGGCCGAGAGAATCAGACAAGAGAGGGTCTCGCCATGCTGGGTTGGGCTGTCACATTCCTCGTCGTCGCCCTGGTGGCCGCGCTGTTCGGGTTCGGCGGTATCGCCGGCACCGCGGTCGAGGCCGCCAAGCTCATCTTCTTCGTCGCCGTCGTGCTCTTCGCCATCTCGGCCGTGGTCGGCCTGATGCGGGGCCGCTCGCCGACGCTCTGACATCGACGGATCGAACCTGTCGAGACTTCGCGCCGTCCCTCCCCTCGAGGGGCGGCGTTCTTGCTCCGCGGCGCTCGTGTGGTCCAGATCACGATTCCGTCGGCGGCGCATCCGGTGGCAGCTGTCCCGAGCTGCGCTCGAGTTCGGCGATGAGATCGACGAAGCGGTCGGGAATAGGCTGCTGCATCAGTTCGTCATACATGGCACGCAGGTGCGAGCCGATGCGCCCCTGCACGTTGCGGTCGAGGGCGGGCTGCTCGGGCCCTGCCGCGGGATCATCCTCGTCCCGGGGCGTCCGCGGGGCTTGCATCCCGGGACCTTGCATCCCCTTGCCGTCGATCATGCCGTTCCCCTTCGCCCGTCCTGGACACGCGGACAAGGCGATGCCATGGCGCCCGGTATGCCGGGTCGCGCTGCGGCGACAACGCGCGCCGGCGCGGTCAGTTCCGCGCTTGCCCGGAACGAATGCGGGCGCACGGCGTTGAGGCATGAGGGCCGACGCGCGTAAAACGGCAACACCAAGGGGACCTGAATGTCGACAGCACAACTCGTGGTGCAGCACCTGCCCTACCTGCGCCGCTACGCGCGCGCCCTCACGGGCAGCCAGGTGGCCGGCGATGCCTACGTGGCCGCGACGCTCGAAACGCTCGTGAACGAGCCCGAGACCCTCGGGCGCAGCACCAACGTCAAGGCCGACCTGTTCCGCGTCTTCACCCGGATCTGGAACTCGCTCTCGGTCAACGGCCAGACCGAGCAGACCCAGCACGACCTGCCGGCCGAGGTACGGCTCGGCCAGATCACGCCGCTGCCGCGCCAGGCCTTCCTGCTCTCCTGCCTGGAGGGCTTCTCCGAGGAGGACGCCGCCACCATCCTGGGCGTCGACGTCTCCGAGGTCCGCGACCTCGTCGACGAGGCCGGCCGCGAACTCGCCGCCGACATGGCGACCGAGATCCTCATCATCGAGGACGAGCCCTTGATCGCCATGGACCTCGAGGCCCTGGTGGAGGGCCTGGGCCACAACGTCACCGGCGTCGCCCGGACGCGGACCGAGGCGGTCAAGCTCGCCTCCAGCAAGCGCCCCGGCCTGATCCTCGCCGACATCCAGCTCGCCGACGGCTCGTCGGGCCTCGACGCGGTCAACGATCTCCTGAAGTCGTTCGAAGTGCCGGTGATCTTCATCACGGCCTATCCGGAGCGCTTCCTCACCGGCGAGCGGCCCGAGCCGGCCTTCCTCATCGCGAAGCCCTTCCAGCCCGCCAACGTCTCGGCGGTGATCAGCCAAGCGCTGTTCTTCCAGCAGAGCGCCCGCCGCCGCGAGGCCCGCGCGAGCGCCTGACGCCGCCTCCACGCGAATCGCGACGCGCAGTTCGGGACAAAGCCCTGGGCCCGCCGGCAGGCGGGTGCCGGGGCTTCGTCGTTTCGGGAATCATGTCCTTCGGAGCGTTCTGGATGATGGCGAACCGTCGAAAGGCGGGGGCGGTATCGCCGAATGGGTGAGTGGGCGGTGACCCGCGCATGCGCACCGCGCCTGCTTCCGCTGGACCATGCTTCCGCTAGACCATGCTTCCGCTAGACTTGGCCGCTCCCGAACGTCCAGGCCCAATACAAAAGAACGGGCCGGATCGGGATCCGGCCCGTTGAAAGAGTTTCCGGCCAATGCACAAGGGGAATGCGGGGAGGACCAGGTGGCCGGGTTGCCATATCAACGAGAATCTCCGCGACAAGGTTCCGTGCAGCTGCGATCGGCGATGCTTTTTCGTTGCCTGTGGCGAAATTGCTGCGCTTGATCGCCACGCGACCCGCATCTGGGCTGGTTAACGAGTGATTGACGGGCTCCGCCGCATTCGCGGCATGAATTGTCCCGTCCAGGCACGGACGCGGGAACGACTTGCGGAGGATCCGCGTTAAGGAAGCATTCTCAAGCTTCGCCGCGAGGGCCACGCGTATGCTCCGCCCGCACTTCTTCCTCGGTGTTACGGTTCCGGCCGCGTTCCTCACCCTGGTCGGGCAGCCGCTGATCGAGCATTCCGTCGGGGCGGTCGCCCGTCCGGCCGTCGAGCAGGCGGCGCTCAAGGGCGATCGTCTCGCGCCGGTCCGGCCGGCCGCGAAGGCGCAGGTCCCGGTCGCAGTCGAGATCACCGGGCTCGGTGCGGCCAAGGTCACCCTGCGCAACGCCGCCGGCGACATCGTCTACCAGGCCGACGCCACCCGCAACACGACGCTCGTCGCCCGCGACACCGCGATCCCCCACGTCACCGTGCGCGAGCGCACCGGCACTCCGGTGGCGCAGCGCGATCCAGCTCCCGCCGGCCAGGCCGTGCGGCGGATGCCGGAGGGCTGCGAGGGGGCGATCAGCGGGCTCGCCGGCCACGAGGCCCGTCGCCTGCTGCCGAGCCGCTGCCTCGCCGATGCCGGCGACGTCCTGCCGGCTTCCGTCTCTCCGACCCCCGTCGCGACGCTCTGACGGGCGCCGCCCCGTCAGACATCCACCGGATCCCCGTCATGATCGATCTGCGCGAATACGAGGTGCCCTCGCCTCAGCCGCCGCCTCCGGAGCGGGTTCATCGCGACGGTCACGTCGAGCCCGATGCCGACCGGCTCGCCAGCCTTCTGGCCGGCGTCACTGCCGTGCGGCCGGTCGACGACGTGGTCTGCCCGGCCCTGGCGCGGCGCAACCTCGTGGTCACGGCGCGGCCCCTCGCCGCCTGACGACAGGGGTCGAACGAAGAGCACCCCGGGCGCCGTGGCGCCCGGGGTGCTTCGTCGCGTCCGGAAGCGCGACATTCGACGATATGTCGTCCTGAACCGTCGTCACGGCCCATGCTGATGCGCCGGAGGCGAGGCTGGCTCCCTCCGGCGCATGAGCGCGGGTCTCAACGGGCGGGTCTCGATGGGTCCCCTGGAGCGGGGTAGCGCGAGGCGGGCCCGGTCATGGAGATCATCCGTCCGCCGGGCGGTTCCGGCTCGACGGGATCCGGCCTTCACTCGTCGGTGGCGCGGCCGCTGCCCGAAGCCTGCCCACCCTTGCGGCCGGCCGACGAGGCCAGTTCGCGGTCCTGCGAGAAGGAGCGCTTCTCGGCCGGCACGCTGCGGCCGCCCTTGCTGGCGATCTCGCGCTGGCGCTCCAGATCCATGGATGCGAAGCCGCGCTTCGAGGTCGAATTTCCGGTTGCCATGTTTGCCTCCTTGGCGGGGTTCTCAGTCCGGACAACCTTCAGCGCAAATGATGGTTCCTGCCACGCATGCGGGCCGTCCGACTGATGGTCCCGATTCGGGGCAGTACAGGTCGGGCTGTCGCCACGTCGCGTCACGTCGGCGACTTGAGCTAACACCTCTCGCAGACGGCGAAACTTCTCGCAGACGACGAAACTTGGCCGCACCGGCCGGACCTGAGGTGGAACCGGGCGGGTGGGCCGGCGTTCGCCCCGGACTCCGCGGTGGAGCGGCCTGCGGCCGCCTGCCGCACCCTCGTGCCTGGAGCCGCCGATGACCAACAAGACCATGGTGAGCCGGGAGGCCGCCGCGCATCCCGAGACCGCGCCCGCCCCGAACCGGGCCGCCCCGCCGCCGATGCCCGCCGAAGAGGGCAGCCCGCACCCGACCACGACCGAGGAGCCGGGTGACTCGCCCCAGCCGAACCGCCAGTTCGGCGACGAGCCGATCGGCGGCCTGACCACCCGCAAGGACCATCCCCACCGGGATTGAGGCGGATTCGGCCGGTGCGCGCCGGCACGGCGCCGGTTTCCAGTCCCGCTCCCGCCCTCTACACAGGCGGACGGGATCCGGGCGGGATTCTTGAGGCGGCAGACCACGATGAGCGGCGGGGCGGGGACGGCGGAGCGGACAGGGGTCGTCTCTAAGGAGGATCTGCCCAGGGGGGAGCTGCCTCCGGCGGCGGGCGACGGTCGGGCCGTCCCGCGCGGGGACCGCGCCGCCGGGGAGGACAGGGCGGAAGCGGCCCGCTTCGGCAACGATCCGGAGGCCGCCGACGCCTCGGGCGGCCTCGACCGCAGCCTGTTCCGCTACATCTGGCGGCACTCGAAGCGCGACCAGATCCTCATCTGCGCCGTCGTGCTGGCCTCGCTCCCGCTCTACTTCGCCTCCCTCGACCTGCCGCGGCGCATCGTCAACGAGGCGATCCAGGGCCACGCCTTCGAGAAGGGCAACGAGACCGCCAAGTTCCTGGTGCTGCGCCTGCAGATGCCGGACTGGTTCGGCCACGACATCTCGCTGTTTCCGGGCTTCGACGTCGACCGGTTCGAGCTCCTGTTCGGCCTCTCCTCGATGTTCCTGCTGCTGGTGCTGATCAACGGCGCCTTCAAGTACTGGATCAACGTGGCCAAGGGGGCGCTCGGCGAGCGGATGTTGCGACGCCTGCGCTACCAGCTGTTCTCGCTGATCATGCGCTTCTCGCCCGAGGCCCTGCGCCACACCAAGGCGTCCGAGGTCGCCACCATCATCCGCGACGAGGTCGAGCCGATCGGCGGCTTCATCGGCGACGCCTACATCCTGCCGGCGTTCCTCGGTACCCAGGCCGCCACCGCGATGGCCTTCATCCTGCTCCAGAACGTCTGGCTCGGGCTGCTCGCCGCCGGGGTGGTGGGGGTGCAGTTCGTGGTCATCCCGCGCCTGCGGCGCGAATTGCTGCGCCTCGGGCGCCAGCGCCAGCTCGCCTCCCGCCGCCTCGCCGGCCGGGTCGGCGAGGTGGTGGACGGCATCGCGGCGGTGCATTCCAACGGGGCCGAAGCCTGGGAGCGGGCCGAGATCGGCCATCGCCTCGGCGGGCTGTTCGACCTGCGCCTGCGCATCTACCGGCGCAAGTTCATGGTCAAGTTCCTGAACAACCTGCTTGCCCAGATGACGCCGTTCCTGTTCTACTGCATCGGCGGCTACTTCGCCCTCAAGGGCCAGCTCAGCATCGGCCAGCTGGTCGCGGTGATCGCCGCCTATCGCGACCTGCCGCCGCCGCTGAAAGAACTGATCGACTGGGACCAGCAGCGCCTCGACGTGCAGGTGAAGTACGAGCAGGTGCTGCAGCAATTCCTGCCCGAGCGGCTCCTCGGGCTCGACGCTCCCGGCCGCGACGAGAGCCTGTGCGGGCGCCTTGCCGCCGAGGGCGTCGGCGTCCAGGAGCCGCACGGGCCGGTGCTCGCCAACGTCTCGCTGTCCCTGGACCTGCCGGCGATCGTCGGCATCGTCAGCGACGGCGGTCCGGCGGCCTCGACCTTCGCGCGGGTGCTGGCGCGGCGCGTGGTGCCGACCTCGGGACGGCTCACCCTCAACGACCACGACCTCGCCGAATGGTCCGGCGCGGCGCTCACCCGGCGCATCGCCTATGCGGGGGTCGATCCGATCCTGTTTCCGGGGTCCTTGCGCGACAACATCGTGTACGGCCTCAACCGCCGCCCACCCGAGGCGGCGGCGATGGACGCCAAGGCGCTCGCCGAGGCCCGCCGCACCGGCAACCCGGTCGAGCCCTTCCCGGCCGACTGGACCGATTACGAGCAGGCCGGCGTCCCGGATGCCGCCGCCCTCGATGCCCTGATCCTCGACTGGCTCACCCGCATCGGCATGGGCGAGGAGGTCTACCGCTTCGGCCTCCTCGGCCAGGTCGATCCCGAGCGCCACCCGGACCTCGCCGCGCGGCTGATCGAGGCGCGGATCGCCTTCCGCGAGCGCCTGGCGGCGGAGGGGCACGCGCATCTCGTCGAGCCGTTCGACCCCGCCCGCTACAACCGCCAGGCGACGGTGGCCGAGAACCTCTTGTTCGGCGTGCCGACCACCACGGCGCTGACCGGCCGGGCGCTCGCCGAGCACGCGGTGGTGCGCCTCGTCCTCGACCGCACCGGGCTCGCCGACGACCTCGTCACCATGGGCGAGCGCATCGCCGCGACCATGCTGGAAATCTTCCGCGGCCTGCCGAGCGGCCATCCGCTCTTCGAGCAGTTCTCGTTCCTCTCCGCCGACGAATTGCCGGAATACGAGGCGATCCTCGCCCGCCGCACGGCCACCGAGGCCTCCGCCGAGCGCCATGGCGGCGGCACGCTCAACCGCATCCGGCGGCGCTGGATCGGGCTCGGCCGCTACGGCTCGGCCGATGCGACCCGGCTCATGGCCCTGCCGCTCGCCTATATCGAGCCCCGCCACCGCCTCGGCCTGATCGACGACGCCTTCCGCGAGCGGATGGTCGAGGCGCGGGCAGAGCTGCGCATCACCCTCGACGAGGCCGGGATGGGCGGCGTCGATTTCTACGACCCCGACCGGGTCTGCCCAGCGGCGCCATTGCGCGACAATCTCCTGTTCGGCCGCGTCAACCAGTCGGTCGCCGATGCCGTCGAGACCGTGACGAAGACCGGCACCGCGCTGGTTCAGGAGATGCAGCTCGCCCCCGCCATCACCCGGGTCGGGCTCGATCACCAGGTCGGGCCCGAGGGGCGCTTCCTGTCGAGCGTCCAGCGCGCGGTGGTGAGCCTGGTCCGGGCCCTGATCCGCCGGCCGGACCTGCTCGTCCTCGACGGCGCCCTGTCGCCGATGGGCGAGGCCCGCGCCCGCACGGTGCTGGGCCTGCTCTTGGAGCGGTACGGCCGCGAGAACAGCCTCGTGGTGGTGCTGCCGAACGACCGCGTCGCCGACCGGTTCGCCCTGGTGCTGCAGGCCGCCGGCACGCAGATCCAGGGTCCGGAGAGGCCCGCCGGACCCGCGGCATCCCCCGAAGAGACGATGGCGGGGGCTGGCGCTGCGGCGCCGGCTGCGGCAGTCTCCGCACGCGCCGAGGACGAGACGGGGCCGGAACCGGCGCGCGTCGAGCAGGATGTGAAGGCATGACGCTTGAGACCGAGGTGCAGTCGCTGCGCCAAGTGCCGATGTTCCGCGAGGTGGATCCGGCCCGCCTGAAGCTGCTCGCCTTCACCAGCGAGCGGGTGCATTTCGCCGACGGCCAGCGCTTCTTCGACCGGGGCGACGCGGCGGATGCCGCCTACCTGATCCTGGAGGGCGAGGCGGCCGTGACGCTCGACGGGCCGCAGGGGCCGATCCGCCTGGCGCTGCTCGGCGCCAACGCGCTCGTCGGCGAGATGGGCATCCTGGCCGACCAGCCCCGCTCCGCCACCGTGACCGCGGTGGTGCCGACGACGGCGCTCCGCATCGACCGGCGGGTCTTCCTCGAACTCCTGAGCCAGTTCCCGCAGATCGCCATCGCGGTGATGCGCGAACTCGCCCACCGCCTCGAGATGACCAACCAGCAGCTCGCCCGGATGCGGACCGGCTGAGGCTCAAGGACCGACGAGGCCTGCCCGCGAACGAGGCAGGCCCGGACCACGATCGGGGGACACGCCATGGATCTCGCCGCAGGCCTGAAGGGCCGCCACGTCCTCGTCACCGGGGCCTCGGGCGGCCTCGGCGATCATTTCGCGCGCCTCTGCGCGCGTTGCGGTGCCGCCGTCACCGTGGCGGCGCGGCGCAAGGAGAAGCTCGACGCCCTGGTGCGGGATCTGGCGAGCGCCGGAGCCCCTGAGGCCCATGCCGTCGCCCTCGATGTCGCCGACCCGGATTCGGTGACGGCCGCCTTCGCCAGCCTGCACGCCCTGCCCGACGTGGTGGTCAACAATGCCGGCATCGCCGAGGGCGGGGCGGCGATCGACGTCGACATCGCGACCTTCGACCGGGTGATCGACACCAACCTGCGCGGCGTCTGGGCGGTCTCGACCAGCGCGGCCCGGGCCTGGCGCGAGGCCGGACGCGGCGGCGTCATCGTCAATATCGCGTCGATCCTGGGCCTCAGGGTCGCCGGCGGGGTCGCGCCCTACACGGTGTCGAAGGCCGGCGTGGTGCAGATGACCCAGGCGCTCGGCCTCGAATGGGCCCGCTACGGCATCCGGGTCAACGCGCTGGCGCCGGGCTATATCGGCACCGACATCAACCGCGAGTTCTTCGAGACGGCGCCCGGCCAGGCGATGCTCAAGCGCATCCCGATGCGCCGGCTCGGCCGGCCGGAGGACCTCGACGGCGCCTTCCTGCTGCTGGCCGGCGATGCGTCGGGCTGGATGACCGGGGCGACGCTGCCGGTGGACGGGGGGCATCTGGTGTCGGGGTTGTGAGGCACCCCCGGAAAGCAGGGCTTTTCGGGGAAAGGAAAAGGCTAGGGTCTCCCCCTCTCCCCGCGGGCCTAGCGGATTCACACTTCTCCTCTGAGAGCTAAGCCTCTGTAAATGTGCGCGCTTTCCCCTCCCCCTTGTGGGGAGGGGTTAGGGGTGGGGGTGGTGCCGGAGAAGCCTCGGTGCTCTACGCGGCACCACCCCCACCTCCAACTCCTCCCCACAAGCTTGAGCGATCTCGGGCAAGCCCGAGATCGCCTGGGGAGGAGAGGCGCGCTACCTTCCAAGGGGAAAGCACCCAGACCGAGATGTGTGAATGCGGTAGCCCCGCGGGCGGGGAGAGGGCCGATCCCCCGTCCAGGGGGAGCGGCGAGCCCCCAGGGCGAGGGTGAGGGGGGGTTGCCGGAGGAGTCTCATCCGGAAATACCCCCTCACCCTCGCTTCGGCTTCGCCTCCGCTTGCTGCGTCTCCTGAACGGAGACGCAGCCCTCTCCCCGCCCGCGGGGAGAGGGGAAACCCGCGCTGAATTTGTCTGGACGAAGGTTTCCCCGGATAGCCCTGCCCGGAATAGGGTTTTCCGGGAGGCGCATCGCGTGCCCTCCGGTATTCCGTGTAGACCTGCCTCGACGATCGAAGAGAGCAGGTCGCCCCCTCAGGAAAACCGCAGGTTGCTGCGTGTCAGCTGATCGACGGAGGAACACCCCATCAGGCGCATGTCCCGCTCGATCTCGGTCCGCATCAGGCCGAGCGCCCGCTCGACCCCGGCCTGCCCCGCCGCCGCGAGCGGGAACAGGTAGTAGCGGCCGAGACCGACGGCCTTCGCGCCGAGGGACAGCGCCTTGAGCACGTGCGTGCCGCGTTGCACCCCGCCATCCATGATCACGTCGATCCGGTCGCCCACCGCGTCGACGATCTCGGCGAGCTGGTCGAAGGCCGTGCGCGAGCCGTCGAGCTGACGGCCGCCGTGGTTCGACAGGATGATGCCGGTGCAGCCGATCTCGACCGCGCGCTTGGCATCCTCCACCGACATCACGCCCTTCAGGCAGAACTGGCCGCCCCAGTCCCGCACCATCGCCGCCACGTCGTCCCAGGACAGGCTGGGATCGAGCATCTCGGTGAAGTAGCGGCTGATCGACAGCGCGCCGTCGCCCATGTCGACATGGCCGTCGAGCTGCGGCAGCTTGAAGCTCTCGTGGGTGACGTAGTTGATCCCCCAGGCGGGCTTGAGCGCGAACTGCATCATGCCGCCGAGGGTGAGCCGGAACGGGATCGAGAAGCCCGTCCGCTTGTCGCGCTCGCGGTTGCCGCCGGTGATGCTGTCGACGGTCAGCATCATGACCTCGATGCCGGCCTCCTTGGCGCGGGCCATCATCGCGCGGTTCAGGCCGCGGTCCTTGTGGAAGTAGAACTGGTAGACCTGGGGACCGCCGCTGATCCGGCGGGCCTCCTCGAGGCTCACGGTGCCGAGCGAGGAGACGCCGAACATCGTCCCGTACTTGCCGGCCGCCGCCGCGACGGCCCGCTCGCCCTGGTGGTGGAACAGCCGCTGCAGGGCGGTGGGCGAGCAATAGACCGGCAGGGCGAGCCGCTGGCCCATCACGGTCACGGACATGTCGATCTCGCCGACGCCGCGCAGGACGTTCGGCACCAGGTCGCACCGGTCGAAGGCGGTCGTGTTGCGCCGGTAGGTGACCTCGTCGTCGGCACCGCCGTCGATGTAGTCGAAGATCGGTCCGGGCAGGCGCGCCTTCGCCATGCGCCGGAAATCGTGGAAGCTGTGGCAGCTCTTCAGTCGCATCTCGTACGCTTTCCGATTGATCGCTTCGCGATGCGGAAAGCGGCTTCGCTCAAGCGCCGCGCGGGCTGGCGAGACGAGATCCGGAAGCGATCGACCGGATCTCGTCTCAGGGCTCCGCGGGCGCACGGCGCCGCCGCAGGCATCGAACGGGGGAGGGCCGGGGGGTGCCCCGGCCCGATGGCCTCAATGGACGACGGCCGGGACCGCCGCGTGCGGCACCATGGCGGTGAAGGGCGGCACATAGGCCTGCAACATCACCAGGAGGCCGACGAGGCAGGCGAGCGCGATCGAGTGGAAGAACACGTAGCGCAGGATCTTCGCCTCGCCGCCGTACCATTGCGTCGCGGTCGAGGCGACCACGATCGACTGGGCGTCGATCATCTTGCCCATGACGCCGCCCGCGGAGTTCGACGCCGCCATCAGGACCGGCGACAGGCCGAGCTGCTCCGCCGTGATCTTCTGGAGGCCGCCGAACAGCACGTTCGAGGCGGTGTCCGATCCCGTCAGCGCCA
This sequence comes from Methylobacterium sp. SyP6R, assembly GCF_019216885.1. NCBI lineage: Bacteria > Pseudomonadati > Pseudomonadota > Alphaproteobacteria > Hyphomicrobiales > Methylobacteriaceae > Methylobacterium > Methylobacterium synurae. The sequence goes on along the minus strand of NZ_JAAQRC020000001.1, from coordinate 2,522,708 downwards.
CGCCGAGCCAGCCCAGCATCGCCCCGAAGAACGGGTAGATCCAGCCGGTCTGGGCGAAGGCGAGGCCCAAGGTGGCGTCGGTGCCCGAGTACTTGGTGACGTAGCCGAGCGCCAGCATCGCCGAGATCGTGATCAGCGAGTAGCGCACGAGCCAGGCGGTGCGACCGTATTCGCGCAGCAGCCTCACCGGGTTGAAGCCGAGGATCAGGCCGCCGACGATCGCCGAGAGCAGGATGCCGGTGCCCGTCGCCGAGAGCAGGTTGAGGGTGTAGATCGCGGCCTCGTTATGGGGCGCGGCGACGACCGGCGGCATCTTGACCACGAGGTTGTGCAGGGAGGGCACCGGCATCTTCCACACCCAGAGCGAGTCGAGCCAGATGCGGAATTGCGGGGTGCCCCAGGCGAAGACGAAGACCGACAGGATGATCCACGGCAGCCAGGCCCGGAACACGGTGCCCGCCGCGTGGGTCTTGCGCTCCACGACCGGGGCCGCCTCTCCCTCCATGTCGGTCGCCGTCCAGATCCGGGCCGGCTGCCAGACGCGCAGGAAGCCCGCCAGCGCCGCCATCGAGGCGATCGCCGCGACCACGTCGACGAGCCAGGGGCCGTGGAAGTTCGAGACGAGGTATTGCGGCACCGCGAAGGCGAGGCCGGCCACCAGCAGGGCCGGCCAGACCTCCAGCATGCCCTTGCGGCCGGCGAACGCCCAGATCAGCCAGAACGGCACGAGGAGCGAGAAGAACGGCAATTGCCGCCCGATCATCGCCGAGAGCTCGATCAGGTCGAGGCCCGTGACCGCCGACAGCGCGATGACGGGCGCGCCGAGCGCCCCGTAGGCGACGGGCGCCGTGTTGGCGATGAGCGAGAGGCCTGCCGCAGCGAGCGGCGTGAAGCCGAGGCCCATCAGCATCGCCGCCGTCACCGCCACCGGCGTGCCGAAGCCCGCCGCGCCCTCGAAGAAGGCGCCGAACGAGAAGGCGATGAACAGGAGCTGGAGCCGCTTGTCCGGGGTGATGCCGGCGATCGAATCCCGCAGGATGTCGAACTGCCCGGTCTTCTCCGTCAGCCGGTAGAGGAAGATCACGTTCAGGATGATCCAGCCGATCGGCAGGAGGCCGAAGGCCGCGCCGTAGACCGCCGTGGCGCCCGCCATCGGGGCCGGCATCCCGAAGCCGATCACCGCGACGCAGAGCGCCACGACGAGGCCGAGGAGCGCCGCGACATGCGCCTTCAGGTGCAGGAGGCCGATGCCGCCGAGCAGCACGATGATCGGCAGGGCGGCGAGCGCCGTCGACCAGACGGCGCTCCCCAACGGATCGTAGGTTTGGTTCCAGCTCACTGCGTCGTCCTCCCGTTGCAGGTTCTCGGTCCGCGCGGCGATCGGGCAGCCTCCATCGTCACCCCTGGGCGCGTGGCGTACGCGCAGGGGCCGGATGCCGCTCTCACCGATCCGCGTCGAAGCCTTGGCTTGTCCTATGAGCCGATGGCTGCGCATTGGTAAAATGATTTTACCAAGCGCGTCAACTGGACATGGCGCTTACCCGCGTTACAGTCCGGAGGCCGGCGGCGAGTTGGAGCCGGCGAGTGGGAGCACGGGATGGAGCCGGAGCCGATCAAGGGCGGGAGCGTCGCCGAGAGCACGGCCCGTCACCTCAAGGATCTGATCCTCGAAGGCGCCCTCAGCCCGGGCGACCTCCTGCTGCCCGAGCGCGATCTGGCGGTGCAGCTCAACGTGTCGCGCCCGACCCTGCGCCAGGGCATCAAGATCCTGGAGGACGAGGGTCTCATCGTGTCGACGCCGGCCGGTCGCTCCGTCGCCTCCCTCGGCAGCGAGATCACCGATCCGCTGATCGCGCTCATCGCCTCGCACGCGGAGGTCGTGGACGATTACCTCGAGTTCCGGGCGACGACCGAGCGCATGGCGGCGCGCCTCGCCGCCGAGCGCGCGAACGATGTCGACCGCGAGCGGCTCACCGCCTGCATGGAGCGCATCGACCGCGCCCACGAGGGCGGCGTGCAGCGCCAGGAGGCCGATGCGGATGTCGACCTGCACATCGCGGTCTACGAGGCGAGCCACAACCTCGTCGTCCTGCACACGATGCGCGCCCTGTCCGGCATGCTCCGGCAGGGCGTGATCGAGAACCGGGAGCTGCTGTTCTCACGCCCGGAAACGCGCGACCAGCTCCGGGCCCAGCACCGGGCGATCTACGAGAGCGTGATGGCGGGCAAGGTCGAGGAGGCCGGCGACGCGGCCGAGGCGCATATCCACTACACCCACCGGGCCCTGAACGAGATCAAGGCGTCCGAGGCCCGGCTTCAGGTCTCCCTGCGCCGGCTGAACGGCGGCCGCGTCTCGACGCGGAAGGCCGATCGTTAGAGCGCGTCACGATCGCGCTGCCATCGCGAAACGCTCTGAGTTTTTGCTTTGCCGCATTGTCTTCGACGAACCGGTATCCCCTTCGTCGGAAAAGGCTTCAGCCACCCAAGGGCGACGTGCGGTTGACGCGGCGGGCGACATGGATCGCCGGACGGGCGACCGTCTCCAGGACGGTGCCGTCCGACGTCATCGTCCGCAAACCCTCTCAGGCAGCCCGGATGGTCGCGAGGAAGCGGGCGACCTCCCCGCCGAGATGCTCGGACTGGCGCGACAGCTCGGAGGCGGCCGACAGGACCTGGCCGGCCGCGGCCCCGGTCTCCTCGGAGGCCTGCGCCACGCCGACGATGTTGCCGGTCACCTCGTTGGTGCCGACGGAGGCCTGAGCGACGTTGCGGACGATCTCCTGCGTCGCCGCGCCCTGCTGCTCCACCGCTGCGGCGAGCGAGGTCGCCACGCTGTCGATCTCGCGGATCCGCTCGGTGATGCCGCCGATCGCCGTCACGGCCTGGGCGGTGACCCCCTGCACCTCGCCGATCTGGCGCCCGATCTCATCGGTCGCCCTGGCGGTCTGGGCGGCAAGCGCCTTCACCTCGCTCGCCACCACGGCGAAGCCGCGCCCCGCCGCGCCGGCGCGCGCCGCCTCGATCGTCGCGTTGAGCGCCAGAAGGTTGGTCTGGCCGGCGATCGTGGCGATCAGGCCCACCATGTCCCCGATCCGGGCCGAGGTGGCTTGCAGCGCCTGGACCAGGTGGCCGGTCTGGTCGGCCGCTCCCACCGCCGACTGGGCCAGCCGCGCCGAGCCGGAGACCTGCCGGCCGATCTCGACCACCGACGAGCCCAGCTCCTCGGAGGCGACCGCGACGGTGTTGACGTTCGCAGCCGCCTGTTCCGCGGCGGCGGCGACGGTGGTGGACTGGGACGCCGTCTCGGTGGCGATGGCCGTCATCTGCTGGGCGGTGGCCTGGAGTTCGGTGGCCGAGGACGACACCATGCCGACGATGCCGCCGACCGCGCGCTCGAAACCGTCGGCCAGTTCGACCATCGTGCGCTTGCGCTCGGCTGCCGCGGCCTCGTCGGCGCGGCGTTTGACCTCGGCCTCCTCGGCGGCCCTGCGGGCGACCATCGCCTTGATGCCCTCGACCGCCTTGCCCACCGCGCCGATCTCGTCGCGGCGGCCGGCTTCCCCGATCTCCGCATCGATCTCGCCGCGGGCCATGCGCTGGAGCACGCTGACGAGGCGGCCGAGCGGGCGGGTGACCTGCATGACGATCGTGTAGACGCCGTAGGCGATGCTGACGAGCGCGACGACGAGCGCGGACAGAAGAGCGAGGCGCGACCAGCCCGCATTGGTCTCGGAGCGTCGGAATTCCGCCTCCGCTTCACGGACCTGGAGCGTGGTCAGCTTGCCGAGCGTGAGATTGGTGGCCTGCATGCCCTTCAGCAAATCCGCATGGGTGGTCTCGAACTCCGAGGTGCTCCCGGCGGCGAGGCGTTTGAGGATCTCGGCTGCGATGGCGTGATTTCTGTCGATCTGCTCCTGTAGGTCCTTGGCGAGAATCTTCTCTTCCGGGGTCAAATAGCTGTTCAGATAGTCGATCCATTGCGCATGCAATCGTGACAGATCGCCTTCGATCTTTTCCTTGGCCTCTTGGTGCGCAATCTGCTTGCTGCGCAGCAGGCGCGAGACGTCGAACACATCGTCGTACGCGTCGCGAATGATGCTGAACTGCCGAAGACAGACGATGCGATCGTCGAAAATCGTCTTGAGGCTTTGATGATTCCAATGAAGCGCGACATTCCCGATCCCTACAGTCGCAAACAGGACCAGGCCGATGCCGGCCAGCAAGGCGATAAGCCTCAATTTGATCGTCATCATCCAGCGGTCTTTCAGGGAGCGGGCTTGAACCGGCAGCGATCCCGATCTCGGGCATAAGCTCGATCAAGTCGCACAAATTTTATACAAATTGATTAAGAACTTACATCGATGCCTGAGCGTCGGCCCGGAAGATCACTTCCGGATTTCGTATCACCAGCCCGCGCGGCGTGCGAGCGAAGCCGATTTCCGCATCGCGAAGCGATCAGTCGGAAAGCGTATGACAATTCCGAAACATGAGGACCGGGCGCAAATGGCGCGTCCGGGACAAATCCGAGCGATCGTCGTGGAGGCCTCCCACGAGGGAAGCGATCGATTCTTCGTCGCAAGAGCATCGGCACCCGACGCACCACCCGGGCAGCTTGCCGCAGGGTCAGACTGATGGATTCAGACTGATGGATTACGAGCGGTCCGCCGACGCTTGCGCGCGACCGACACGCGCATGATGAAAGAGCTCCGGTCGCGATCTTGGGCAGCCGTCGTGCGAAAACCGGGTGATATGCTCCCGGAGCCTGCTTGACCGATCAATACGCTTCATCCCCTTCTCGGCCTCATCCTGGGGTGCTAGTCGATTGTGCTCCGACTGACCTCGAAGGAGGGCCCCAGGGATCACGGAGCCTGCTGGAGCCTCCTTCGAGGCTGCTTTCAGTCTGCGATCTATGATCGCCAGCACCTTAGGATGAGGTTGCGGGTGGGAAGGACTCATCCCGTGCGATGCCGTGATCGCCGATCCAACAGCTCTCGTACGATTTCCGGCTGATCGCTTCGCGATGCGGAAATCGGCTTCGCTCAGGTGTGTGAAGCGAAGCTTCACCGTTGCGGGCTCGTGAGACGAAATCCGGACGTGACCTTCCGGATTTCGTCTCACACCACCGGATAGGTGATGAACTCCATGAGCGACCCGTCCGGATCCCGGAAATAGACGCTGATGCCCTCGCCCACCGCACCATGCCGCGGCACCGGCCCCATCTCGACCGGGACGCCGTGCCGCTCGAGATGGACGATCGCCTCCTCGATCGGGCCGTGCCAGCGGAAGCACAGGTCGCTGTTGCCGGGCATCACCGGGGTCCGAGCCCGGGGCTCGCCGATCTGGCCCGGGCCGTGGCAGTTCAACTGCACGCCGCCGAAGCGGTAGGCGAAGCCCCGCCCGACCGGGATGACCTCCGCGCCGAGGATGTCCCGGTAGAAGGCGGTGGAGCGCTCCCAGTCCGAGACGTGGATGACGCAGTGGTCGAGGTGGATCGCCGGACGGACGACCGTCTCCGGGACGGTGCCGACGAGGTCGGGAAGGGTCTCGGTATCCGGCATCGAGGGGGCTCCGGGCGTGCGGAGCCCTAACGTAGCGCCATCGCCGCGCCGGTGACCAGGGGGCGGGCGGCATAGGGCGTTTCGCCGGTCGGTGTGGTCAGGCCCGCCAGAACGGCTTCACGCTCTCGCGCCGCACCACGGCCGGATCGAGACCGGTATCCCGCATCTGTGCGGGCGTGAGATCGGCGAGCACCCCGCGGTCCCGGGCGCGCCGCCACCATAGGCGCAGCAGGGCCGGGCGGGGTGGCCGAGGGTCGGAAGCGGAACGGGGGAAGGGGAGTGAGACGGCAGGCATGACGGTCGATCCGAGCAGGGGGGAAGGCAGTCCGGCCGGGATTGCATCGCCAGGATTGTACCGATACGAATGTCGGAGCAATCGAAACATTGTGCTCGGAGCAATAATGGCAGGCCTGGATTACCGGGGGATCGCCGATGCGGTGGCGGCGGAGATCGCCGAGGGGCGGCTGCGCCCGGGCGAGCGGCTGCCGCCGCAGCGCGACTTCGCCTATGCCCGCGGCATCGCGGTCTCGACGGCGAGCCGGGTCTATGCCGAGCTGGCCCGGCGCGGCCTCGTCCTCGGCGAGGTCGGGCGCGGCACCTATATCCGCTCCGATCTCGGCGCAGCGGAGCCGATCCGGCCCGAGCCGCCGCCGCACGCGCTCGATCTCCAGCGCACCATGTCGCGCCTGCCCGAGCAGGAGGCGCTGCTCGCCGAGACCTTGGCCGGGCTCGGGCGCGGGGCGATCGAGGCGGCGCTGACCCTCTACGGCCCGGCTGGCACGCCGCAGGCGCGGATGGTCGCCGCGCGCTTCCTCGCCCGCGACGGTTTCGCCCCCGATCCGGACGGGATCCTGTTCACCGGCAACGGCCGCCAGGGGCTCGCCGCCGCCCTGGCGACGCTCGCCCCGCCGGGGGAGCGCATCGGCTGCGAGCCGCTGACCTATCCGGTGATCCGGGGCATCGCGGCGCGGCTCGGCATCGCTCTCGTGCCGCTTGCCTTCGACGGCGAGGGCGTCCGGCCCGACGCCATCCTCCAGGCCCACCGCGCCGCGCCGCTGAGCGGGCTCTACCTGCAGCCGACACTGCAGAACCCGCTCGGGCTGACGATGGGACCCGAGCGCCGGGCGGAGATCGCCGCTGTCCTGACGCAGACCGGGCTCACGGCCGTCGAGGATGCGGTCTACAGCTTCCTGCGCGAGACGACCCCGCTCGCCGCCCTGGCGCCCGAGCGCGCGATCCTGGTCGACAGCCTGTCGAAACGCGTCATGCCGGGCCTGACGGTCGGGATGATCGTGAGCCCGCCCGAGATGGCGGAAAGCCTCGCGGTATCGGTGCGCCAGGGCGGGTGGAGCGCGATGGGGGTGGCGCTCGCCGCCGGCACCCGCTGGATGGAGGACGGATCCGCCGCCCGGCTCGAGCGCGCCAAGCGGATCGACGCGGCCGAGCGGCAGGCGATCGCCCGGGACTGCCTCGCCGGCCTGCCGGTGACGGGCGACCCGGCGGCCTATCACCTCTGGCTCACGCTGCCGGAGACCTGGCGGGCCGAGGCCTATGCGGCGGCGGCCCTGCGGCGGGGGATCGCGCTCATTCCCGCCTCTTCCTTCGCGGTCAGCCCGGGCCACGCCCCGAACGCCGTCCGGCTCGCCCTCGCGACGCCGTCGCGGGCCGATCTCGCGCGGGCGCTGGGTTCCCTGCGCCGCCTCGCGCTGGCGGGGGACGATCAGGTGATCGAGTAGGGATGCCGGCCGGTCACTGCGCCAGGCGCACCGGCTGGTCCTTCGCCGGGCCGACGCCGGCCGGGACCGGGATGGTGGAGGAGTTGTAGTTCGCATTGATGACGAGGTTGGCACTCCCCATCGTTCGGATCGTACGTGCCACCACCACCGTCCAGGGCGACTGGTCGGCGATCTTGGTGTTGGTGCCGCGCACCGTGAGGCTCGCATTCGGCAGGTAGATCGTGCCGACGAGCTTGCGGGCGTTGGTGGTCGAGATCTCGACGTCGCTGATGAAAGTGCGATCCGTGATCAGCACGAAACCCGCATAGGGCCCGCTCTTGCGGCCTTCCAGGTTCAAGACGGCATTGCCGGTGATCTGCGCCGCGGCGGCGGTCTTGAGAATGAGGACGACGTCGGTGCCGGTCACCGTCGAATTCCCGCTGATGCTCAGGGCGGGGCCGATGAAATAATGCTCGCCGGGCTCGAGGACGAGATTGGCCGATCCGAGCACCGCGATGGCGGCACAATGGACGCCGGGCTTGAGATACGTGGTGCCCATCCCGATGTTGATCGACGTGTCGCAGAGCGAGAGCGGTGTGTCGATCCTCATGGCCGCGAACGGGTCCGGCATCGACGGCGCGTCGGTCACCGGGGCCGGACGGATCGGGCCGGAGGCGCTGCCGGCGGCCCGTGCCTCGCCGGCCCACAGGGCGGTGCCTGCGCCCGCATTCAGGTCGGCGTTGCTCTGGACGAGGCAGTCGCCAGCCGTGATCACCGAGCTACCCTGCAACGCGATGGTGGAGGCCCCGATGCCGAGGGGGCCGCTTCCCTGCGCGCCGAGCACGCAGAGCGGCTTGCGCGCGGTGCGGACCGCCGTCGCGGTGGCGGCGAGGTTCCAGCCGCCCGGCGGCAGCAAGCTGCGGAAGAACGAGGCGCGGTGCGCGGTCTGGCTCACCGTCACCGCGCGCGACGCGGCATCGACCGTGGCCGTCGAGGTGATCGTCCAGCGCAGGCGCAGGGGCTCTGCCATAGCGTCGGCGTAGAGGCGGGTTCGCTCCTGCGTGGCGGAGGACTGGTCGACCCCGAATTCGCCCGCGCCCTGGAGCGCTGCCGCGTCGACGTTGCCCTGGAGCTTCGCCTTCGCCAGCATCACCTCGGTGATCTCGGCGACGCCGACCGATCCCATCGCCAGGAGCGGCAGCAGCAGGCCGAGGATGACGATGACCGTCCCGCTCCGGCAGCGCCGGAAGCGGTCGAGACGGAGGGCGAGATCCAGGCAGGGTCGCATCGATGGGGCGGACGCTCATCAAGATGGCGGCCGGATCGACTGCAATCGAAGATTGCACTTCCGCGCGCGCAACATCGGCACTTGCCGTTTGTTGCGTCAAATTCCGAACAAATACCTAATGCCTTCGCTCAACGGCGCTGCCATGGTGTGATTCAAGGTTATCGGTTGCGTTTTACTGCCAGCACAACCGGCGCGCCCTGAGGCGGCGCGCCGGCCGTCTCTGCGTCAGCCGGTCACGTCGTGCTCGATCGCCCCGAAGATCGAGTGCCCGCCGGCATCCTTCATCTCGACCCGCAGGCGGTCGCCGGCCGCGAGGTAGGGGGTGCGGACCCAGCCGCCGGTCAGGGCCTCGGCGGCGCGGGCCTCGGAGAGGCAGGCATAGCCGGCGCCGCCCTCGGCGGCGGGGCGGCCCGGGCCGCCGTCGATGCCGCGGTTGGAGACCGGACCGGCGCTGACGATCGTGCCGGCGCCGAGCGCACGGTGGCGCGCCGCCTCCGCCACCAGGGCGACGAGGCTGCGGCCGAGATCGGTCCCGGCCTCGGGGCAGCCGAGCGCCTTGCCGTTGCGGCTCACCAGCAGCGGGCGGTGCAGGGCGCCGTCCCGCCAGGCATCGCCCAGCTCGTCGGGGGTGACCACCACGGGTGCGAGGCTCGCGGCGAGCGCCGGCGCCTCGGCCCCGTCGAGGTCGAGCCCGTCCGGCCGCAGGCGGTCGTGGCGGATCACCTCCGCCACCAGGGTCACCAGCCGGATGGCGTCCCCGGCGGCGGCCGCATCGGCGCCGGGGCCTACGTCGCCGGTGATCACCGCGAGGCCCGCCGCGAGATCGAGGGAGGCCGCCGGGTCGTCGGGCGTGAGCCGGTCGCGGGGCCCGAGGAACCCGTCGGAGGCGGCGGGCACGAGGAGCCCCGCCTCGCCGGCCGGCGCCTCGGCGCCCGCGGCCTGGCGCAGCAGGGCCGGGTAGCTCGGCCAGGCGGCGGCGTGCCGGCGGGCATAGGCCCGCGGCAGGGGGGCGGCGCAATCGTGCTCGTGGAAGCGGAACGAGGGCACCGAGCCGTGTTCGAGCTGCTCGGCCAGGGCGTTCAGCGCCGGGGCGTAGCGCTCCCAGTCGTCGAGGGCCTGCTGCAGGGTCGGTACCACGATGAAGGCGTCGGTGGCGCGGGTCAGGTCGCGCGAGACCACGACGAGGCGGCCGTCGCGGCCGTGCTTGAGGCTGGCGAGCTTCATTCGGCGTCCCTCCTGGGGCCCGCTGATGCGGGCGAGGCGGCCCGATTCGTCGGGCACGTTGCCCCATCATGGACCGCCCCGGCCGCGGAGGCTACGGCCGGGACGGTAAGGCGCATCCCTTTACGTCAGATATGGTCCATCAGATTTTGTCCGTCAGATCGTCCCATGGACGAGGCCGTGGATGAAGCCGAGCTTGGCGATCACCGGCGGGGCCAGCACGAAGGGGTAGAGGTCGCCCTGGCCCATCGCCCGGTTGACGCTGTTGAGCGCGAACACGAAGGGCAGCCAGGCCTTCATGATCTGCTCGATGCTCTGCGCCTCGTAGGGGTCGAAGTCGATCCGCGCGGCGAGCTCGCCGCCGGCGTCGAGGAGCGGATGGACCTGCATGCCGAAGGCGCTCGCCATCTCCAGCGTGTCGACGATGTGCAGGTAATGGGCCCAGGTCTCGGCGAAATCCTCCCACGGATGAGTGGTGGCGTAGGCCGAGACGAAGTTCTCCTGCCAGTTGGCCGGCGTACCCTGCTCGTAGTGGCGCTGGAGCGCGGCGTTGTAATCCTGCGAATCGTCGCCGAACATTGCCCGGCAGGCGTCCAGCCGGCCGGCATCGCGCACCAGCAGGTCCCAGTAATGGTGCCCGACCTCGTGGCGGAAATGCCCGAGCAGGGTGCGGTAGGGTTCGCCCATCTCGCGCCGGCGCTTCTCGCGCTCGGCATCGTCGGCCTCGACGAGCGCGATGGTGATGACGCCGTTGTCGTGGCCGGTCATCACCTTCGGGCCCTGGTTCTCCGGCGGATCGGCCAGGAAATGGAAGATCAGCCCGTGCTCGGGATCCTCGGCCCGGGTCTGCAGCGGCAGGTTCCAGCGCAGCAGGCTGTAGAACAGCCGGTGCTTGGCAAATTCCATCTCGCGCCACTTGGCGAGGTGGTCCGGATTCGACACGTCGGGGATGGTGCCGTTGTGGCGGCAGGCGAGGCAGAAGGTGTCGCCCGAGCCCGGCGGCACCAGCCAGTTGCAGGTGTCGTGCACCGCGTTGGCGCAGAACCGGCTCGGCCGGTCGCGGGCGGCGAGCGGCGTCCAGTCCTCACCGCCTGCCGGCTCCAGCGCCGAGAGCGTGCGGGTCTCCGGCAGGTAGGCGAGGCGGTGGCCGCAGCGCTGGCAGGTCCGGTTCTCGAAATACAGGATGTTGCCGCAGGACTGGCACTGGAACAATTTCATCGGAGCCTCCACCGGGCGCGCTGCCCGCCGCACGGTGCAACGAACGTGCTAGGGGGGCGGTGGTTGCGGTGCTCCCTCGCCCGGAGCCGCATCGAGGCTCACGGTCGTCGTTCGACCGTCCGCTCCGGCGTCCGTGATGAGCGATCGAGTGTGAACGCCTCCACGCTCAGCCTATCATCGCCCGCAGGGAAGGCCGCCGTGAAGCCGGGCGTCACGGCGCCCACCCATGTCCCCCACGCCCTCACGGCCCGCACCGAAATCCCCTATCACCAGACCGCAAACCCGAACCGGGCCGACAGATGCCCGCGCGAGAGGAGACGCCGATGGCGATGAACGGGGCCGAGAGCCTGGTGCGCACCCTGGTGGCGGGGGGCGTCGAGGTGTGCTTCACCAATCCGGGCACCTCGGAGATGCACTTCGTCGCCGCCCTCGACCGGGTCGAGGGGATGCGGGCGGTGCTATGCCTGTTCGAGGGCGGGGCGACGGGCGCCGCCGACGGCTATGCCCGCATGGCCGACAAGCCGGCCTCGACGCTCCTGCATCTCGGGCCAGGCCTCGGCAACGGCATCGCCAACCTGCACAATGCGCGCCGCGCCCGCTCGCCCCTCGTCAACATCGTGGGCGAGCACGCCACCTATCACCGCACCTTCGACGCGCCGCTGACCTCCGACATCGAGGGGCTGGCCGGCCCGGTCTCGGCCTGGGTCCGCACGGGATTGAGCGCCAAGGCGGTGGCGGCGGACGGGGCCGACGCCATCGTCGCCGCCCGCACGGCGCCCGGGGGCGTCGCCACCCTGATCCTGCCCGCCGACACCGCCTGGGAGGAGGGCTCCGGCATCGCCCCCCTGCCGGCGACGCCTGAGCGGCCGCGGGCGAGCGACGAGGCGATCGCGCATGCGGTCGCCGCCTTGCGCAGCGGCGAGCCGGTGCTGCTGCATCTCGGCGACCGGGCGGTGCGCGACGAGGGACGGCGGCTCGCCGCCCGCATCGCGGAAAAGACCGGCGCGAAGCTGCTCGCCATGACGTCGAACGCCCGCATCGACCGCGGCGCCGGCACGGTGCCGATCGAGCGCCTGCCCTATCCGGTCGATCCGGCCCGCGAGGTGCTGGCGCCCTACAAGCATGTCATCCTGGTCGGCGCGACGCTCCCGGTGGCGTTCTTCGCCTATCCGGGCAAGCCGAGCGCGCTCGCAAGCCCCACCTGCGACGTCTTCGCTCTCGCCACGCCGGAGCAGGACCAGATCGATGCGCTCGCCCGCCTCGCCGAGGCGGTCGGTGCGCCGGAAGAGGCGCCGCTGCCGCCGCTGTCCCGCCCCGACCTGCCGGGGGACGGGCGCCTCGACCAGGACGCGATCGGCCGCGTGCTCGGCGCGCTGATCCCCGAGGGCGCGATCGTCTGCGACGAGTCGGTGACGACGGGGCGCAACTTCTTTCCCGCCACCCATGCGGCGGCGCCCCATACCTGGCTCCAGCTCACCGGCGGGTCGATCGGGCTCGGCATCCCGATGGCGACCGGCGCCGCGGTGGCCTGCCCGGACCGCAAGGTGATCTCGCTCCAGGCCGATGGCAGCGCCCTCTACACCGCCCAGGCGCTGTGGACCCAGGCCCGCGAGCGCCTCGACGTGGTGACGCTGATCTGGGCCAACCGCTCCTACGCGATCCTGCGCCACGAACTGACCAATGTCGGCGCCAATCCGGGCCGCAAGGCAATCGACATGCTGACCCTCGACGACCCGCCGATCGACTGGGTGAGCCTGGCGCGGGGCTACGGCGTCGAGGGGCGCCGGGTCGAGACCCTGGCCCAGTTCGTCGATACCCTCAAGGGGGCGCTCGGCCGGCGCGGGCCGTTCCTGATCGAGGTCGCGCTCGGATAGCAACGCCGCGCATTCGCGGAATCTTCACCTTGCCTTGCGCCGATCCGTTCGAAAGCCGGCTCATTTTAACCATCCGGAAGACCTGCGAGGTCTATCGCCGGGACGGTGCGGGTTCGGATCGGATCGGATGAGCGGGAACGCGAAGGGCGACGGCACCGAGGGGCTGCTGCACCGCTGGCGCGCCGCCCGGGCCGCCGCCCGGGGGCTGCCGGCCTACGAGGACCTGGTGCTGGGCAATCTCGGCCGCATGGCGAGCCGGTCCGCCCTGGTGGGCGGGCAGGCCTCCCATCTCTGCCTGCTCTGGGTCGGCGAGGCGTTCGAGGGCTGGCTCGGCCGCGAGGGGGCGGGCATCGCCCTCGACGACCTGCCGGGCGGGCTCGCGCAGTCCCTGCGCGAGGTCGTGGGCGACGCGCTCGCCACGGACGAGCCGGTCCGCGCGCCTTGTGCCCGGGTGGCCGGGGGCGTCGCCTACACCACCGGGATGCTCGGCCTGCCGCTCGCGACGAAAGCCGGCGAGCGCCTGGTGCTGCTATGCCTCGCCGGCGACGCCGCACGCACGAACCTCCTCAAGACCCTCTTTCGCTCGACCCGGCAGGGCATGGTGGCGGCGGCTGCCCTGCGCGACGCGAACGGCGCGGTGTGCGACTTCCGGATCCTCGCACTCAACGCCGCCGCGGCCGCGATGCTGCGCGCCACCGTCGAGACGGCGCAGTGGCAGCGCCTGACCACGCTGCTGCCGCACCTGCGGACCTCGGCGACCCTGGATCGCCTGGTGGCGGCCCTCGACGGCACGGCCGGCAGCTTCGAGGGCTCCTATCCGCGGCCCGACGGGGGGATGCTGCACCTGCGCATCGAGGTCGCGGCGATGGGCGAGTTGCTCGGCGTCACCCTCACCGATATCGGCGACCTGAAGGCCCGGGAGGCCTCGGCCCGCCTGCTGTTTGAGCACAACCCGGTGCCGATGTGGCTCTCGGGCGAGGACGGGGCGGTGCTGGCGGTGAACGATGCCGCCACCGGCCATTACGGCTTCTCGCGCGAGGACTTTTTGGGGTTCTCGGACGGCGACCTGATCGCCTCGGAGGCGTCCGGCCCGTCCCAGCGCCACCGCCGCCGCGACGGCAGCCTGATCGACGTCGAGGTCTTTTCCGGCCCGATCCCGTTCGAGGGCCGGCGCGCCACCCTGACGGCCTGCGTCGACGTGACCGAGCAGCGCCGGGCCGAGCAGCGCATCGCCCACATGGCCCATCACGACGCCCTGACCGGGCTGCCGAACCGGGTCCTGTTCCACGAACGGCTGGCCGAGGCGGCGGCATCGGGCACGGGTCTCGGCCTGCTCTGCCTCGACCTCGACCATTTCAAGCTCGTCAACGACACCCTCGGCCACCCGGCGGGCGACGCGCTGCTGCGCGAGGTCGCCGAGCGCCTGCGCGCCTGCCTCGGGCCCGACGGGCTGGTGGCGCGGCTCGGCGGCGACGAATTCGCGATCCTGAGCCCCGCGAGGCGGGACGTCCTGCTCGCCCTCGCCGACCGGATCGTCGCCGCCCTCGGCCGGCCCTTCGCGCTCGACGGCCAGGACGTCACGATCGGGGCCAGCATCGGCATCGCGCTCGCCCCCGAGCACGGCGACGACCCCGACGGGCTCCTGCGCAAGGCCGACACCGCGCTCTACGCCGCCAAGGCCGACGGGCGGCGCACCCGGCGCCTGTTCGAGCCCGCCATGGACGCGGCGCTCCAGAACCGCCGCGCCCTGGAGCGCGACCTGCGCGCCGCCATCGCCGCGGAGGCGCTGGAGGTCCATTACCAGCCCCTCGTCGACGCGCGCAGCCTCGCGGCGACGGGCTGCGAGGCGCTCCTGCGCTGGCGCCATCCGGAGCGGGGCTTCGTCTCGCCGGGCGCGTTCATCCCGGTCGCCGAGGAGACGGGGCTGATCGCGCCCTTGGGCGAGTGGGTGCTGCGTCAGGCCTGCCGCGAGGCCGCCGGCTGGCCGGCGGGCATCCGGGTCGCCGTCAACCTCTCGCCGGCCCAGTTCCGCACGCCCGACCTCGTCGGCACCGTGGCCCGGGCGCTCGCCGAATCCGGCCTCGACCCGTCCCGGCTCGAACTGGAGATCACCGAGCAGGTGATGCTGGAGGAGACGACCGCCAACCTGGCGGTTCTGCACCGGCTGCGCGCCCTGGGCGTGCGGATCGCCATCGACGATTTCGGCACCGGCTACGCCTCGCTGAGCTACCTGCAGGCCTTTCCGTTCGACAAGATCAAGATCGACCGCTCGTTCACCGCGGCGCTCGGCCGCGAGGCCACCGCGATGGCGATCGTGCAGGCGGTGATCGGGCTTGGCGCCAGCCTCGGCATCACCACCCTGGCGGAGGGCGTCGAGACCGAGGCGCAGCTCGCCATCCTTCGGGGCTGCGGCTGCGGCGAGGTGCAGGGCTTCCTGTTCGGCCGGCCGGTGCCGGCGGCCGAGATCCGCCGGCTCGTCGCGGCCTCCGCGCGGCCCGCCGGGATGGCGGCGGCCTGATTGTCGCCACCCGGTTTCGCGGGGGTTGAGGCCGGGAGGACACAACCCGGGCGTCCGGGAGCGGGTAGGCATGAGGTGAATTCTTGCCGAAAGGTTGCGCCCGCATGCTCCCGCGCCGTCTCGTCCTCGCCCTCCTCGCCGGGCTGCCGCTCGCGGCCTGCAATTCCCGTGGGCCTGCGAACGTCGCGGCCGTGGATCCGGACGCGGCCTGGTACATCGGCAGCATGCCCGACCAGCCCTACGACGTGCCGCTGGTCGACCGCAGCCGGATGGACCCGAAATACCGGCCCCAGACCGTCGCCTATACCGGCCTGGAGAAGCCCGGCACCGTCGTGGTCGATATCGACGAGCGCTTCCTCTACCTCGTCCAGGAGGGCGGCCAGGCGCGCCGCTACGGCGTCGGCGTCGGCAAGCTCGGCTTCTCGTGGAAGGGCACCGCCACGGTCGGCCGCAAGGGCGTCTGGCCCGATTGGGGTCCGACCGCCAAGATGGTCAGCCTCCACCCCGACCTGCCGCGCTCGCGCAAGGGCGGCCTCGACAACCCCCTCGGCGCCCGCGCCCTCTACCTCTACCAGGGCGGCCGCGACATCCTGTTCCGCATCCACGGCACCAACGAACCCTGGAGCATCGGCGAACAGATGTCCTCGGGCTGCGTGCGGATGCTCAACGAGGACGTGGTCGATCTCTACAACCGGGTGCCGGTGGGCACGACCGTGCTGGTGAAGCGGAACGGGAAGTATCGGGTTTAGGGGAGATCGTCGGGTCGAGGGCTCGCGCCCGAACCCTCCCCCCTCTGCGGCAGGGCTGTCCGGGGAAAGTTGTGGCGTGCCTCCCCTCTCCCGTGTGGGAGAGGGGCCGGGGGTGAGGGTGACACGCTTCCGCGTAAAGCTCTGAATGTCGTGCTGACAGCTCGACGCTCTTCGTTTCATACTGAAGCGTATCACCCTCACCCCTACCCCTCTCCCACACGGGCTAGCGGATTCACACAACGTCTCTGAAGCCCAACTCATTGTAAAAGAGGGCGCTTTCCCCTCCCCCTTGTGGGGAGGGGTTAGGGGTGGGGGTGGTGCAGGAGGCACCGCCGAAATCTCTCCGGCACCACCCCCACCTCCGGCTCCTCCCCACAACTTGCAGCGATTCCGGGCAAGCCCGGGATCGCCGGGGGGAGGAGAGGCGCGCGACCTTCACCGGGAGAAGCTCTCGAACGGAGAAGTGTGAACACGCTAGGCGGTGTGGACAGTTACCTGAGCCATAGGACGATGGCGGCGATGGTGACCACTGCGGCATAGTTGCGGGCTGTTTTCTCGTAGCGTGTGGCGACACGCCGGAACTGCTTGAGCTTGGAGAAGCAGCACTCAATCAGGTGCCTCTCGGTATAGAGCGCCGTGTCGAGCTCGTACTTCTTGGCGCGTGAGGGATTGTTCGGGATCACAGCCGTGGCGCCCTTGCCGGCAATCGCCTCGCGCAGCCGATTACTGTCGTAGGCCGCATCGGCCAGGACCACCGCAGCAGGGAGATCCGCCAGGAGCGCCTCGGCCTGGGGCGCATCGCCTTTCTGCCCCGCCGTGAGGGCAAACCGGATCGGACAGCCAAGGCCGCGTACGACCAAGTGGATCTTGGTGCTCAGGCCGCCGCGGGACCGGCCCAGTGCCTGATCGGGCGGATCATCAGACCCCCTTTTTTTGCGCCCGCCGCATGTTGGTGAGCGCGCACGATCGTGGAGTCGACGATCAGGTACTCAAAGTCGGGATCGTCAGCCATCGCCTCGAAAATGCGCCACCACACGCCCTTCTGGCTCCAGCGACTGAAGCGGCGGAACACGCTGTTCCAGTCGCCGAACGCCTCGGGCAGGTCGCGCCACGGTGCGCCGGTGCGCACGATCCAGAGCACGCCCTCCACGAACATGCGGTTGTCGCGTCCGGTCGAGCCGCGTTGATCCGGCCGGCCGATGATCAGGGGGGATAAGCGCTCCCACTGACCATCGCTGAGAACGAGACGATCCAGAACTCCCAAGGCGGCCCCCCAAAAAGCAGCCTTGAATCACTCCCCACCCGCAAAGGGAACCCCAAGAGTCCACACCGCCTAGCCCACACGGGAGAGGGGATCCCGCGCTTGATTTTAAGAGGGATTTTCCCCGCAGAGGGGGGAGGGTTACCCGTCGCGCTCCGTTCACACCGGCGGATGCATCCAGAACTGGGCGATCAGCGCCGCGCCGAGGAACGTGCCGGCATTGGCCATGAACGACACCACCACGATGCGCCAGCCGAGGCGCCGGAAGGCCGGGAAATCCTTGGCGAGCGACAGGCCCGCGAAGGCGAGGATCGGGGTGGCGAGCGCCAGGAAGTTGATCCGGCCCGTCGCCGCGGCGATCTCGGCCGAGAACGGCGTGCCCGGATAGGTGAGCGCCATGCCGATCAGCGAGACCCACACCACCGCCGGCAGCCGGCGCCCGGCGAGGCGGTAGAGCACCTCGCCCACCGCCACCGCGGCGACGATGATCCCGGCACCGATCAGCACCTGCCCGTCGATCGGCGTGCCGTAGGTGAGCCGGTTGCCGATGAGCCCGAACACGGCCGTGGCGAGCCAGATCAGGATCAGCGCCGGCAGGCCGAAGGCAGGCGCGGCATGCGCCGTCACCACCTCGGTCGGCGCGGCGGCGGCCTCGGTCCGTCCGCGACCGCGGCCCAGAATCGGCTCCAGCACGCCGTAGGCCCAGATCGTGAAGGGCAGGGACAGGAACAGGGTGAAGTAGGTGCCGATGGTGGTGGTGATGAGGTTGCTCGCCGCCGCGAAGGTGGCCACCTCCTTCGCCATCTCGGGGGTCTGCTGCGCCGCGATGGCGCCGGACGCCGCCGCCATCATGCTGCCCGACCCGACCCCGGCCCCCATGGCGAGCGCCAGCGGGTTGAAGATGCCGAGGCTGGCGATCAGCCCGGCGAGCACCGCGATGAACACCGCGCCGAACACCGTGCCGGTCAGGTACTCGGCGAGCACGCCGCGGCCTTCCGGCGAGTCCATGCCGAAGCGCTCGCCGATGATCGCGAGGCTGGGCTCGCGCCCGACCGAGAAGGTGGCGCCGATCGCCTCGCGCTTGAGCCCGAGGAGTAGCGCCACGGGCAGGCCGAACACCATCGTGCCGAAGAAGTGGCCGAATTCCTGGAAGGCGAGGGCCCAGCCGGCGCTCAGGATCTTCGGCAGCGAGCCGCCGACGAGGAGGCCGAGCTTGGCGACGAAGAGGAGAAGCGCCGGCTGGAGGATCGCGCCTGCGGCGTGCTGGAGCGAGACGGGCAGCCGCAAGGCGCGGGGCAGGCGCGGCGCGGCAAGTCCGAGGCCGCCGCCCATCAGCAGGGCCCAGAGCAGGGGCAGGAGGATGATCTTGCCGTGGCCGAGCGGGATGGCGACGTTGCCGATCGCCTCTGCGATCGTCACCACCACGAGGGCGAGGAGGAACAGGACCAGGATGCCGGCGCGGCCGGCACGAGTCGCGGGAGGGGGCACGGGTTGGGTCACGGGCGCGACGGCGGGATTGCCGGTCGCCAGGGTGGCGCTCGTCATCGATCGGTCTCCGGTGCGGGGGGACGGTCCGGAGGCCGCCGCCCCCGGACCGGGAGGGATCAGGCGCCGACGCCGGGGGCGTAGCCGAAGGAGGCGGCGGGAGCGGCGGCGGTCTCGACCCAGACGCTCTTGACCTGGGTGTATTCGTGCAGGGCCTCGAGGCCGCTGGAGCGCCCGTAGCCGCTCCGCCCCGAGCCGCCGAAGGGCGAGGAGACGTGGATGGTCTTGTAGGCGTTGATCCAGAAGGTGCCGGCCCGGACCTGGGCCGCGACCCGGTGGGCGCGGCCGACATCGCGGGTCCAGACCGCGCCGGCCAGCCCGAACTCGGAATCGTTGGCGATGGCGACCGCCTCCTCCTCCGTGTCGAACGGGATCACCGTCACGACCGGTCCGAAGATCTCGGTGCGGGCGCAGTCCATGGAATTGTCGGCCTGGGCGAGGATCGTCGGGCGCACGTAGAAGCCGCCCTCGGCGGGGGTGCCGTCGCTGCCGGCGGCGAGCGTCGCTCCTTGATCGAGGCCGCCGCGGATCATCGCGAGGACGTGCCGGTACTGGGTAGCGTTGTTGATCGGCCCGATTTCGGTCTCGGGATCGAGGGGATCGCCGACGCGGATGCGCTCGGCGCCCGCCGCCAGCATGGCGACGAAGCGGTCGTAGACCGGCCGCTCGACGAGGAGCCGCGAGCCGGCGACGCAGGACTGGCCGGCACCGGCGAAGATCGCAGCCTGCGCGCCGAGGCAGGCCCGCTCCAGGTCGGCATCGGCGAAGACGATGTTGGCCGACTTGCCGCCGAGTTCGAGCACGCAGGGCTTGAGATGCCGCGCGGCGCTCTCGGCGATCTTCGCGCCGGTGGCCGGCGAGCCGACGAAGACCACCTTGGTCACGGCCTTCTCGGCGAGGGCCGCCTGGCCGGTGGTGTGGCCGTAGCCGGCGAGCACGTTGACGACGCCCGCGGGCAGCCCGGCCCGCTCGGCGAGGGCCGCCACCGCCAGCGAGGTGAGGGGGGTGAGCTCCGAGGGCTTGAGCAGCACCGCGTTGCCGGCGGCGAGCGCCGGGGCGAGCTGCCAGCCGCAGGTGAAGACCGGGGCGTTCCAGGGCGTGATCTGGAGCACGACGCCGAGGGGCTCGCGCCTTGTATAGTTGAGGTGGCTGGTCGGGACCGGGATCACCTCGCCATGGAGCTTGTCGGCCCAGCCGGCATAATACTCGAACATCTCGGCGACCTTGGTCGCCTCGCCGCGGCAATCGCGGATCGGCTTGCCGGCATTCAGCGCCTCGAGGCGGGCCAGCCCCTCGACCTCGGCGCGGATGACGCGGGCGATCTCCTGCATCACCCGGCCGCGGGCGGCGCCCGTCAGCGCGGCCCAGCGGGCCTGGCCGACTTTCGCCGCACGGGCGGCCTCGGCGACTATGTCGGGCCCGGCATCCGGGTATTCGGCGAGCGTCAGGCCGGTCGAGGGATCGACGAGGCGCACATTCTCGCCGGTGCCGGGGACGATGCGGCCATCCACCCAAGAACCGATGGTGGTCGTCTCGGGGAAGTACGGGCGCAGGAGGGCGGCGAGCGCCTGCGGGCGGGTCTCGGTCATGATGGGATCTCCTGGGTTCAGGCGAGCTGGAGCTTGACGATGGCGTTGAAGTCGGCGTCGTCGGGGGCGACCGCGACGCTGTCGCGCCAGAGCCGGGCGGCCTCTCCCGAAAGCGGCAGGTCGAGGGCAAGCGCCCCGATCAGGCTCTCGGCGAGCCGCACGTCCTTGCGCATCAGCTTCATGGTGAAGCCGGAATCGAAGGCGCCGTTGAGCACCCAGGTCGGGAAGTTGACCTGCGTCACGCCGCTGCGGCCCGAGCCGGCATTGATCCCGGCGAGCAGGCGCTCGGGATCGACGCCCGCGTCCTTCGCCATCCGCACGGCTTCCGCGGCGGTGATGAGATGGGCGGCGCAGAGCAGGTTGTTGGCGAGCTTGGTGACGTGGCCGGCGCCGACGCCGCCGACATGGACCCGCGTCGCGCTCATGGCCGCGAGCACCGGCTCGGCCAGGGCCACCGCCCGGTCGCTGCCGCCGATCACCATGGTGAGGGTCGCGGCATGCGCGCCCTTCGGCCCGCCGCTCACCGGCGCGTCGATCAGGTCGATGCCCGCCGGCGCGAGCGCCGCCGCGATGCGGCGGGTGACCGCCGGGTCCGAGGTCGAGGTGTCGACGATCAGCAGGCCGGGCTTGGCGCCGTGGAGCGGCCCGTCGGACCCGAGCAGCACGGCCTCCACCACCTCGGGATTCGGCAGCGACAGCACGATCGCCTCGCAGTCCCGCCAGAGGGCGGATGGCCCTTCGGTGATGGCGATGTCGTCCGCCGCCGAGGCCTCGCGGGCGGCGGGGGCCGGGTCGTAGCCCATGACCTCGAAGCCCCGCCGCCGCAGCGAGAGGGCCATGCCCCGGCCCATGTTGCCGAGCCCGATGACGCCGATCGTCCGCATGTTCGCTGTCTCCCGGAACCGGCGCCGCTCCGCTGCGGCGCCCCTCTGGGAACCGGAGACTGGGGCAGGTCGGCGTTGAGCGGAACGCGGTTGGCCGGTATTTTGCGTTGACTTGCCGGCAACGCACCCGGTGGGCGGGAGGGACGACCCGATGCAACACAGCCTCGACGAGCGCTGCCTGCGCTATCTCGCGGAAGCCGTCGGTTGCGGCTCGGTCCGCGCCGCGGCCGACAAGCTCAACGTCAACGCCTCGGCGGTGAGCCGCCAGATCGTCCAGATGGAGGGGCAGCTCGCCACGCCCTTGATCGAGCGCCACCGCCGCGGCGTGCGGGCGACGCCGGCAGGCAGCCTCCTCCTCGACTATTACCGGCGCCAGGCCTCCGACCGGGAGGACATCCTGGCCAAGCTCACCGAGCTGAAGGGCCTGCGCCGCGGGCATATCGACGTGGTGCTCGGCGAGGGCTTCATCGGCGACCTGATGTCGGGTCTGCTCCAGGGCTTCTGGGCCCGCCACCCCGACCTGACCATGACCCTCGATCTCGCGGCCACCAACGACGTGGTGCGCCGGGTCGTCGAGGACGAGGCGCATCTCGGCCTCGTCTACAACCCGCCGCCGGAGCCGCGCCTGCGCACCCACCTGGCGATGCCGCATCCGATCCGGGTGCTGGTGCATACCGCCCACCCGCTCGCCGCCCATCCGGGCCCGGTGCGCCTCGCCGCCCTCGCCGGCCACCGCCTCGGCACGATGCACCCGGCCTACGGCATCCGGCAGATCATCGCGGCGGCCGAGCGGGCGGAGGGCGTGCGGCTCGATCCGGCGCTGATCACCGGCTCGATCGGCGTGCTCAAGCAGTTCGCCGCCTCCGGCACCGGCGTGACGCTGCTGCCGGCCTTCTGCGCCGCGCAGGAGATCGCCGACGGCATCCTGGTGGCCCTGCCGCTCGCCGATCCGGGGCTCGACGGGGTCGAGGCGAGGATCGTCACGCGGCTCGGCCGCCAGCTCTCGCCCGCAGCCGCCAAGCTCCTCCAGCACCTCGCCCGCGGGATGGCGGCGGAGGAGCGGGGGCGTGCGAGGCCGTGAGGTATTCGCAAGTGGGAGAGCGATGGCCGCTGTTGCGCCGGCACCCGCGCCGCTTTCCTGCGTCGTGAACCGTGATGATAAAGAAAAATTTGTCGCGATTCCATTCTCGATACTCGAACAAGCGCCGAGGAAGGCTTGAGCGAGGTGAAGCACAGTACACGACAGGGCCGCTCACATGCGGCTCCGACCTGTCCCATCAGCGACCTCATCCTGAGGTGCGACTGAAAGGAGCCTCGAAGGAGGGCTCCACAAGTCTTTGCGATCCCTGGAGCCCTCCTTCGAGGTTAGTCGATCGAAGATCGACTAACACCTCAGGATGAGGTCGCGGGTGGGAGAGGCCATGGCCGGCGGGCTTCAGGCCGCTGTCGTGTACCATGAAGGTGAATGCTTGAACGCACCGAAACGTCAGCCCGCCCGGCCCTGTCCCGAGGCTGCCTCGCGCACGCCGCCGTCCTCCCCGAACGCCGCCCGGAATCCCGGCAGCGCCAGCTCGTGCAGCAGGTCGCGCAGCAGGCCCGCCCGCTCGGGCCCGAAGGCGGCATCGAACCGGTCCTGGGCCGTCCGCCACAGAGGCGTCGCCTCCGCGAGCTTGGCGGCGCCCGCTTCCGTCAGGGCGATGCGCCGCGCCCGGCGGTCCCGGGGATCGGGCACCACGCTGACATAGCCGTCGCGGGTCAGGGGCTTGAGGGTGTGGGCGAGGCCCGAGAGGTCCATCACCATCGCCTCGGCCAGTTCGCCCATGGTCGGTTCGCCGAGGCGGCGGATCGTGCCGAGGAGGCCGAACTGCGTCGTGCGCAGGCCGCTCGGCGCCAGGGCGTCGTCGTAGAGCTGCCCGACGCTGCGCGTCGCCCGGCGCAGGGCCGCGTTGCTGCAACGAGTCGGTTGGATCGCCACGAAACGCCTCCCGCCCCGACGCGGCGGGGCCGCCCCAGATATGCGGCCTTCCCGGCCGCGCCGCAATGCGAGCGCCCCTCGGCACTGCGCCGATGGTCGCGGGTGGAAGGGTGGAGACGGGCCGCCCGCCTCCGCTATATGGGCCCGCGGGGATGAGGCGAAAGGCGCGGACAGGCCGCGCGGCGCCGGTGCGGGTGGGAGAGGAATGGCGGATCCCGGACACGTCCCGGACCTCGTCGCGGAGAATGCGCGGTTGCGGGCCGCCCTGGCGGCGGCGGAGCAGGCGCGGGCGGAGGCCGAGGCGGCCCTCGCGGAGGCCGACCGTCCCTGGCGGCCGATCGGCGAGCCCCTCGTCGATCCGCGCCTGCGGGCGGCGCTCGGCGTCGAGACGGTCGGGGCGATCGTCTTCGACATGGCCGGCCGGGTGCTGGAGGCCAACGACACCTTCCTGGCGATGAGCGGCTACAGCCGCGAGGATCTGGGCCGGGGCCGGCTCACCGGCGCCACGCTGGTGCCGCCGGAATGGCAGGCGACCTCCCGGCGCGTCATCGCCGAGCTCCAGGCGCGGGGCCGCTCGGATTCGACCGAGCGCGAATATCTGCGCAAGGACGGCTCGCGGTTCTGGGCCTTGTGCGCGGCGACCCGCCTCGACGACGGCACCGGCTTCGAATTCATCATCGACATCACCGGCCGGCGGCGGGCCGAGGAGGCGTTGCGGCGCAGCGAGGCGCGCTACCGCACCCTGTTCGAGGCGATCGATGCCGGCTTCTGCGTCATCGCCCTGCGCTTCGGCCCGGAGGGCAAGGCCGAGGATTACCGCTTCCTCGAGGTCAATCCCGCCTTCGCCCGCCAGACCGGCCTCGCGGACGCGGCCGGGCGCTGGATGCGCGAGCTGGCCCCCGACCACGAGCCGCACTGGTTCGACCTCTACGGCCGGGTGGCGTCGACCGGCGAGCCGGTCCGCTTCGTCCAGCCGGCCCGGGCGCTGGGCGAGCGCTGGTACGAGGTGCACGCCTTCCGGGTCGATGCGCCGGAGGACCGGCACGTCGCGGTCCTGTTCAACGACATCACCGCCCAGCGCCGGCTGGAAGAGGCCCTGCGCGGCCTCAACGAGACCCTGGAGCGGCAGGTCGCGACCCGCACCGCCGAGCGCGACCGGATCTGGCAGGTGAGCCGCGACATGCTGGGGGTGGCCGATGCCGACGGCGTCTGGCTCAGCGTCAACCCGGCCTGGACGGCGACGCTCGGCTGGCGGCCCGACGAGGTGGTGGGGCAGACTTCCGCCTGGCTCGAGCACCCGGACGACCAGGACCGGACCCGCGACGAGATCCGGCGCCTCGGCTCCGGGGCGCCGACCCTGTCGTTCGAGAACCGGTTCCGCACCCGGGATGGGGGCTACCGCACCCTGTCGTGGCGGGCGGTGCCGTTCGAGGGCAACCTGTACTGTGTCGCCCGCGACGTGACGGAGCAGCGCGATCGCGCGCAGCGCCTCGTCCAGGCCGAGGAGGCGCTTCGCCAGTCGCAGAAGATGGAGGCGGTGGGCCAGCTGACCGGGGGCGTCGCCCACGACTTCAACAACCTCTTGACCATCATCCGCTCCTCGGTGGATTTCCTGCGCCGGCCCGAGCTGCCGGAGGCGCGCAAACGCCGCTACCTCGACGCGGTCTCCGACACGGTGGACCGCGCCGCCAAGCTCACCGGCCAGCTCCTCGCCTTCGCCCGCCGCCAGGCGCTCGCGCCGGAGGTGTTCGACGTCGTCGCCCGCCTCCAGGGCGTCGCCGACATGCTCGACACGGTGACGGGCGCGCGCATCCGCGTGGTGACGCAAGGCCCCGACCGGCCGTGCTTCGTGCGCGCCGATCTCAGCCAGTTCGAGACCGCCCTCATCAACATGGCGGTCAATGCCCGCGACGCGATGGAAGGGGAGGGGACGCTGACGCTCGGCGTCGCCTGCGGGGCGGCAAAGCCCGAGATCCGCGGCCACGCCGCCGCACGGGGGCCCTTCGCGGCGATCTCGCTGACGGATACCGGCGCCGGCATGAGCCCGGCGGTGATGGAAAAGATCTTCGAGCCGTTCTTCACCACCAAGGAGGTCGGCAAGGGCACGGGCTTAGGCTTGAGCCAAGTCTTCGGCTTCGCCAAGCAATCCGGCGGCGACGTCGACGTGACGAGCCGGCTCGGCGAGGGCTCGACCTTCATCCTCTACCTGCCCGAGGTGGCGGCGCCCGCCGAGGGAGCCGAGGCGCCGCCCGCGGACGAGGGCCTGGCGCCGGCCCGGGCCGGCCAGCGGGTGCTGCTCGTCGAGGACAATGTCGGGGTCGGTCGCTTCGCCGCGCAGATCCTCGGCGATCTCGGCTACGTCGCCGACTGGGTCACCAGTGCCGAGGCCGCCCTCGACGTGCTGGGCCAGGATGGCGCTTACGACGCCGTGTTCTCCGACGTGGTGATGCCCGGCATGGGCGGCATCGAGCTCGCCAAGGCCCTGCGCCGGCGCCATCCCGGCCTGCCGGTGCTGCTCACCTCCGGCTACAGCCACGTCCTGGCGCAGGAGGGATCCCACGGCTTCCCGCTGCTGCACAAGCCGTACTCGGCCGAGCAGCTCTCGCGGATGCTGGCGGGGGCGATCGGGCAGCGGCGGGGCGTCGGGCCGGCCGCTTAGGCACGGCGCCCGGAAAAGCTCCGCCGATAGGCCGCCGGGCTGGTGCCGAGCCGCGTCCGGAAGTGGTGGCGTAAGGTCGACGGGCTGCGAAACCCGCTCGCCTCGGCGACCTCCGCGAGCGACACGGCGCCCGGCCGTTCCAGCATCTCCCGGGCGAGGCGCAGCCGCTCGGCGATGATCCATTCGCCCGGCGGCAGGCCGGTCGCCGCGATGAACCGGCGCTGGAAGGTGCGCAGGCTCATCCCGGCGAGCCGCGCCATCGCGGAAAGCGGCCGGTCCTCGTGCAGGCCTGCCCGCATCGCGTCGAACACTGGCCCGAGACGGGCCGCCTCGCGCTCGCGCGGGACCGGCGCCTCGATGAACTGGGCCTGGCCGCCCGCCCGGTGCGGCGGTACGACGAGGCGGCGCGCGACGCGGTTGGCGAGGTCGGGTCCGAAATCGCCGCGCACGACGTGGAGGCAGAGATCGATGCCGGCGGCGCTGCCGGCGGCGGTCAGGATCCGGCCCTCGTCGACGTAGAGCACATCGGGATCGAGAGCGATGGCGGGGTGACGCGCCCGGATCGCATCCGCGTAGCGCCAATGGGTCGTGGCCCGCCGCCCGTCGAGGAGACCGGTCGCGGCCAGGACCGCGAGGCCGGAGCACAACGACATCAGCCGGGCACCGCCGGCATGGGCCTCGCCCAGGGCCCGCGCGAGGTCCGGCGGCACGGGGGCGTCGATCGCCCGCCAGCCCGGCACGACGATCAGGTCGGCCTCCGCCAGCACCTCCAGCCCGCCCTCGACCGCGACCGTGAGGCCACCCCCGGCCCTGAGCGGCCCCGGCTCCACCGCGCAGACCGCGTAGCGGTACCAGCCCGGACCCGCCTCGGGCCGCGGCAGCCCGAACACCTCGTAGGCGACGCCGAACTCGAAGGTGCACAGGCCGTCATAGGCCAGCACCGCGACGCGCGGGCCGGACGGGGTGTTCGGAAAGGCGGAGCGATTTGGCACGATCTCGACGCGGAACGGCAGGCGGCCCGGTCTCGGGCCGGAGGGGAAGGCCGCAGGATAGGCCGGCTCGACGCGCCGTTCCAAGGGCGGCGCCGACCCGCAACGGAGCACAGCCGCCATGCCGAATCCCGTCACCGCCGTTCCGCCCGCTCTCCCCGCCGAGGTCGCGGCGCATTACGCCCGGCGCCTCGCCTTCGAGACCGATTGCGCCGACGTGCACGCCGCCTTCGCGCAAGGACATTCGGCGCAAGGACATTCGGCGCAAGGAAAGTCGGCGATGAATGCGCCCGGCTTCGTGCTCCTCGACGTGCGCGGGCCGGTCCTCTATGCGAAGGGTTACGTCCCCGGCGCGCTGAACCTGCCGCGGGGCAAGATGACGCCCCGGCGCATGGCCGAGTGGCCCGCCGGCACGCTGTTCGTTGTCTATTGCGCCGGTCCCCACTGCAACGGTGCCGACAAGGCCGCCCTGCATCTGGCCGAACTCGGCTTGCCGGTGAAGGTGATGATCGGTGGAGTGACCGGGTGGGTGGACGAGGGCTTCGCGCTGGCGAAGGACGCCTGATCGAGAGGCCGGACGCGCTCAGGCGTCCGGCCTCGATCCATCTCACGCCGCAGCAAAAGCCCGCAGCACCGCGTCGGCCGCCTCGCGGGTCGTCGCAGTCCCCTTGAGGTCGCGGGTGCGCGACGCCGGTTCGCGGAGCGCGGTCTCGATCGCCGCCACGATGGCGTTCGCCGCCTCCACTTCCCCGAGATGCTCCAGCATCATCGCGGCGGTCCAGATCTGGCCCACCGGGTTGGCGATGCCCTTGCCGGCGATGTCCGGCGCCGAGCCGTGGACGGGCTCGAACAAGGAGGGAAAGCGTCCCTCCGGGTTGATGTTGGCCGACGGCGCGATGCCGATCGTGCCGGTGCAGGCCGGGCCGAGATCCGACAGGATGTCGCCGAAGAGGTTCGAGCCCACCACCACGTCGAACCGGTCCGGGTTCAGCACGAAGTGGGCGGTCAAGATGTCGATGTGATACTTGTCGCGACGCACCTCGGGGTAGCGCTCGCCCATCGCCTCGACGCGCTGGTCCCAGTACGGCATCGTGATGGCGATGCCGTTCGACTTGGTGGCCGAGGTCAGGTGCTTCTTCGGCCGCGACTGGGCGAGATCGAAGGCGAATTTCAGGATCCGGTCGACGCCGTGACGGCTCATCACCGTCTCCTGGATCACGATCTCCCGCTCGGTGCCCGGATACATCGTGCCGCCGACCGACGAATACTCGCCCTCGGTGTTCTCGCGCACGACGTAGAAGTCGATGTCGCCGGGCTCGCGGCCGGCGAGCGGGCAGGGCACGCCCGGCATCAGCCGGACCGGGCGCAGGTTGACGTACTGGTCGAACTCGCGCCGGAACTGGAGCAGCGAGCCCCAGAGCGAGATGTGATCCGGCACGGTGGCCGGCCAGCCGACGGCGCCGAAGAAGATCGCGTCGGTCGGCGTCAGGATCTCCTTCCAGTTCGCCGGCAGCATCGTGCCGTGCTCGGCGTAGTAGTTGCAGGAGCCGAAGGCGTGGTGCTGGAGGTCGAGGCGGAAGCCGAACTTCTCCGCGGCGGCCTCCAGGATGCGGACGCCCTCCGGCACCACTTCCTTGCCGATGCCGTCGCCGGGGATGACCGCGATGCGGTAGTGGCGGTTCTTGGTCGTCATGGTCAAACGTCCTTTCACGCCAGCGCGGCGCGCACGTCGGCGACGTCGAGGACGTCGTTCAGCGTCTGTTCGAAGCGGGCGAGCAGGGTGTCGATGTCCTCGTCCGTGCAGCAGAGCGGCGGGGCGAAGCCGACGATGTCGTCGGCGAAGGCGCGGAAGATCACGCCGTTCTTGTAGCCGAACCGGGCGAGGTGGCCGGAGATGCCGAGATCGGCCGAGGGCTTGGTGCGCTTCGCCTTGTCGGTGACGAGTTCGACGCCGGCCAGCAGGCCGCGCACCCGCACGTCGCCGACGAGGGGATGGTCGGCGAGGCGCTTGAGGCCCGCGGTGAAGCGCTCGCCGGCCCGACGCCCGTTCTCCAGGATGCCGCCCTCGGTGTAGAGCCGCAGCACTTCGAGGCCGACCGCGGCGCTGACCGGGTGGGCCGAGTAGGTGAAGCCGTGGCCGATCGGCTTGCCGGCTGGCGCATGATCGGCGATGGCGCGGTAGATCCGGTCCGACATCAGCACCGCGCCCATCGGGCTGTAGCCCGAGGTCAGGCCCTTGGCGGTGGTCATCAGGTCCGGCACCACGCCGTCATGCTCGCAGCCGAAGAGCGGGCCGGTGCGGCCGAAGCCGGTGATGACCTCGTCGGCGACGAACAGGATGTCGAGCTCGCGGGCCGCCTCGCGCATCGCCTTCAGCCAGCCGTCCGGCGGCACGATCACGCCGCCCGAGCCCTGGATCGGCTCGGCGAAGAAGGCCGCGACGTTGTCGGCGCCGAGTTCCTCGACCTTCGCCTTCAGCGCCGCCACCGAGGCGGCGATCACCGCCTCGTCCGAGTCGCCGGCCGGGTTGCGGTAGGGATAGGGCGAGGGGATGTGGTGCTGGAGCGTGGTCGGCGCGTCGAAGCCGTCGTGGAAGGCGGGAATCGCGGTCAGTCCGGCGCCGATGGTCGAGGAGCCGTGATAGCCCCGCTCCAGGGCGATCATGTGCTTCTTCGTCGGCCGGCCGGTGACGTTGTAGTAGTAGCGGATGAACCGCACCGCCGAATCGACCGCGTCCGAGCCGCCCAGCGTGAAGTAGACGTGGTTG
The DNA here is from genome assembly GCF_019216885.1 of Methylobacterium sp. SyP6R. Lineage (NCBI taxonomy): Bacteria > Pseudomonadati > Pseudomonadota > Alphaproteobacteria > Hyphomicrobiales > Methylobacteriaceae > Methylobacterium > Methylobacterium synurae. Next base: position 2,492,898 of record NZ_JAAQRC020000001.1, on the reverse strand, counting down.
AGATCGCCCGGCGCCAGCTCGGCGAGGCGGGCGGCGAGACGGATCGCCGGCTCGCTCGAGAAGTGGAAGTAGCCGGTGGCGTAGGGCAGCCGGCGCATCTGCTCGGCCGCCACCTCGACGATCGATTCGTGGCCGTAGCCGACATTGACGCACCACAGGCCCGAGAACCCGTCGAGCAGGGTGTGGCCCTCGGCATCGGTGAGATACGCGCCCTTGGCCGATTGCAGCACCGTGGCGCCGCGCGCCTCGTGCCCCTTCCACGAGATCACCGGATGGATGAGGTGGTCGCGATCGAGCTCGATCAGGGAATTGGGGCGCATGGCGTCAGGCTCCGGGGCGGCGATGCCCGGCAGACTAAGCGGGGGCTGCGGGATTTTCCGCCGATCTGGCCCCGTGGCGCCGCGCGGGGTGCGGGTTTGGCGGGGGTGGGCGGCAGAAATGATGGCGGGCGGGCCCGGCGCACCGCTGGAATTGTCACCTGGCAACTCCCTCGGGGGCCCGCACCCGCGGGAAGCGGCCCTTTCCTGCCGTGCCGGCCGTCTCCGGCCGCAGGTTCTGCCGCGGCGGACGGCTTTCCGCCGGAGCCTGCCGGGCGTCTCGGACTATGATTTCCGGACAGCCAGCGAGATCCCGATGACCGACGCCGCCGCCCTTCTCTCCGACCTCGTCGCGATCCCCTCCGTCTGCCGCACGCCGAACGGCACGATCGTGGACCTCGTGCGGGCCTACCTCGCCCGCCACGGCGTCGAGGCGACCGTGCTGCCGGGGCCGGAGGGCGACCGCGCCAACCTGTTCGCCACGATCGGCCCGCGCGACGTGCCGGGCATCGTCCTGTCGGGCCATCTCGACGTGGTGCCGGCCGGCGAGGGCTGGAGCGGCGACCCTTTCACCTTGCGCCGGATGGGCGACCGGCTGGTCGGGCGGGGTGCGGTCGACATGAAGGGCTTCGTCGCCTGCATGCTCGCCCTGGTCCCCGAGATGGTGCAGGCAAAGCCCACCCGGCCGATCCACCTCGCCTTGTCCTACGACGAGGAGGTCGGGTGCGTCGGCGTCCGCCACATGATCGCGCGGCTGTCCGAACTCTGCGCGGCGCCCGAGGGCTGCATCGTCGGCGAGCCCTCGGAGATGCGGCCGGTCCTGCGCCACAAGGGCAAGGTGGCCGGGCGCCTCACCGTGCGCGGCCGGGCCGGGCATTCGTCTCGGCCGGACCTCGCCGACAACGCCGTGCATCTCGCCGCCGACATCGTCGGGCTGGTGCGCAGCCTGCACGAGGGGTTTTCGCGCCAGGGGCCGTTCCACCCGCTGTTCGAGCCGGCCGCCTCGACGCTCCAGGTCGGGGTGATCGCCGGCGGCACCGGGGTCAACGTCGTGCCCGATACCTGCCGGGTCGAGTGGGAGGCCCGGGCGGTGCCGGGGGTCGACCCGATGACGATCCACGACGCGCTCCAGGCCGGCATCCGCGATCTCGTGGCGCCGCTCCAGGCGGCCGGGCGCGCGGTGGCGGTCGAGAGCGAGATCCTGTCGCTCTACCCGGCTCTCGATCTTGCCGACGACGCCCCCTTGCGCGGCCTCGCCGAGGCCTGGTCGGGCCGGCCGGCGCAGGGGGCGGTGAGCTACGGCACCGAGGCCGGCCTGTTCCAGGCCGCCGGCATCCCGTCGATCATCTGCGGGCCCGGCCGCATCGCCGAGGCGCACCGGCCCGACGAGTCGATCGGCCTATCCGATCTGGAGGAATGCTGCGCGATGCTGCGCCGCGTCATCGCGCAGCAAAGTTAAATAAAGTCGAACCATGCCAGTTCGCGCACGTTGTCGGGTCCAGGATCTCACAAATTCAGGATCCGACAGGAGAGCAGCATGCGTTCGATTCTCGCCGGACTCGCCGCCGGCCTTCTCGTCGCCGGCGCGGCCTCGGCCCAGACCGCCGCCCCGTCCACGGCCCCCGGCACCATGAAGACGGGGCCGGCGACCACCGGCACCGTCGCGCCAATGCCGAACAACACCGGCGGCAGCGCCGGCGGCGTGGTGGCGCCCGGACCGAACGGCGCCTCGACCGTCACCGGCAACTCGGCCGCCGGCGGCAATGCCGGCCAGCCGTCCCGGGCGGTGCCGCAGGGTAGTGGCAACAGCGGCAGCCGGTAACCCGACCGCCGCCAGGCGTGGACGGAGTGCGCCGCGCGCCGTCCACGCCTTGGCAACCGGCCGCGGCCCCGGCAGTTTGAGCGAAGAGAGCCCCGGAGCAGTCCGGGTCGGCTCCCGCCGCTGCCGAGGTTGTCCCATGGCCAGGACCGTCACGACATCTGCCGGCAGGAAGGCCGCCGGCAACAAGCCCGCGTCCACCCGGAAGACGGCAGCCAAGAAGGCTGCCGGAAGGAAGGCGACCGGAAGGGCAGTCCCGGACGGACCATCCGCTGAAGCGGTCGCCGCGGATGGGGATGCGATGTCGCGCACGCTCCTGACCGTCCTCGCCGACCGGCTCGCCGAGGCTATCCGGTCCGGCGCACCCGCCGCGCCCGTCCCGGACCTGATGGCCGAGATCGTCTCCCTCGACGGCGCCCCCGAGACCCTGTTCGATCTCCTGGTGGAGGAAGGCCGCAGGACGCGGCGCGACGATGACCGCTGCACGGCCCTCCTGATGCTGCTCGGCAGCACGCTCGGCGAGTGCCGCATGGCCGTCGAGGCGGAGCCGGGGGGCGCGGCCGCGGTCATCCTGCTGGGGCTGTTCGAGCGCCTGGAGGAAGCCGCCGAGACCGGCGCGCTGACGCCCGACCTGCTCCTCGGCATCGCCCATCAATTCATCGCGGCGCGGCTGCCGCTGCCGGAGACGATGCGCGACCTGATCGCCGGGGCGGCGCTGGACTCGGTCGAGGGCGCGGAGCCGCCGACCCCGGAGGAGATGGCGGCCGATTTCGCGCAGGCCGCCGAGGCGATGGATCACGACCCGTTCCTGATCCACGAGCAATTCGCCGAGCAGTTCGCGGTCTTCCCCGACCCGGTCCGCATCATGTCGGTCGGCATCATGATCGACTCGGACGTGCCGGCGATGCGCGAGGCGGCGCTCGGCTGGCTCCTCGATCCGGACCCGCAGATCGCCCGGGCCGTGGCGGAGCGCCTCGCCGCGGCCGCACGGCAGGGGCAGGTCTCGGCGGTGAGCGCCGGCCGGCTGGCCGCGATGCGGCCCTGGCTGCCGGGCGAGCTCCAGGAGCCCGTCGGCGCCGCGGTCGCGGCCTGCCGCGAGCGGGGCGGGGCCTTGCGGCTGGCCGAGGGCTCCGCGCCGGCGCGCGCCGTCCGCTTCGTCGCCACCGGCTGCGACGGCGCCGGGGCACAGAGCGTCTTCGCGCAGGTCGGCGAGGGCGACCGGCACGTCTTTGCCGCCCTCCTGATGAAGCACGGCCACGGCCTGCGCGAGGCCATGCTGCAGGACGATCTCGGCCCCGAGGGCGCGGCCCGGTTCCTCGGCGAGGTCGCGCGGGCCATCGACTGCGTCGACACCTCGCCGGATTTCGTCCGCGACCTGATCGCCCACGGCCTCGCCACCGGCCTGGCGGCGGGCGAGCCGCCGCCCTTCGCATTGCTGCGCGTCCTCGACGCGGTCGGCCTGCCGCCGATCGCCCCGGCGCGGCTGGAAGCCGGCGCGATCGTGGCGCAGCTCCTCGACGGGCTGCCGGAGGAGCGCCGGTCGGCGGCGGCGACCAGGGCGGCGCTCGCCGCCTCGGCGATGTGGGCGAAGGCCTACCACTTCCCGGCCAGCTGGTTCGAGACGGACATGGCGACGATCGTCGCCACGACGCTCACCGCCGGCCGGAAGAAGCAGGACGCGGTGCTCACCCGGATCGTCGGTCCGCGGCGGTCGCATTGGGGCGAGCAGCTCGCCTGGATCGCCAAGGCGGTCGAGGCCGGGGCGGATGGCGGAGCCATGGTCGGGCGCGGCCGGCGCAAGCTGCCGGCCGCCGAGGCCTGGATCGACCTCGCCCTCGTCGCTCGCGCCTTTCTGGACGAGACGCCGATCGAGGACATCCCGCTCGCCGCCGAGATCGCCCGGCAGACCCTCGCCGCGCAACGGCACTGCTGACGGCGCGCGCCATATCGCGATTCTATCGCGCACGCCCGTCGATCGTATTGGAATCCCTCCTCCCGGCGCGCTAACACCGCGCCCAACAGCTGGCCGGCCGCCGACAGTGCGGCCCGCCGCCACGGGAGGGAGACGCATGAACGCCCATCAGCACTTCATCGGCGGGACCTGGATCGGCAGCGAGGCGAGCCTGCCGGTGCTCAACCCGTCGCACGGCCAGGAGATGGCCCGCATCGCCCGCGGTGGTGCCCAGGAGATCGACGCCGCCGTGAAGGCCGGCCACGCCGCCATGGACGGCGAGTGGGGCCGGCTCGACGCCGCCTCCCGCGGCCGGCTGCTGCTGAAGCTCGCCGAGCTGATCCGCCGCGACGCCGAACTCCTGGCGAAGATGGAGAGCGAGGACGTCGGCAAGCCGATGACCCTCGCCCGCAACGACGCCCAGGTCTGCGCCCGCTACTTCGAGTATTACGGCGGCGCCGCCGACAAGGTGCATGGCGACACGATCCCGTTCCAGAACGGCTTCACCGTGATGACCGTCTACGAGCCGCACGGCGTCGTCGGCGTGATCGTGCCGTGGAACTATCCGCTCCAGATGACCGGCCGCTCGGTCGCCCCGGCGCTCGCCATGGGCAACGCCGTGGTGCTGAAGCCCGCCGAGGATACCTCGCTCTCGGCGCTCCACCTCGCCAAGCTCGCGGCCGAGGCCGGCTTCCCGGCCGGCAGCCTCAACGTGGTGACCGGCCTCGGCGAGGAGGCGGGTGCGGCTCTGGCCTCGCACAAGGGCATCCACCACATCAGCTTCACCGGCTCGCGCGAGGTCGGCACGCTGATCCAGACGGCGGCGGCCAAGAACACGATTCCGGTCACGCTCGAACTCGGCGGCAAGTCGCCCCAGGTGGTCTTCGCGGATGCCGACCTGTCCGAGGCTGGCACCGTCATCGTCAAGGCGATCACCCAGAATGCCGGCCAGACCTGCTCGGCCGGGTCCCGCGTGGTGATCGAGGATAAGATCTACGACAGCTTCACCGCCGATCTCGCGCAACGCTTCAAGGACCTGCGCGTCGGCTCGGGCGAGCAGGACCTCGACCTCGGCCCCGTTGTCAACGCCAAGCAGTGCGAGCGGGTGCAGGGCTACATCGATCTGGCCCGCCGCGACGGCCTGACCATCCTGGCCGAGGGCGAACTCGGCACCAACGTGCCGGGCGACGGCTACTACGTTCGCCCGACCCTGATCGGCGACGTGCCGCCGGACCACCGCCTGGCGCAAGAAGAAATCTTCGGGCCGGTCCTGGTGGCGATCCGGGTGCGCGACGAGGCCGAGGCGCTGAAGGTGGCGAACGGCACCGAGTACGGGCTCGCCGCCGGCATCTGGACCTCGGATCTCGGCAAGGCGCTGCGCCTGTCGAAGGGCATCAAGTCGGGCCAGGTCTTCGTCAACAATTACGGTGCGGGTGGCGGCGTCGAGCTGCCCTTCGGCGGCGTGAAGGGCTCGGGCCACGGCCGCGAGAAGGGCTTCGAGGCCCTCTACGGCTTCGGCTCGATGAAGATGATCGCGATCAAGCACGGGGTCTGACGATCATGGCGGCGGGGAGTGGGGCTGTGGGGAATAGGGTCCTGCCGCTCGCAGGCCTGACCGTGGTGGCGCTCGAGCAGGCGGTGGCGGCCCCCTACTGCTCCTCGCGCCTCGCCGACGCGGGCGCCCGCGTCATCAAGATCGAGCGGCCGGAGGGCGACTTCGCCCGCGGCTACGATGCCGCGGTGAACGGGCTGGCGAGCTATTTCGTCTGGCTCAACCGCGGCAAGGAGAGCCTGGTCGCCGACATCAAGGACCCGGGCGACGCGCGGCTCCTGCACGCGGTGCTGGAAAAGGCCGACGTGTTCATCCAGAACCTCGCGCCGGGCGCCGCCGCCCGGGCGGGTTTCGGCTCGGATGACTTGCGGGCGCGCTACCCCCGGCTCATCACCGTGGACGTGACCGGCTACGGTGCCGGCCATTCCTACTCCGACATGAAGGCCTACGACCTACTGGTCCAGGCCGAGAGCGGCTTGGCCGAGATCACCGGGCATCCCGCCGGCCCGGGGCGGGTCGGGGTGTCGGTCTGCGACATCGCCTGCGGCATGGCGGCCCACGCGGCGGTGCTGGAAGCGCTGATCGCGCGGGGCATCACCGGCGAGGGCGCCAAGCTCGAGGTCAGCCTGTTCGACGGCATGGCCGACTGGATGAACGTGCCCTTGCTCTATTTCGAGGGCACCGGCCGGGCGCCGCAACGGGTCGGCCTCGCTCATCCGTCGATCTGCCCCTACGGCGCCTTCCCGACCCGGGACGGGGCCCTGGTGCTGCTCTCGATCCAGAACGAACGCGAATGGGTGAAGTTCTGCGCCGGGTTCCTGCGCCAGCCCGACCTGCCGTCGCGCCCCGGCTTCGAGAGCAACAACGCCCGGGTGGCGAACCGGCCCGAGGTCGATGCGGTGGTGGCGCAGGTCTTCGCCGAGTTGAGCCGTGACGAGGCGGCGGCACGGCTGCGCGAGGCCGGCACGGCCTACGGCTTCGTCAACGGGCTCGCCGACCTCGTCTCGCATCCGGCGCTTCGTCGGGTGACCGTCGAGACCCATGCCGGCCCGGCCTCGATCGTCGCCCCGCCGGCGCTCCGCAACGGCCAGGCGCCGGTGCTGGGACGGGTGCCGGGGATCGGCGAGCACAGCGAGGCGATCCGGCGGGAATTTGCGGCGTAGCTTCGCTCTCACGTTGACCAGTGGAGCACTCTCCCCTCTCCCGTGTGGGAGAGGGGCTGGGGGTGAGGGTGCTACGGTTAAGAATTGATCTCGACCGTGAAGCTACCGGCACGACGCTCAGCGTCTCATCCTGAAGCGTATCACCCTCACCCCTACCCCTCTCCCACACGGGAGAGGGGATCCCGCGCTCTGCGAATAAAAGGTGCGGTAAATCCTGTAACCATTTCGGGAGGACCACCATGGCCACCATCCGCGAAGACGACCTGGTCGCCTCCATCGCCGACGCCCTGCAATTCATCTCGTACTACCACCCGGCGGACTACATCCAGAACCTCGCCGAGGCGTGGCGCCGCGAGGAGAGCCCGGCGGCGCGGGACGCGATGGCGCAGATCCTGGTCAATTCGCGCATGGCCGCCTTCGGCCGCCGGCCGATCTGCCAGGATACCGGAACCGCGCAAGTGTTCATGAAGATCGGGCTTGGCGCCCGCATCGTCTCGAACCGCTCGCTCCAGGAGATCGTCGACGAGGGCGTGCGCCGGGCCTGGCGCGAGGAGCGCAACCCGTTGCGCGCCTCCGTCGTCTCTGAACCGCTCTTCGGCCGCCGCAACACCGGCGACAACGCGCCGGCCATGCTCCATGTCGAGATGGTGGCCGGCGACACCGTCGAGGTCCATGTCGCGGCGAAGGGCGGCGGCTCGGAGAACAAGGCGAAGTTCGCCGCCCTCAACCCGAGCGATTCCGTCGCCGACTGGGTGGTGCGCACCGTCGAGACGTTGGGCGCCGGCTGGTGCCCGCCCGGCATGCTCGGCCTCGGCGTCGGCGGCTCGCCGGAAAAGGCGATGACGCTCGCCAAGCTCTCGCTCCTCGATCCGATCGACCTGCCGCAGATCCGCGCCCGCGGGCCTTCCTCCAAGGAAGAGGAATTGCGGCTCGAGATCTTCGAGCGGGTCAACGCGCTCGGAATCGGCGCGCAGGGGCTCGGCGGGCTCACCACGGTGCTGGATGTGAAGCTCAAGACCTTCCCGGTCCATGCCGCCTCGCTCCCCGTCGGCCTGATCCCGCAATGCGCCGCCGACCGGCACGCGCATTTCATCCTCGACGGCAGCGGGCCGGCGGTCTTCACCCCGCCCTCCCTCGACCTCTGGCCGCAGGACATCAGCGTCGCGACGGCGGCCGGGCGGCGGGTCGATCTCGACCGGCTGACCCGCGAGGAGGTGGCGACCTGGCGCGCCGGCGAGACCCTGCTGCTCTCGGGCCGCCTGCTCACCGGGCGCGATGCGGCGCATTTGCGCCTGACCCGGATGCTGGAGGCCGGCGAGCCCCTGCCGGTCGATCTGCGCGACCGGGCGATCTACTATGTCGGCCCGGTCGATGCGGTCGGCGACGAGGCAGTGGGTCCGGCCGGCCCGACCACCGCGACCCGGATGGACAAGTTCCTGGAGCCGATCCTGTCGCAGACCGGCCTTCTCGTCATGGTCGGCAAGGCCGAGCGGGGCCCGGCGGCCGTCGAGACCATCGCCCGCCATGGCGCGGCCTACCTGATCGCGGTCGGGGGCGCCGCCTACCTCGTCTCGAAGGCGATCAAGTCGGCGCGGGTGCTGGCCTTCGCCGATCTCGGCATGGAGGCGATCCACGAATTCATCGTCGAGGACATGCCGGTCACGGTGGCGGTGGATGCCGCCGGCACCTCGGTCCACCGCGACGGCCCGGCCCGCTGGCGCCGCCCGGTGCGGGAGATGGCGCCGGCCTGACGGGGTGATTCTCGAAGGCGCAGGGCATTCGGAGAAATGCCGGGCGCGGGTTTCCCCTCCCCCGCAGAGGGGGAGGGGGGAAGCCTGCGCCATAGTCGGTCACCGACCGGGTCGCTCAGGCCCGCCGCATCGCCCCACCCGTCCCGACATGCCGGCTGCGCAGCCGGAAGGCGAGAACCAGCATGAACGCCCCGAAGGCGATGGCGTAGCCGCCCATCCAGTAGGTCAGGACGAGGAGCGACAGGGCCGGGCTGGCGACGAGCGCGATCGCGAACAGGACCGAGAGCGCCCCGCCGATCCCCAGCCACCAGCGGCCGTGGTCGAGGTGGAGCCGGAAGGCGGCGGCGATCATCAGGGCACCGGTCACCAGCGCCCAGGCGGCGATGAGGTAGATGAAGGCGACGAGTGCGCTGCCCGGCATCAGGAAGGCGATCACGCCGACCAGGATGTTGAGCAGGCCGGCAGCGAGCAGGTAGCCCCAGCGCTCGTGCCGCTCCGCCGCCCGCACCGCCGCGACGATCTCGGTGATGCCGTCGACCAGCATGTAGGCCGAGAAGAAGATCACCAGGGTCAGCAGGGTGGCGCCCGGCGCGATCAGCGCGATCGCGCCGAACAGGATCGCGAACGCTCCGCGAAGCGCGATCAGCCACCAGTTGCGGGCGAGCACCGCGCTCATCGCATTGAGGCGGACGAGCGGATCGTTCGCGCTGCCGTAAGGGGAGGCGCTGCCAGGCCCCATGTTGGGAAGGGGTGAAGCGGTACTCATGCGATCATCCTCCGGGACGAGGGCCGCCAAGGTCCAGCCTTGCAAGAGGTGAACGTGGATGGAGCGCGACCGTTCCGTTAGCTTTTGGTAAGCTTACGTTTCGGTAAATCTCCCCTTTTGCGCCCTGGCCCCGTCTCCGGATGGCGTGGCACGGCCCGCGGGGCCGCGTCATCCAGGCCTCCGTCCGTTTTTTTGCCGCACTGCGGAACCCACGCCGCTGCCCCAGCGTCTTCCGTGCCGAGGCGGGCGCCTTGCCCGGTCGGCTCCCGACCGTCGCGTGGAATTCACGACATGCTGGACGATCAGTCGCGGGCGGAGGCTGCCGCGGGACGGGCCGCGCCGGCGCCCATCGTGGCGCGGGGCGATGAGGCCCGGGCCGACGATACGCGTGCCGAGAACACGCGCGCGCTCCGCGAGAACACCCGGGCGCTCCGCGAGCATGCCCCGCAGGACGAGGCGGCGGGCAAGGACGCCGACGAGAAGACCTCGGACGGCCGGGGCGACGAGGGCGATGCGGGGAAGAAGAAGCCGAGCGTCATCCGCCGCCATCCGCTCTGGTTCGTCCTCGGCGCGGTTCTTCTGCTGCTCTCGGGCGCCGCCGGCTACTGGTACTGGCTGACCGCCGTCCACCCCTACGAGAGCACCGACGACGCTTTCGTCGATGCGCGCCAGTTCGCGGTCGCGCCCAAGGTCTCGGGCTACATCACCGCCGTGCCGGTGACCGACAACCAGCATGTCGAGACCGGCGCGGTGTTGTTCCAGATCGACAAGCGCGACTACGAGGTAGCGCTCCAGCAGGCGCAGGCGCAGGTCCAGTCGGCGCAAGCCCAGATCCAGGGTTTCGAGGCCCAGATCCAGGCGCAACAGGGCAGCATCCAGGAGGCCAAGGCCCAGGTCGAGCAAGCCAAGGCGGCGTTGCAATTCGCCAAGCAGGATGCCGCGCGCTACCAGGACCTCGCCCAGCGCGGCGCCGGTTCGGTGCAGCAATCGCAGCAATCGACCTCGAACCTGCAGCAGCAGCAGGCGAGTTTCGACCGGGCCAACGCCGCCGTCACGGTGGCGCAGCGCCAGATCGGCTCGCTCCAGGCGCAGAAGGCCGGCGCCGAGGCGAGCCTCGCCCAAGCGAGGTCGCAGGTGGCGCAGGCCAGGCTCAACCTCGACTACACGACCATCACCACGGCCCAACCCGGCCGGGTGGTGCGGCTGACCGGTGCGGTCGGGCAGTTCGCGCAGGCCGGCCAGGCCCTCAGCATGTTCGTGCCGGACGACATCTGGGTCACGGCGAACTTCAAGGAGACCCAGATCACCGACATGCGCCCGGGCCAGAAGGTCGATATCGAGATCGACGCCTATCCGGAGCGCAAGATCACCGGCACGGTCGCCTCGGTGCAGCCGGGCTCCGGCACCGCCTTCAGCCTGCTGCCGGCGGAGAACGCCACCGGCAACTACGTCAAGGTGGTGCAGCGCGTCCCCGTCAAGATCACCGTCGAGGACTGGCCGAAGGACGTCTCGATCGGCCCCGGCATGTCGATCGTCCCGACGGTGCGGGTGCGCTAGGCAGCCGCCGATGAGCGCCCAGAACCCCGCCGACAGCGCCGCCGGCGACCACAATCCCTGGATCATCGCCATGGTGGTGGCGCTCGCCACCTTCATGGAGGTGCTCGACACCACGATCGCCAACGTGGCCCTGCGCTACATCGCCGGCGGGCTGGCGGTGGGCCCCGACGAGGCGGCCTGGGTGGTGACGAGCTACCTCGTCGCCAACGCGATCGTCCTCACGGCGTCGAGCTTCCTCGCCAAGCGCTATGGGCGCAAAGCCTTCTTCATGGCGGCGATCGCGCTGTTCACCGTCTCCTCGGTGCTGTGCGGCCTCGCCTGGAGCCTCGAATCGCTGCTGTTCTTCCGGATCCTTCAGGGGCTCGGCGGCGGCGGCATGGCGCCGCTGGCGCAGTCGATCCTGGCCGATTCCTTCCCGCCGGAGAAGCGCGGCCAGGCCTTCGCCCTCTACGGCGTCGCCATCGTGGTCGCCCCCGTGGTCGGCCCGACGCTGGGCGGCTGGCTTTCCGACCAGTATTCCTGGCACTGGTGCTTCCTCATCAACGCCCCGGTCGGCGTGATCGCCCTGTTGTTGATCTGGTGGCTGGTCCAGGACCCGAAATCCGCGATCGAGGAGAGGAAGCGCCTGCGCCGAGACGGCGTGCGCTTCGATATCGTCGGCTTTCTCTTGGTGGCGACCTTCCTGGGTTCGCTCGAGGTCGTCCTCGACGAGGGCCAGCGCAAGGACTGGTTCGGCTCGAACCTGATCGTGGTCTTCGCCTGCCTGATGGTGGCGTCGTTCGTGGCGATGATCCCGTGGGAGCTGAACCACAAGAACCCGGTCATCGACCTGCGCCTTTTGGGCAAACGCCAGTTCGGCTCCTGCTTTCTGGTGATGCTCGCCACCGGCGCCATCCTGATCGCCACGACGCAGTTCCTGCCGCAACTGCTCCAGGATTATTTCGGCTACACCGCCACCTGGGCCGGCCTGGCGCTCTCGCCCGGCGGCATCGTCACCGCGATGATGATGTTCGTGGTCGGCCGCCTCTCGGGCTTCGTCCAGCCGAAATACCTGATCGCCACGGGTGCCACCATCATCGCCTTCGCGATGTACGACCTGACGAATCTCTATGGCGATCTCAACTTCGGCTTCTTCGTCTGGTCGCGAATCTATATCGGGCTCGGCCTGCCGATGATCTTCCTGTCGATCACCGCCGCCTCCTACGAGGGCATTACCAAGGACCAGACCGACCAGGCCTCGGCGCTGATCAACGTCGCGCGCAACGTCGGCGGTTCGATGGGCGTGTCGCTCGCCCAGAACATCCTGGCCTACCGCCAGCAATTCCACACCAGCCGGCTCGTCGAGCACGTCGTGCCCTCGGAGCCGGCCTACCAGGAGAGCTTGCGGGCCGCGACGCAGTTCTTCGCCACCCGCGGCGCCAGCATGGTCGATGCCCAGGGCCAGGCCACCGCCTGGATCGGCCAGCAGGTCCAGACCCAGTCGGCGTTCCTCGCCTATATCGACGTGTTCTGGGCGCTCGCCATCGTCTCGGCCTGCGCGGTGCCGCTGGCGATGATCCTCAAGAACGTGAAGCGCGGCGGCGAGGCCCCGGTCGGGGGGCACTGAGCCTTGCCGTCGGGATCGAAGCTCGTCGTCTATGCGGCGCTGGCCGGCAACCTCGCCATCGCGGTCACCAAGCTCGCCGCGGCGTCCTATACCGGGTCGGGGGCGATGTTCACGGAGGCCGTGCATTCCTTCGTCGACACCGGCAACCAGGGCCTGCTGCTCTACGGGATGCGGCGTGCGGCCCGGCCGGCCGACGACAGCCACAATTTCGGGCACGGGCTGGAACTGTATTTCTGGTCCTTCGTCGTCGCGCTGCTGATCTTCACGCTGGGCGGCGCCTACGCGGTCTACGAGGGCGTCGAGAAGCTGCACCGCCCCGAGCCGGTGACGGCGCCCTGGATCAATGTCGGGGTCATCGCCCTGTCGGCGGTCTTCGAGGGGCTGTCGTTCCGCACGGCCCGGCGGGAGATGCGGGCGCGCTTCGCCCGCGAATCGCTCTGGACGGCGGTGACCCGCAGCAAGGATCCGGGCACCTTCGCGATCATCCTGGAGGACGGGGCGGCGCTGATCGGCCTCGGGCTCGCCCTCGTCGGCGTGGTCGCGAGCGGCTTTCTCGGCTGGCCCCAGGGCGACGGCGTCGCCTCGGTGGCGATCGGCTGCCTCCTCATCGCGACGGCGGGCGTGCTGTTTCGCGAGACCCGCAGCCTGCTCACCGGCGAGAGCGCCTCGCCGCGGGTGATCGAGCAGGCGCGGGCGGTCCTGACGGCCGATCCGCGGGTGGTGCGGATCGAGCGGATGCGCAGCCTGCAGCTCGGCCCCGGCACGGTGCTGCTCGCCGTCACCCTCGATCTCGATCCCGACCTGACCGGCGAAGGGCTCAGGCGCACCACGGCCGATCTGCGCGCCGCGATCCGCCACGGCCTGCCGGGCGTCGCCCATCTCTACTTCCAGCTGCCGGTGCACGAGCACGAGGGCCGGAAGGCGCGGGCGGTAACCGGTTAAAAAATCCCGAACGAGCCGGAACCGGCCGGTGCATCGCGGGTTGTAGGATTGTCCCCGGCGCGCGGGCCGTCCTTCTCGTGCTCCGCTCCCTTGGCCGCTTCGCTCAAAGAGGCCGGGGGGGATATCAGGGCAGTTGGCTCAGGGCCGCGGGCGGCACGTCGTTCGGCCTGCGGGTGTCGATCTGCTCGGCGATCGCTGCGACCGGCTGATACAGGTCGAGGCGCTGGTCGATCATGCCGTCGAGGCGGTCATAAACCTCGGCGACCGTCAGGCTGCGCGTCTTCCGGCCTTCGCGGCGAAAGAACAGCGAGCGATTCGCCTTTGCGGCGGCCTTGAACGAGGCCTGGGCCGGCTGGTGCGGGTTCTCCGCCGTCAGCTCCATGAACTTGCCGGCGCTCGCCGCCCCCAGGAAATGGGCGAAGTAGCATTCCGTCGGCTTCAGGTCGCGACCGAGGCGCTGCTCCACGCGGTTGCGATCGCGCTTCATCATCTCGCCGGCCATCAGGCTCGCCGCGTAGGGGTCGCGCCGCAGGGCCAGCACCCGGCGCCGGTCGGCCTCCTTCAGCACCACCAGGGTACCGCCGCGCTTCTCGATCAGCTCGGCCTCCGCCGCGTAGCCGTGCTTGGCGCCGAAGCTGCGCACCAGTTCGAGCCAGGTGCCGGTGAGGAACTGGAACAACCCTTCGGCCGTCGAGGTCGCCGCGCGGACGCTCGGCTGGAAGCTCGATTCCTTGTCCGCCAGCGCCATCAGGTAGACCGGGTCGGTCTCGGTCTCGCGGGCGGCCCGCACGATGGTCTCGACCAAGACCCGCGGCACCTTCTTGTCGCCGAAGATCACCAGCCCGTCCGCGGTCTCCTCGGGCAGGGCCATCACCTCGGGCAGGGAGATGTCGTCGGACGGGGCGGCCTCCGGCGGGAGGGCGATCTCCCGGGACAGCGAGGCCTCCCGGAGCGGCGCGGCCCCGGTGCCGGGCGTGGCCTCGTCGAGAGCGGTCCTGTCGCTGGACGACGCCGTCTCGTCGAGGCCGGCCTCGCCCCGCATCTCCTGACCGAGACGCTCGAGGTCGTCGCGGATCAGCGCCGTGGTGCTCGGAGTTTGCTCGATCAGGGCCGGGCCGCGCCAGTCCGGCGACAGGCCGCGGGCTTCGAGCGGGGCGCGGGGGGCCGCGAGGTCGATCCGGTCATGCGCCTCCGCCGCCGGGGCGACGGCGTCCTGCGGCAGGCAGGCCGCGAAGGCGACGCCGACGGCAAGCACTGCTGCGGCCTTGCGGCTCAGCGAGGCGGCCAGCGAGAGGGTCCGGCCGCGCGCTCCGGAATGATGGCCTTCGCGGGCATCGAGCCAGCGGATGGTGTCGGTGCCCGCCTCGGGCACGAGTCGGCCAGCGTCGTCGGCGCAGGGCGCCGGCTCCGGGTAAACCCCCATCTGCAACCTTTTGTCCTTGCCGTTTATCCTGGGCGCGGGTCTTGGCCCCGAGAGGCCACGCCGTGTTGCGTGCTTCGCTCGCCGGCACCTCTGGCCGTCCGGTGTGTCCAGAATGGGACGAGGCAGCGGCGGCGCCTGAGGCCATTTTGCGGCACGATTTCCATCGAGATGGTTAACGAGCGGTTCTGCGGGGCCGTCCCGGCCGATTGGGAGGGCACGAAAAAATCGCGGGCGCTCCGGAACCAAATACTCCCCGGGGCATTCACTCTCGCCATGCGGAGTGAGCGAATGATTGCTCCGTCGCCCCGTCCGGGGCCCGCGGGCCTGAGAGAGGACATTCCCTACCGATGAGCATGCAGCCCGGTCGGCGCGTCGGCGTCGCTTTCGTCGGGATGGGGGGTGCCGTCGCCACCACCGCCATCGCCGGCATCGAGATGATCAAGTCCGGCTCGAATCGTCTCGACGGTCTGCCCCTTGCGGGCCACGCGGTGGCCGGGATGGTCGGGTACAAGGATCTTGTCTTCGGCGGCTGGGACCTCAACGGCGACGATCTCGGCGCCGCGGCGACCGGCCACGGCGTGCTGACGAAGCAGGACATCGAGAACGGCGCCCAGGTGCTCAAGGGCATGAAGCCCTGGCCGGCGGTCGGCAGCGCCAAGTTCTGCAAGAACATCGACGGCGGCAACCGCATCGTCGCCAAGGACCACCGCGGGGCGGTCGATTGCATCGCCGACGACCTCAAGCGCTTCCGCGAGGAATCCGGTGTCGACGACGTCGTGGTGGTCAACCTCGCCTCGACCGAGCGCTGGCCCGACCTCGACGACCCGACGCTGAACTCCGCTGCCGCCTTCGAGCGCGGCCTCGACGCGAGCGACGAGGCGATCAGCCCGGCGATGCTCTACGCCTATGCGGCGATCAAGAACGGCATCCCCTACGCCAACTTCACCCCGTCGGTCGCGGCCGACGTGCCGGCGCTCGTCGATCTCGCGCGTCAGATGAACGTCCCGGTCGCCGGCAAGGACGGCAAGACCGGCCAGACCATGATGAAGACGGTGCTGGCCCCGGCGCTCAAGTCGCGGGCGCTCCACGTCGACGGCTGGTTCTCCACCAACATCCTCGGCAACCGCGACGGCCTCGCGCTCAACGACAAGGACTCGCTCCAGTCCAAGCTCAACACCAAGGGCACGGTGCTGGATTCGATCCTCGGCTATCCGGTCGAGGACCACTTGGTCCACATCCACTATTACCGCCCGCGCGGCGACGACAAGGAGGCCTGGGACAACATCGACGTCACCGGCTTCCTCGGTCAGAGGATGCAGATCAAGGTCAACTTCCTGTGCAAGGACTCGATCCTGGCCGCGCCCCTGGTGATCGAGATCGCCCGCGTGCTGGATCTCGCCAAGAAGCGCGGCGACGGCGGCGTGCAGGAGCAGCTGTCGCTGTTCTTCAAGGCGCCGATGGTCAAGAACGGCCACAACCCCGAGCATGCCTTCGGCGTGCAGGAGCGCATGCTGCTCGACTGGCTCGGCGTCCACTAGGGATGGCCGTCAATCCCGACGCGGCGGGCGGGGCTCAGGCCCCGCTTCCTCTCCGCGAGCTCCTGGTCGAGCTCAACAACATCAAGCGCGTCCGGTCCGCCGGGCGCCGCGGCTCGATCGCCGAGCGGCTCTTTCTCCAGGCCTGGTCGGCGCTGACCGGCGGGGCCGATCCCGAGGCGCTCGCCCTCGACATCACCGCCAAGGCGCTCGCGGCGTCACGCCTCGGCGATCTCGACGCGGCCTTCCTGAGCGTTGCGGGCCTCTCGCCGGGACAGGCGTCGGCCGTGCTGGTGCGGGGCTTCGACGAGGTGGCGGGCCCGCTCGATCCGGCCTTGGCTGGGCGTCTGCGCACGCGTCTCTCCGAGCCGTCGGACTGGGCGGCGGGCCCCGTGCCGCTTTTCGCCCGCCTCCAGGCCGACCAGCCGCGGGCCGGTGTCACCTGCCCGGGCAAGCCGCGCATCCTGCTCGAACCGCCCGAGAACCATGCCGAGCACTGCCTGGTGGTGGCGGTCTACGGCGTGTCCTTGAGCCCGTTCTACGGCGCCGATCCGGCCACGGTCTTCGTGGCGGCGCTCGCCCACCACCTGCACAACGCCCTGATGCCGGATGCCGGCTTCACCGGCGAAATCCTGCTCGGCGACCATCTCGATGCGGTCATCGCGACCTTGAGCGAGCGGGCCTTGTCCGAACTGGACGCGCCGCTGCGGGATGTGGTCGCCTCGTCGCGAAAAATCCTGGCGGACGATCGCACGGCGGAGGGCCGCGCCTTCCATGCCGCCGACGTGATCGACCGGGTGCTGCAGATCGCCCAGCACCTGCGGGCGGCTTCGCTCACCATGGACACGGTGCTGGGCGAGATGGCGCTCGTCCATGACGGCCCGGTGAAGGGCTTTCACGATCGGGTCCTCGCCGACATGCGGCTGCCGTGAGGCCGATGGCGGGCGCCCTCGGGAATCCGCAAGTCCTTGGGCCTTCGCGCCCTATCTCACGTCAGAGCCTGCCGCAGGGCGGGCGCCGCGAGGAAACGCATCCGTGATCCCGTTCGGGCTCCTCTCGCCGGTGACCGGCGAGGCGCTGCACCACGATACGCCCCATTCCCTGCGCGAGGGCAAACGCGGCCCGCGCTGGCCGGTGGTCGACGGCATTCCCTACCTGAGGGTCGGCCGCGACGGCCTGATCGGCGAGGTGTTGGGCCATCTCGACAGGGGCGCGCCGGGCCACGCCCTCGAACTCCTTCTCGCCGACCAGGACGATTGGTGGACCGGTCCCAAGGCCGATCCCGCCGCCTTGCGCGATCTCGTGCGCGAGATGAAATACGTCAATTTACGCGAGGCCTGCGCCCGCCTCGGCTGGGGCCGGGTCGGCGACTACTTCGTCAATCGCTGGAGCGACCCGACCTATCTCGCCGGCCTCGCCTTGCTGGAGGCGCATTGGAACAAGCCTCTTCGCGCCTTCGAACTGGCCTGCGGCATCGGGCATTACTTACGCGAGTTGCAGGGGCGGGGCGTGCGGGTGTCGGGGGGAGACGTGGTCTTCTCCAAGCTCTGGGTCGCCCGCCACTGGGTCGCCGGGCAGAGACCGCAGCTCGTCTGCTTCGACGCCGCCTCGCCGCACTGGCCGATCGACCAGGCGCCGGTCGACCTCGTGATGTGCCACGACGCGTTCTACTTCCTGCCCGAGAAGGCCCGCATCCTCGAAGCCTTGCGCAAGACCGCCGGCGAGGAAGGCTGGCTCGCGCTCAGCCACGTCCACAACAGCGCCCGGCCCGGCTTCTCAACCGGGCACGCGGTCTCGGCGGCCGAGATCGAGGAGCTGTTTCCCGACGGGCTCGTCTACGACGACGACGAACTCACCCGCGCCCTCGTCGAGGCCCGCGCTCCGGTGCCGGCGGAACCCACCGCCCTCGACCACGTCGAGGCCTTCTCGGTGGTCTGCGGCCCCGGCATGCGACCGGCACCCCGCCCCTTGGTCGATGGGCTGACCCTGCCGCGGGAGGGGGCCACCTTGCGCCTGAATCCGCTCTACGCGCCCGATCCGGCGGGTGGTTCCACCATCGCCTGGCCCTCCGAGCGCTACCGCGACGAATATGCGGCCCGCGCCACCTATCCGATGCACTCCGAAGGGCCCGAGACCCTGGAGATGACGCCCGAGACCCTCGACCGCGCCCGCACCCGCGAGTTCGTCGACCTGCCGGAGCGGTGGTGATGGGAGACCCGATCGGCTGGGGCATCGTCGGGTTCGGCTGGGTCGCCCGGGACTTCATGGCGCCGGCGATCCGGGAGGCCGGGCATCGTCTCGTGGCGGTCTGCGATCCTGGCGCCGAGGCGCGGGAGGCGGCCTCCCGCCTGGGCGCGCGGGGGCATGCGGATCTCGCCGGGCTCCTCGCCGAGCCGGAGGTCGAGGCGGTCTACGTCGCGACGCCCAACCATCTCCATCGCGGCGCCGTCGAGGCGCTCGCCGCATCCGGCAAGGCGATCCTGTGCGAGAAGCCGATGGCGGCCTCCCTCGCCGACGCCGAGGCGATGGCGGCGGCGGTGGCCCGCACGGGCGCGCTCTACGGCACCGCCTTCGACCAGCGCCACCACCCGGCCCACCGGCTCCTGCGCGACGCGATCCGCGCCGGCCGGGTCGGCACCGTGACGGCGATCCGGATCGTCTATGCCTGCTGGCTCGACCGGGGCTGGACGGCGATACCGGGGCAAGCCAACTGGCGCATCGACCAGGCCCAGGCCGGTGGCGGCGCACTGATGGATCTGGCCCCGCACGGCCTCGACCTGACCGACTTCCTGCTCGACGAACCGATCCTCGACATCACGGCGCTGACCCAGGCGAGGGCGCAGGATTATGCCGTCGACGATGGCGCATTGCTGATCGGCCGCACCGGATCCGGCGTGCTCGCGAGTCTGCACGTCGCCTACAATTGTCCCGACGCGCTGCCGCGTCGCCGCCTCGAGATCGCCGGCACCAAGGGCCTGCTCGTCGCGCAGAACACGATGGGGCAGGAGGCCGGCGGAAGCGTCAGCTTCACCGACGGCGCCACCGGCGAGACGACCCCGCTCCCCTTCGACACCGAGGCCTCGCCGTTCCTGGAGCAGGTCCGGGCCTTCGGGCGCTGCTTACGCGATCCGTCCGGGCGCGACGCCTGGTCGGCCGAGCGCGATCTGCACACCATGCGGCTGCTCGCCCGCGCCTACGCCGCATCCCCCTCGCATCGTCCTGCCTCATCTTCGGAATGTTGAGAGCACTATGAAATTTCCCATCCTCGCACCTCATCCTGAGGTGTCAGTCGATCGAAGATCGACTGACCTCGAAGGAGACCTCCAGAGGTCGCCGGGGTACCTGGAGCCCTCCTTCGAGGCTCGCCACGCTCGCACCTCAGGATGAGGTGAGCGGGTGGGATATCCCTGATGATCGCAAGTCATCAGTACAAGATCGCGCTCAAACAAGCTCAGATGCCCGCGGAGGAGTTTTCGTATCGTGGACAGACCCGCCGCACCCCGCCCCTACGCCTTCGGCCAGTCCCGCATCATCGAAGGACTGCCCGAGCGCCTGCCCGACGCCGTCCGCGCCTATCTCGACGTGCTGCCGCCGGGAAGGATCGTCGGCTTTCCCCTGGCGCCCCTCGACCGGACCGGGGTGCCGTGCTGGTTCGTCTCGCTGTTCCTCGACGATCCCTACTTCGTCGGCGCGATGCCGAGCGGCATCGGCTACGGCGCCACCGACGACGAGGCGATCATCGGTTCGGTGGCGGAGATCGCCGAGAACCTGATGCCGAGCCTGGCGCTGATCCCGCGCAAGAAGGAGCGCGGCAGCTACCACGACCTCGTGCGGGTCTTCGGCGCCAAGTCCGTCGCCGATCCCCTGACCCTCGGCCTGCCGGCGGGAAGCCCGGTCGACCGCGACACGGTGCTCGAATGGACCGGCACGGTCCGGGCTCGGACCGGTGAGACGGTGCTGATGCCGCTCGACCTCGCGGCGACCGACTATTTCGAGCTGTCGGAGGGCTACCAGCCCTTCACAAACCTCATCACCAACGGGCTCGGCGCCGGGCCGGACGTGGATTTCGCCCTCGGGCACGGGCTCCTCGAACTGCTCCAGCGCGACGGCAACGGCCTTCTGTTTCGCGCCCTCGACCAGGGCGTGATGCTCGACACCTCCGAGGGTCTGGGGCCGGAGACGCGCGCGATGCTCGACCGGCTGGAGTCTCTCGGCATCCGCGCGATGCCGAAATTCGCCACCGACCAGTTCGGCTTCACCAACGTCTACTGCGTCGGCTACGACGTCGATGCCGCGCGCACGCCCGCGCCGATCGCGCTCTCGGCCTGCGGCGAGGCCTGCGATCCCGACCGCGAGCGGGCGCTTCGCAAGGCGATCCTGGAATTCCAGGCGGCCCGGGTGCGCAAGACCTTCGGGCACGGCCCCCTGGCGCTCGCCCGCTCGATCACCCCGCCCGGCTACGTCGACGCCTTCATCGAGAAGGCGCTGCCGAGCCTCGACCTGGAGGAGGGGAGGGCGCTTTCCGCGATGCTCGACTGGATCGACAAGCCGGCAGAGACCTTGCGGGACTATCTCTCCGACACCGTCTATTCCGAGCGCGGCACCAAGCGCTTCGCCGACCTGCCGACGCAAGCAGCCCCGACCGGCCAGGACCGCGCCCGCATCGCCCGCGAGCGGCTGGAGGCGGAGGGTTTCGACGTGCTCTACGTCGACGCCTCGCCGCCGGGGGGCGGGGTGGGCATCGTCAAGGCGATCGTGCCGGGTCTCGAGGTCGAGACCATGAGCTACTACCGCATCGGCGAGCGCAACACCCGAAAGCTCATCGAGCGCGACCACCCGCTGATCCGCTTCGGTGAGGAGAGCGGCTCTTTACGCCCGGTGCGCCTGACCCCGGAGGCACTGGAGCGCTTCGGCGGCCAGCCGCTCTTCGACGTGGCGTTGGCCGAACGGATCGTCGGCCCGCTCTATCCGCTCTACCGCGAGCCGGAATCGCACCACGCGCCGTTCCGGCTCGAGCGCCGGGGGAGGGCGGCATGAGCCTGCGCTTCGCCTACAACACCAACGGGGCGGCCAATCACCGCCTCGACGACGCGCTGAGCCTCATCGCCGATGCCGGCTATGACGGCGTCGCGCTGACCCTCGACATCCACCATCTCGACCCCTTCGCGTCGAGCTGGGCGCAGGACGCCGAGCGGGTGCGCGGCCGGCTCTACGCCTTGAACCTCGGCTCGGTGATCGAGACCGGGGCCCGCTTCCTCCTCGACCCGCGGGCCAAGCACGAGCCGACCCTGGTGACGGCGGATGCGTCCGGGCGGGCCCGCCGGGTCGCCTTCCTGCAGCGCGCCATCGACATCGCGGCGATCCTCGGCTCGGAAGCGGTGTCGTTCTGGGCCGGGGTACCGAAGCCGGGCGTCGATCCGGAAGCCGCCAAGGGCTGGCTGCGGTCGGGCCTCGAAGAGGTCGCGGCCTACGCCGCCGAGCGCCGGGTCGTGGCGGCTCTGGAGCCCGAGCCCGGGATGCTGGTCGAGACCCTGGACGATTACGCGGCGCTGGCGATCCCGTCCTTGAGCTTGGCGCTGGATACCGGCCATTGCCTGGTGACGCAGGAGCGCGATCCTGCCGCGGCCGTGACGGAATTCGCCGACCGGCTCGGCACCGTGGCGATCGAGGACATGGCGCGGGGCACCCACATCCACCTGCCCTTCGGCGAGGGCGACATGGACATCCCAGGTGTGCTCCACGCCCTTGAGGCGATCCACTTCCAGAAACTCGTCTGCGTCGAACTCTCCCGCGAGAGCCACCGGGCCGACCGGATGATCCCGGATTCGCTGCGCTACTTGCGGGAGTGCCGCCGATGAGGATCTGTTTCGTCAGCCGGCGCTACTTCCCGGCGATTTCCGGCATGAGCGTCTACGCGCAGAACCTGCTGCGTGAACTCGTCGGCGCGGGCCACGACGTGACCATGGTGAGCCAGTACCGGGGCGACGCCTTCGGCACGAAGGTCTATGGCGGCGGCCCGCCGCCGGCGGTGCCGGGCGTCCGGGTGATCGGCCTCGAACAACGCGGCGAGCAGGAGAGCGGCGATTTCGAGCGCGACATCGCCACGATGGTCGAGACGATCGTGGCCGAGCACCAGAAAAAGCCGTTCGACGTGCTGCACGCGCAGTACGGCTACCCGACGGGCTTTGCCACGCTGATCGCCTCGCAACGCCTGGGCGTCCCGAACGTGGTCTCGATCCAGGGCGGCGACGGCCATTGGGTCGGCTCGTGCTGCGAGACCCATCGCCTCGCCATGGTGCGGGTGCTGGCCCATGCCAACGCGCTGCTGATCGGCGGGCGCTCCTTCGTGGCCGAGGTCTGCGACCGGCTCGGCAGCGATCCGGATCGCTTCACCATCGTGCCCGGCGCCGTCGATACCACGCGCTTCCGTCCGCCCGAAGGATGGCAGCCGGGCGACGCGGCCGACCCGGTGCGGCTGTTCTATCACGGCCGGGTCGATCGCCGGAAAGGCGTGCTCGACTTCCTCGACGCCTTGAGCCTGCTGCGCCTGCGCGGCACGCCGTTCTCCGCCATCATCTCCGGCATCGGGCCCGACGTGGAGCCGGCCCGCGACCTCGCCGCCGATCTCGGCTTCCCGGAGAGCCAGGTCCGCTTCACCGGTTATGCCGAATACGACGCCGTGCCGGACCTCTACGCGATGGGCGACGTCTTCGTCTCGCCGACCTACGCGGAGGGGTTCTCCAACACCATCCTGGAAGCCATGGCGGCGGGGCAGGCGGTGGTCTCGACCCATTCCGTCGGCGTCTCCGACTGCCTGCGCGACGGCGAGAACGGGTTGCTGGTCCAGCCCGGCGACGTGCCGGCTCTGGCCGAGGCCCTGCATCGGATCGTCACCGACCGCCGCTTACGCGCCCGCCTGGCGGCGGCGGCCCTGGAGGAGTGCCGGCGGGTCTATTCCTGGCAGGCGGTGGGGCGGCAGATCATGGACGTCTATGCGTCGGTGAAGGACGAGCGGCCGGACCCGGCCTTCGACCCGGATCTACCGCATGATCCGAGCTGCCGCTTCCGGGCCGAGCCGCATCTGTTGTGAGGCTCGCTCCCGCGGGGAAGGCTTACGCCTGGGTCGGTGCGCATCCCTCCTCTCCCCGCGGGCGGGGAGAGGGTTTCGCCCCCCTCGTCGGGGGCGAAACGAGGCGGCAGCCGAGGGTGAGGGGGTGCTACCGAAAGAGTCTCACTCGTCTAAGCAGACTTGCGTTGGCAGGCCAACGCTTCGTCCGCTTAGATCCTTGTTTTATCGCAGATTTTTCCGCAAAACCGGCGGCCACTTTTGCGAAATCTGCTTAGACCCCCTCACCCTCGCCCTGCGGGCTTGCTGTTCCCCCTGAACGGCGGAACAGCCCTCTCCCCGCCCGCGGGGAGAGGGGGAACCCGCACCACACTGGTTGTCTCAGTCGAGTCCCATGCCCACAGCCCTCGCCCTCTCGCCCCATCTCGACGATGCCGCCTTCTCCTGCGGCGGCACCCTGGCGCAGCTCGCGAGCGGGGGGTGGCGGGTGGTGATGGTGACGCTGCTCACCGCCAGCGTGCCCGACCCGGCCGGCTTCGCGCTGGCCTGCCAGCTCGACAAGGGGCTCGGGCCCGAGGTCGACTACATGGCGTTGCGCCGCGACGAGGATCGGGCGGCGGCGGCGTTGCTCGGGCTGACCCCGCCGGTCCACGTCGCCCTGACCGAGGCGCCGCATCGCGGCTACGCCTCGGCGCCCGCGCTCTTCGCCGATACGCGGCCCGACGACCCGCTCGCCGACGATCTCGGCCCCGTCCTCGCCCGCCTGATGGAGGAGGCGGTGCCCGACCTGCTGCTGGCGCCTCAAGGCGTCGGCGGTCATGTCGATCACGTGCAGCTGGTCCGCGCGCTGACCGCGCTCGCCCCCGCCTGCCCGATCCTGTGGTGGCGCGACTTTCCCTATACGGTGCGCCACCCCGATCCGAAGGAGCCGTTCCGCGAAACCTTCGGGGCGTTGAGCCCCGTCACCGTGCGCCTGTCCCCGCAGGAGGAGGCGGCCAAGCACGCGGCCTGCGCGGCCTATGCGAGCCAGATCGGGTTCCAGTTCGGCGGCCCCGCCGGCCTCGCCGAGCGTCTGAGCGCCGAGGACGCGCGCGAGCATTTCCGCCTCGCCGGCCCGATGCCGGACGGGCTGACGCTGGCGTGAACCCGGCGGCCCCGAAAAGCCTGGCCGATCCCGGCGCCGTCGCGGCGCGCCACGCCCTCGCGGAGGTCAGCCTCCACCTCGCGCCCTTGCGCCGCCTCGCCGAGCGCATCCGGGCCGAGCAGGATAGGCCGGTGCCCGAGGCCGATCCCCTCGACGGCGGCGTCTCGGCCCGCCTGCTCCTCCTCCTCGAGACCCCCGGCCCGGCCACCGGCCGCACCGCCTTCGTCTCCCGCGACAACCCGACCGGCACCGCCGCCAATCTCTTTCGCTTCCTCGATGGAGCCGGCATCGCCCGGACCGACACCCTGATCTGGAACGCCGTGCCCTGGGTGATCCACGCCCCCGGTGCCCGCAACCGGGCGCCGCGCACGGGCGAGATCCGGGCGGCCCGGGCCTACCTGGAGCCGCTCGTCGACCTGATGCCGGACCTCGCCGTCGTCGTCCTGTCCGGCAGGGTCGCGCAGGCCCTGGCGCCCGTCCTCGGCGCGGCGCGGCCGGGCCTTCCGGTCGTGGCGATCCCGCATCCGAGCCCGACCTATGTCTGCACCAGCCCGGCGGTGCCGGCCCGCATCGCCGCCGGCCTCGGCGAGGCCGCCCGGCAGCTCGGTCTCCCCGGCTGATTCGCCCGCTGCCGCATGGTCCGGCTGGTCATTCGCCGGCAGAGGGCCTACATGGCCCCTCATGCGAGCGGGGCTCGGTCGGAGTGCCGCCGGGCACCTTTGTGCGCGAGCCTGGCCGCGATCGGCTGCGGGCTCGTGCCCGCGACCAGCGGGGTCGGACGCCGACGCGATGAATTTCGCCAGCCAGGACAAGAACCTCGCGCAGGCCAGACCCCTGCGCGACGCGGGTGCGGGGGATGACCTCCCGCGCGACGAGGATCCGGCCGGGCAGGATCCGGGAAAGGATCCGCAGGTTGCGGGCGGGCAACATGCCCGCCACCGGCGCCGCTATGCCTGGATCGGTACGCTCGCCAGCGTCGTGCTGTTCGTCATCTCGCTGGGGGTGCTGGGCAAGCTCGTCTCCACCGTGACCTGGGCCGACCTGCGCACCGCCTTCCTGGCGGCGACGCCGAACCAGGTCGGGCTGGCCATCGGCCTCGTGGTGGTGAGCTACCTCTTCCTCACCTGCTACGACGCCCTGGCGCTCAGACAGCTCAAGCTGAAGGTGCCCTACCGCACCACCGCGCTCGCCTCCTTCACCAGCTACGCGGTCAGCTTCAATCTCGGCTTCCCGCTGCTCACTGCCGGCACGGTGCGCTACTGGATCTATTCGGGGCAGGGCTTGAGCCCCGGGCGCATCGCCGCGCTCACCATCGTTGCCGGCTTCACCTTCTGGCTCGGCATGGGGGCGGTGCTCGGAATCAGCTTGATCCGCGAGGCCGAGCCGCTCTCGCACCTCACCTATACCAGCGTCCTCCTCAACCAGGTGCTCGGAGTCGCGACGCTGGCCGCCGTGCTGGCCTATCTCGCCTGGGTCACCGTCAAGCGCCGCAGCGTCAAGGTGCGGGGCTGGCGCCTGGAACTGCCGGGTCTCAAGCTCTCCTTGAGCCAGATGCTGGTCGGCGCCGGCGACGTCTGCGCGGCGGCCGGCGTGCTCTACGTGCTGCTGCCGGCCGGCCACGGCGTCAGCTTCGAGGCCTTCGTGGCGATCTACGTGCTCGCCGCGATGCTCGGCATCGCCAGCCATGCGCCGGGCGGGCTCGGGGTGTTCGAGGCCACGGTGCTGCTGGCGCTCTCCGGGCTGCCGCGGGAATCGGTCCTCGGCGCGCTGCTGCTGTTCCGGGTCTGCTACTACCTGATCCCGTTCGTGGTGGCGCTCGCTGCGCTCGGCGCCTATGAGATCGCCAAGCGGGCGCGCCTCACCCCGCGGGAGGCGCCCGACGATGATGCCGCCGAGAGCGACGCCAAGCCCTGATTCCGGCGATCCGCCGGAGGACGGGCCTCCCGACGCCGCTTCGCCGCCGGTCTTCCCCAGCGCCGCGGGCGCCCTCCCGGCCGCCCGCCGGGCGGCGTGGCGGGGCGCGCTCGGGGCCGTGCTGACGTTCCTGGCCGGGCATGCCTGGCTGCACGGGTTCGATCTCGGCACCGGGCTCCTGGGACTCCTCGCCCTCCTGGTCGGCGGTCTCGTCGCCGCGCCGCGCCGGGGCGAGCCGGTACCGCGCTTCGATGCGCAAGGAAGCCGGGGCCGCCACGGCCTCGCCGAGGCGTTGCTCGCCAACATTCCCGATCCGGTCATCCTGATCGACCGCCGCTCCCTGGTGATCGAATCGAACGCCGCCGCCCGCGCGCTCCTGCCGTCCTTGCGCCCGCGCCACCCCCTCTCCTTCGCGCTGCGCGACCCCGACGTGCTCGACGGGATCGAGATCGTCCTACGCACCGGCGAGCCGCTGAAGACGCTCTATTCGCCGCGGGTGCCGACCGAGCGCACCTTCGAGGTGCAGATCGGCGCGATGCAGGGCGGCGAGGCCGGGCGGGCCGGGCCGAACGTCGTGCTGTTCCTGCGCGACCTCACCTCGGCCCAGCGCCTCGAGACGATGCGGGTCGATTTCGTCGCCAATGCCAGCCACGAGCTGCGCACGCCCCTCGCTTCGCTGCTCGGCTTCATCGAGACCCTGCAGGGCCCGGCCCGGGACGACGCCAAGGCGCGGGAGCGCTTCCTCGGCATCATGCGGGTGCAGGCCCTGCGCATGACGCGGCTGATCGACGACCTCCTGTCGCTCTCGCGCATCGAGTTGCGCGTCCACGTGCCGCCGACGCAAGGGGTCGACGTCGTGCCGCTCGCCCGCCAGATCGCCGATGCGCTGGGGCCGATCGCCGGCGAGCGCGGCGTCGCCATCACGCTCGACGCCGCGCCCGGGCCGCACCGCGTGCTGGGCGACCGGGACGAGATCCTGCGGGTGATCGAGAACCTGGTCGAGAACGCCGTGAAATATGGTGGTGACGGCGGCCGGGTCGCGGTCTCCCTCGACACCCTGCCGGCGGAGGAGAACCGGCCGCCGCAGGTCGAGATCGCGGTGCGCGACGAGGGCCCGGGCATCGCTCCCGAGCACCTGCCGCGCCTGACCGAACGGTTCTACCGGGTCGATGCCGCCTCCAGCCGCCAGCAGGGCGGAACGGGCCTCGGCCTCGCCATCGTCAAGCACATCCTCAACCGCCATCGCGGCCGGCTGGTGATCGAGAGCACCCCGGGGGAGGGGGCGACGTTCCGGGCCCTGATCCCGGCCTTGGGCGACGCAAAGAACTCGGGCGACGCAAAGAAGGAGGGCGGCCCGAAGAAGGCCCTGGATCAGGGGCAGGCGACGAGCAGCCGCCCGATATAGTCCACGGCCGCCGCGGCGGCGGCGCCCGGCGTGCCGGTGGCCTCGTCGTCGGGGATCAGCTGCTCGCCCTCCTGCGCCTGCCGGCTCGGACGGTTGAGCTTCAGCACGCATTCCGCGCTGCCCGACAGCTTGACCGGCTCGCCCGGCGGCAGCCCGAAGGCGACGTAGAAATCCGGATCGTCGAAGCTCACCACCAGATTGCGCACCGGGCCGGCGGGGCCTTGCGGCACCAGGGTGAAGTCGAGGGTGAGGCGCCCTTGCGCGAAGCTCGCCTTCGGGGAGGGGCCGGCCTTCAGGGCGAGCGGGCGCCCGTTGAGCTTTCCTTGCGTGAAGAAGGCCGTCTCGGCCATCGCCCCCAGGCGCTCGACGGCGAGTTCGTCGAGCTTCGCCGGGTCCGGCACGCCGTCGCGCTTCGAATCGAGGTTCAGCACCGAGAAGGCGGAATATTCCGGGTCGAAGGTCCAGGATTCGCGGATCGCCACCAGGTTGCGCTTCTGGTCGAGCACCAGCTCTGCCCGCGCCTGCACCCAGACATGGGGGTGCGCCAGAGCCGCCCCCGCCCCGCCGCAGACCATCGCCGATACCGCCAGAACCCGCCCGATCATCGCCTGCTCCCGCTTCGCCCGGCGCTCTGGCGCCCGAGCGCGGCGAAAGCATGTTCGTGACGCAACGGCCGGCGGCGATCGGGGCGGTATCGCCGGGCGGTTCCGCACCCCACATCCGCTCGTGGGAGACCGCACCATGACCGCACCCGCCCGTCGCCTCACCCTGCCCGTCGAGGGCATGACCTGCGCCTCCTGCACCGGGCGGGTCGAGCGGGTGCTGAAACGGGTGCCGGGCGTGCAGGCCGTGGCCGTCAACCTCGCCACCGGCCGCGCCACCCTCGATCTGACCCCGGACAACGACCCGGCGGCGCTCGCCGCGGCCGTGGAGGATGCCGGCTACGCGGTGCCCGAGGCGGTGAGCGAACTCACCGTGGAGGGCATGACCTGCGCGTCCTGCACCGGGCGGGTCGAGCGGGTGCTGAAAGCCGTGCCGGGTGTGCGCGAGGCGAGCGCCAACCTCGCTACCGGCCGGGTGAGCGTGCGCCACCCCGCCGGCCTCGTCCCCCTCGATGCCCTGGAAGCCGCCGTGCGGGAGGCCGGCTACGAGCCCCGCCCGGTGCGTGCGGGGACGGACGCTCCGGCGGCCCCGCGCGGGGCCGAGACGCTGACCCGCGACCTCATTCTCTCGGCTCTCCTGTCGCTCCCCGTCGTCGTGCTCGACATGGGGGGCCACGTCGTCGGTCACGGCCTCCTGCCGGAGGCCTGGAGCGCCGGCATCCAGGCCGCGTTCGCCACCCTGGTCCTGTTCGGGCCCGGCCGGCGCTTCTTTGTCCGCGGCCTGCCCGGCCTGGTGCGCGGCCACCCGGACATGAACGCCCTGGTGGCGCTTGGCGCCGGCGCCGCCTACCTGTTCTCCCTGGTCGCGACGCTGGTGCCGCACTGGCTCCCGGCCGGTGCGGCCCATGTCTATTTCGAGGCCTCGGTCCTCATCGTCACCCTGATCCTGCTCGGCCGCAGCCTGGAGGCGCGGGCCCGGGGCCGCACCGGCGCGGCGGTGGCGCGCCTCGTCGGCCTCGCGCCGAAGACCGCGCTCGCCTTGCGGGACGGCGCCGAGACCGAGGTGCCGGTGGCCGACCTCGCGGTCGGCGACCACGTCCGCGTCCGCCCCGGCGAGCGCCTGCCGGCGGATGGACGGGTGATCGAGGGCGCCTCCCGCATCGACGAGAGCATGCTCACCGGGGAGCCGGTGCCGGTGGCGAAGGGGCCGGGCGATCCCGTCACCGGTGGCACCGTCAACGGCACCGGCGCCCTGACCGTTCGGGTCGAGCGGGTCGGCGCCGACACGGCGCTGGCCCAGATCGTCCGCATGGTCGAGGCGGCGCAAGGAGCGAAGCTCCCGATCCAGGCGCTGGCCGACCGGGTCACCGCGTGGTTCGTGCCGGCGGTGCTGGCGCTCGCCCTCCTGACGGCCCTCACCTGGCTCGCCCTCGCGCCGCCGCCCGCCCTCGGCCCCGCCCTGGTCCATGCCGTCGCGGTGCTGATCATCGCCTGCCCCTGCGCCATGGGGCTCGCCACCCCGACCTCGATCATGGTCGGCACCGGCCGGGCGGCGGAACGCGGCATCCTGTTTCGCAGCGGCGCCGGCCTGCAGTCCCTGGAGGAGGTGCGCGTCGTCGCCTTCGACAAGACCGGCACCCTGACGGAGGGCCGCCCGACCCTCACCGACCTGATCCCGGCCCCCGGCTTCGACGCCGACGACGTGCTGGCCCTGGCCGCCGCCCTCGAAACCCGCTCCGAGCACCCGATCGGCCGCGCCATCGTGGCGGCGGCCGCCGACCAGGGCCTGGACCTGCCGCCGGTGAGCGCGTTCGCGGCGGTGCCGGGCCACGGCATCACCGGCCGCGTCGGGGACCGCACGGTCGCCATCGGCGCCGCCCGTCACCTCGCGGGCCCCGATCTCTCGGGACTCGCGCCCCAGGCCGAGCGCCTGGCGATGGGGGGGCGCTCCCCGCTCTACCTCGCCCTCGACGGCGTTCCGGCGGCCTTGCTGGCGGTGTCCGATCCGATCAAGCCCGGCGCCGCCGCTGCCGTGCGGGCGCTCATCGACCAGGGCCTCGCCGTCGCCCTCGTCACCGGCGACGACCGCCGTACCGCCGAGGGCGTCGCACGCAGCCTCGGCATCGCCACGGTGCTCGCCGAGGTGCTGCCTGCCGGCAAACGCGACGCCGTCCGGGCTTTGCGCGAGGCGCACGGTCCGGTCGCCTTCGTGGGCGACGGCATCAACGACGCCCCGGCGCTCGCCGAGGCCGATGCGGGCCTGGCGCTGGGCACCGGCACCGATGTGGCGGTGGAGAGCGCCGACGTGGTGCTGATGGCCGGCGATCCCGCCACCGTTGCCGAGGCGCTGCGTCTGTCGCGGGCGGTGATGCGCAACATCCGCCAGAACCTGTTCTGGGCCTTCGCCTACAACGTGGCGCTGATCCCGGTGGCGGCGGGCGTGTTGCGGGCGGTCGGCGGGCCGTCCCTGTCGCCGGTGCTGGCGGCGGGCGCCATGGCCCTGTCGAGCGTGTTCGTGGTGGGGAACGCGCTGCGGTTGCGACGGGTCTGAGCGGCGCGCCATCGCTGTCCGCCCGGAGGCGAACGTATCCGTGCCGGGACCGCGCATCGTCTCCAGCTTGACCGTGGACGTCCGGGCGATCAATCATGCCTTAAGTCCCGTCTGCCAGGGTCATCCGGGATCGATGGGACGTGACGATCACCTGCAATGCGCGCGAGCACTGGGTTGCAACCTGCAACTGACCTTTGTTCGCCCCCGGTTCCCGGGGCGGAAGCCTTGGCGGCGTTCCTCGAACGCGTCCGAGGTGCCTTCGCCGTTCACGCCGTCCTCCTGCTCGGCTCCCAATACGGCCCCCAAGACGGCTCCCAAGACGGCTCCCATTCCGGCCCGCCCCTGGCGGCGGCCGGCGTGGGCGTCCCGGAGGCCCTCGTCGATCTCTGCCGGGCCGCATCGGTCGAGGAATCGGAAGACGGTCTTCGCGTCGTCGCCGATCTGCGCACCGCCGTGCGGTGGCGCACTCACCCGGCGGTCACCGGCGTGCCGGGCTGCCGGTTCCTGGCGATCCACGCCCTCGGCCCCGGATCGGGCGTCCTCGCCCTCGTCGATCGTGCGCCCCGCCGCCTGACCCTCGCCCAGCGCCGGCGCCTCGCCGATTTCGCCGCCGCCGCGGAGTCCCTCGCCCGGGCAACCCTGGGCTTTCGCGAGGCCCTCGCCCGTCAGGAACTGGCGCTGGTGCAGAGCCGCAAGATCTTCGACCGCGCCTCGGCGGCGGCGCGGATCGGGGTGTGGGAATGCGGCCTGCCGGACGAGGCCCTGACCTGGACCGATCAGGTCTACGCGATGTTCGACCTGCCGCGCGGCGCAACCCTCGACCGGGACAGGATCGTCGCCTGCTACGCGCCCGAATCCCGCGAGGCGCTGGCCGCGGCCCGCAGCCGCGCCATCGCCGAACGGGGCGGTTTCACCCTCGATGCCGAGATCGTCAGCTTCACCGGCCGCCGCCGCTGGATCCGCATCACCGCCCTGGTCGAGTGCGAGGGCGGGATGCCGGTGCGGATCTTCGGGATGAAGCAGGACATCACCGAGGAGAAGCTGCTCGCCGACCGGACCCGCTACCTCGCCGAGTTCGACGCCATGACGGGGCTCGCCAACCGGGCGACGTTCCAGGACCGGTTCGCCGCGCTCGACCGGCCCCCGCCCGGCCGGGCCCCTTTCGGCGCCCTGCTGCTCATCGATCTCGACGGGTTCAAGCCGGTCAACGACACGTTCGGGCACGCCGCCGGCGATGCCTGCCTGGTCGAGGTCGCGGCCCGGCTGCGCCTGTCGTGCCGCGACGACGACCTCGTCGCCCGGATCGGCGGCGACGAATTCGCGATCCTGCTCGCCACCACGGCCCCCGGCATCGCCGAGGAGGTGGCGGCCCGCCTCATCGCCGCCCTGAGCCGGCCGATGACCTGGGCCGGCCGGGCCTTCACGATCGGCGCCTCGATCGGCATCGCCCGCACCGACGGCCGCCCCTCCGCCGACCTCTTCGTGGCGGCGGATGCGGCGCTCTACGCGGCGAAGGCGGAGGGGCGCGGGCGGTTCCGGGTGGCGGATGCCGAGGGGGGCGGGCTGCGAGAGGCGGCGCGGCGCGCGTGACCGGGGATCAGGCCCGGATCGCCGCGAGCCCCTTCCAGTCGAACACGATGCCGTGGCCCGGCCGGTCCGGCGCCACCGCGAACCCGTCCTCGATCGCCAGCGGCTCGGCGATGTAGGCGTCGAGCCCGAAGCCGTGCGCCTCCAGGTAGGAGCGGTTGGGCACGGCGGCGAGCAGGTGCACCGTGACGTCGTGCGCGCCGTGGGACGTGACCGGCAGGTTGAAGGCCTCGGCGAGGTGCGCGAT